>NZ_JCANVJ010000026.1:0-55736 GCF_059569355.1 Desulfobotulus sapovorans DSM 2055 | reverse complement strand
CCCGGGAGTTGCCGCCTGGAGACAGATCGTTTTTTCTTTCGCGATTTGGATGGGGTCTGTCCCGGTTTTCCGGATTGATTTCCTTCGAGGATCGACGGACGGAGCTTCGGCCTCGGGGGCTGCCCCTTCAGTCGGGCAATTTCATCTTTGAGCCGGGAGATTTCTTCCTGCTGATTGCGAATGATCTCGATCAAAAGCATGATCGTGGGGTTTTCGAGATCAGAGGCCGATAGTGATTTGATTATGGCGTCGTGTGTTAACATGCTTCTTGCTTTATCAGATCAGGCTGAGAATGTTTAGCTTCTTTTACCAATGCCCGGACTTTTGGAGTAGTTACCAAAATTCTTTCGAACAACGCCCCTTTGTTGCGTTTTTTACCATTCAGACACCTCCTTTGGGCTGGATCGCAACTTTGGTATCCGATATTTTCAACTTACATCAGCATGAACATACACCCTGAAATAAAAACCATACCCTTTTATTTTAAGCCTTCAGCCCTCCGCCTTTCGGGCCTGCTGCTGGCAACGGGCCTTCTGGGCATCTCCCTTCCTTCCGGGCCTTGCTTCTGGCTGCCCCTTGTGGCCCTTGTTCCTTTTTTTCTGGTCTTACGGGGATGTCAGCCTGCTGCGGGTTATGTTTCAGGATGGGCAGGCGGCAGCCTCTTCTGGCTCATTTCCGCCTTCTGGATGGTGAACGGCTGCAGGGAACTCATGGGCTGGTCTGTGTCAGCCTCCCTCATGGCCACCCTGCTCTTTGTCCTGTATCAGGGCCTTCCCTACGGGCTTGCGGGCCTTGTCTGCGGCATTGCCAGCCGGTATGGAAGAACGGGAGGCCCCTTTTTCACCGCAGGCACCTTCACCCTCGCCATTGCCATCTGGCCAGATCTCTGCCCCGGCAGTCCTGTCATCAGTCTCTATACCTGGGTCAGGGCCATACAGATTGCAGACATCGGCGGAATGCACTTCGTCCTTTTTTTTATGCTCCTTTCCAATGCCCTTCTGGCAGAGATCCTGAGTCCCTCCCCCTTCAAAAGAAAAATTCACTATTCCGGCCTCTGGATTCTCCTCATCGCCCTTGTGCTGGGCTACGGCAGTCTGCGCCTCAGGGAGCTGAAAAATCTGGAGGCCATTTCTCCGGAATCCCACATCAGCGTCCGCACCATCCAGCCCAACATCCCCTTCAAAACAGATCCTTTGAACAAGAATCCGCTGCAAAGCAATCATGCTGTTCTAAGACAGCTCACCGAAGAATCCTCCCTGCATCTGGCCCCACCGGATCTCATTCTCTGGCCGGAAGCCCCCGGAACCCCGGCCTGTGACAACCTCGACATGCAGGCCCTCTCCCGGACAGAAACCCTCGCTCAGGCTCCCCTTTTCTTTGCCTGCACGGAATATCAGTATCGCTTAAAAAAACAGGAATCCCTTATCCTCCCTGACGGGACTGCGACAGACACAGGTGTCCCTCTGCGGGAACTCAGCGCCATGTACAACAGCATGGCCCTGCTGGAAAATGGACAGATAAAAAAAATCTATCGCAAAACACGGCTCGTTCCCTTTGGGGAAGCCACCCCCTTAGGCAAACGCTGGCCCCTTCTTCGAAAATATCTGGAAAGGCCCTACGAATACAACCGTGGCCCAGGGCCGGATCTGCTCCCTCTCGTCCGGGATCTGCGTATCCAGCCCCTCATCTGTTTTGAAAGCGCTTTTCCGGACATTGCCCGAACGGGTGCCGCCATGGGGACGGATGCCTTTGTCACTGTCGCCAATGACGGCTGGTTTGAGCATAAAAAAGCGGCGGAACTTCATCTCGGGCTGGCCCTTTTCCGGGCTGTGGAGCAGCGGCGTCCCATGATCCGTGCCACCAATACGGGCATGGGTGCCCACATTCTTGCCACAGGTGACATTGAAAACGGCACCCGGACTCCCATGGATCAAGCCACTTACCGTCAGATCCGCCTGCATGTTCCGAATGTGCAAACCCTTTATCAGGTCATGGGCAATACCTGGCTTGGGGTGCTGGCTCTGATGCTTGCTGCCGTTTCACTGAGGATGGGAAAAAAGGGAAGAAAGATCCGGCATCTCTTCTCAGGCAAGAAGGAATATGACTTTACAGGCACAGGGAAGCCATGACAGAAAGAATGCCTGCATCACAAAGCCAGACCTCCGGACAGAAAAAACCGGATCACACACCCGAAACCCGATGCTCCTGAAACCTTCATTTAAAAGACGGGGCCCAGCAGGCTGCCCGACAGGATACCCATGAAAGACACCCTCAAACCCCTGTGGCTCATCGTTTTGCTCATTATCATGGCTTCCCTTCTCCTCTTAGCCTCGGATCTCAGTCAGCGCCGCTCCCCCGAAGGAGAGGCCAGCAAACCCTATCCCGACATCGCCATTTTCCAGATCACCTCCACCTTTCTCATCGATGCCCATGTGAAAGGCATTGTGGATCGGCTGGATGAAAAGGGGATGCTGGCTCCGAACCGGAAAAATCTTAAAATCTACAATCCCCAGGGGGATATGCCCACGGCCAACGCCATTGCACGGGACATCGCCAGCGGCCCCTTTGATGTGGTCATCACCTCCAGCACCCTGGCCCTCCAGACCTTTGCCAATGCCAATGCCGCCACCCGCAAGCCCCATATTTTCGGTGCGGTCACCAATCCCTACACCACAGGGGTGGGCATTACCGGGCCGGAGCCGGATCAGCATCCGCCCCACCTTGCGGGTATCGGCACCTTTCAGCCGGTGCGGGAAGCCATCACCATCGCCCGTGAGATGCATCCCGGCCTCAGACGCATCGGTGTGGTCTGGAACCCGGCGGAACAGTCTTCCGAATCCTGTCTCATCGAAGCAAGAAAGACCGTGAAGGATCTGGACATCCGGCTCATGGAAGCCATTGCCGCCAACACTTCGGAAGTGCACGAGGCCACCCAGTCCCTCATCTCAAAGGGAGCGGAAGCCCTGTGGATCGGGGGGGACGTGGTGGCCACGGCGTCCATCGGCCTTATACTGAAACTGGCCACCCAGGCGGGTATTCCCGTGTTCACCAACGATCCCCTGGACGCGGCCAAGGGAGCCCTCTTCGGGCTGGGGGCCGACTACGGGACAGTGGGAAATCTTACGGCGGACATGGCCATTGCCGTGCTGGAAGGCCGCTCTCCCGCCTCCTTCCGCATCGACAACGTGGTGCCCCAGCTTCTGGACATCAACCAGGAGGTACGCAGCCGCTACCCGCAATGGAAAATGACGGAAAAGCTTCGGGAAATGTCCGGAAAACAGAAGGCCGCCCCGCAGGCTTCGGAACCGACGGTGGAAAAAAAGACAGCACCCTTCCGCATCCGCATGGTGCTCTACAGTGAAACGGAATTTGCCGAACGTTCCAGAGAGGGCTATCTGGAAGGTCTTCACAGGGCGGGGCTGGAACCGGATAAAGACTACGAAATGCGGATCTTCAACGCCCAGGGCGACATGGCCACCCTTTCCAGCATCATGCTCTCCATTCAGGCAGATCAGCCGGATCTGGTGATGGTGGTTTCCACCCCCACCCTTCAGGCGGCCCTGAGGCAGGTGGCCGACACCAGCCCCGTGGTTTTCACCGGCGTCGGGGATGCGGTCAGGGCCGGAGCGGGGAAAAGCGAAACGGATCATCACCCCCATGTGACGGGCATCACCACCCGCTCCCCTTTCCGGGGCATGGCGGCCCTCATCAGAGAAACCCTGCCCGGAGCAAGGCGGGTGGGCACCCTCTTCACCCCTGCGGAAATCAACAGCGAACTTTACAGAAGCTGGTTTGCGGAAGCCCTTGGGGAACAGGGGATTGAACTTGTTTCCATACCCGTCACTGCCCCTTCGGACATCCCCCAGGCCGCGGAGGAGCTGACCCGCCAGAACCTCGGGGCCGTTGCCCAGATTGTGGATAACTTCACCCGACCCGGCTTTGCCCTTATTGCACGCAGGGCCGATGAGAAAAACCTTCCCGTCTATGTTTTTGACAGTGCCCAGATGAAGGAAGGCGGCACCCTTGCCCTGGCGCGGGATTACCATGATGCGGCCCTTGAGGCTGCTGCAATGGCCGTGCGGATTCTGAACGGCGAGAAGCCTGCCGCCATTCCCTTCAGAAACGCCAGCATGGAAGCCCTCATCCTCAACCCGGATCAGGCCGAACGTTACGGGCTTTCCATCCCTGATACCATACGGAAAAGAGCGGCTCTGTATCCCCATGCAGAGCAGGAGTGAGGGTAAAATCAAAAAACGATCTGCTGGATTTGTCATGGAAGACGTTAAAAATAACCTGAAACAGAAATGAGAACAGGAATGGCCAGAAAACCTTCTGTAAAAAATGATACCTTGAAAACCATCGCTCCCACCTGGAGCCATATACAGAAACAGGCGGAGCAGTTTGTCCTGAAATACAGAAATTCTACCCGCGAGCAGGCAGACAGCAAGGTTTTCATCCGGGATTTTCTTGTTGATCTTTATGGAATAGACCCGATAGAGGCCGGAAATTATGAGCGTCAGGTCGGAAAATTAGGAAATAAATACGGTTTCATTGACTATTTTCTACCCGGAAAACTGGTCATAGAATTTAAATCCGCAGGTAAGGATCTCAATCTGGCATTGCTTCAGGCACTGGATTACCATCAGGGTCTGGCTCAGGAAGAGCGTCCCCGCTATATCCTCACATGTGATTTTGCCCATTTTCACCTCCATGACCTGCTGGACAAAGCCAATGATCTGGAATTTTCTCTTGAAGACCTGCCCAAATATTTGAAAGTTTTCGGCTTTCTCATCGACCATGAATCAGAATATGCAGAACCTGAAAAACTGGTGGATATCCGTGCTGCGGAACTGATGGGAAGCCTGCACGATGAACTCAAGGAAAGCGGTTACGAAGGCCACGATCTTGAAGTGCTGCTGGTTCGGCTGCTCTTCTGCCTGTTTGCAGATGATACCGGTATTTTTGAGTTTCACGCCTTTCAAACCCTGATTCAGAAACGAACACATCCCGACGGAAGCAATTTATTCAGCGAGCTGGCCACCTTTTTCGATACCCTCAACAAACCGGAAAACAAACGGCTTAAAAATCTGCCGGATTATCTTGCCAGTTTTCCCTACATCAATGGAAAACTGTTTGAAAAAACCATTTCAACAGTTTATGCCAACGCAAAAATCCGAGACATCCTCCTTTCATGTTCCGGAGAAGACTGGAGTGCCATTTCCCCAGCAATTTTCGGATCGCTGTTCCAGACCGTGATGGAAGAAGATCAGGACGGAAAACGCAGGAATCTTGGAGCGCACTACACCTCTGAAGGCAATATTCTCAAACTGATCCGCCCACTGTTCCTTAATGAACTCTATGCAGGGCTGGAAGCCTGCGGAAATAACAGGGCGAAGCTGGAGAAGTTCCATGACAGGCTGGCCTCCCTGCGGTTTTTAGATCCGGCATGTGGCTGCGGAAATTTTCTCATCATTGCTTACCGCGAACTCCGTCGTCTGGAGATGAAGGTGCTGGATCTCCTGTATCCGAAAAACCGGCAGGGGTACCGCCAGCTTGTTCTCGATATCGGCACCATCGTGAAGGTTAATGTGGATCAGTTCTATGGCATCGAACTGGAAGAATTCCCTGCTCAGGTGGCCCAGGTGGCCATGTGGCTCATGGATCACCTGATGAACCGGGAAGTTTCCAGCCTGTTCGGGAGAACCTTTACCCGCCTTCCGCTTGTGAAGTCTGCGGCCATCCAGCACGGAAACGCACTGACGCTTGAGTGGCCAAAGGTGGATTGTATTCTGGGCAATCCGCCCTTTGTGGGAGCAAAATACATGGATGCCAACCAGAAAAAAGATGTCTCCCTTGTATTCAAAGACATTAAAAACAGCGGCCTACTGGATTATGTGGCCGCATGGTATGTGAAAGCGGCCAGAGTAATGAAAAAAACTCCCGTGAAATGTGCCTTTGTATCCACCAATTCCATCTGTCAGGGGGAACAGGTCGGAGTTCTTTGGAGCTGGATGCTGGATCAGGGAATGAAGATTTTTTTCGCCCACCGGACATTCCAGTGGAGTAATGAAGCCAGAGGCAAAGCTGCCGTACACTGTGTCATTGTGGGATTTACCCATGGTGATCTGCCCAACAAACAGATTTTTGAATATGAAAATATCAAGGGCGAACCGGAATGTATTCAGACAAAAAACATCAACCCCTATCTGGTGGATGCGCCGGATGTGGTGGTGCAGAACCGGAAAAAACCAATTTGCCCGGTTTCAACAATGAAGTTTGGAAACCAGCCAATTGATGGAGGATTTTTAACTCTGAGTAAAGATGAAAAAAAACAACTCACAGACAAAGCAATTACTTACAATCAATTTATCAGAAAATTTATCGGCGCTAAAGAATTTATTAATAACGGAGATCGTTATTGCCTGTGGTTAGACAATATAAGTCCCAATGAGTTAAAAAAACATCCAGACATTCTATTACGGCTTGATGCTGTTAAAAAATTCAGGTTAAACAGTAACCGTAAAGCAACATGTGAACTAGCTAAAAATCCTAGCCGATTTGCTTTCATTTCCCATGAGGAAAAAGAATACATTATTGTTCCAAGCGTCTCTTCAGAACGCAGAGAATATCTTCCTATTGGCTTTATGCCAGCAGATGTTATTGCAAGTAATCTTTGCCTAATTATTCCCAATGCGTCTTTTTATGAATTTGGCGTTTTAATGTCAATAATGCACAATGCCTGGATGCGCACAGTTTGTGGAAGGTTAAAGAGTGATTATCGATATTCTGCTGGCGTTGTGTACAATAACTTCCCATGGCCCGAAAATCCCACAGAAAAACAAAAACAGGCTGTCAGTACAGCCAGCCAGAAAATCCTCGATGTCCGTAAGACATTCCCGGATTCCACCCTTGCGGATCTCTATGACCCCCTCACCATGCCATCGGTCCTGAGCAAGGCACATCAGGCTTTGGATAAAGCGGTGGATGCCTGTTATGGGGTCAAAAATTTTCCAAACGAGGCAAAACGTGTGGCATTCCTGTTTTCCCTGTACGATCACTACCTGCAAAAAGAAGCCTCATGTTCTGAAACAGGGGGAAAACAAGAATGAAAAGATTTTCTGATCAGGAACTGCTGGATCTTCTCAATTCTCTGGAATCGGATCGGGTGGAGCGAAAAGAAAGTTTTAAGGGGGAGGTTCCGAAAAAGGCCAGACAGGCTGTCTGCGCCTTTGCCAATGACCTTCCGAACCACAATACTCCGGGCATTCTTTTCATTGGCGCAAAGGACAATGGCGAACCCTCAGGCCTTGAGGTGACAGATCAGCTTCTGCTTTCACTTGCGGACATGAAAACCGACGGAAACATTTTGCCCCTGCCCGTTCTTTCTGTGGAAAAACGGCTTTTAAAAGGTTCCGGCATGGCTGTTGTCACCGTGATGCCCTCCGATATGCCTCCTGTCAAATATGAGGGCCGTATCTGGATTCGCACCGGCCCCCGGCGCTCCATCGCCAACGAACAGGAAGAGCGTATCCTCAATGAAAAAAGGCGCTATAAGAACCTGCCCTTTGATCTCCACCCCATTCCATCAGCAACAATCACCGACCTTTCAAAACTCATTTTTGAAAGCGAATTTCTTCCTTCAGCCTTTGCCGCCGATGTGTTGGAATCCAACGGCCGCAGCTATGGGGAAAGACTGTCAAGCTGCAAAATGATCGTTTCCCCGGACACCACAACGCCCACGGTGCTGGGACTCCTTACCTTGGGCAAAAGCCCGCAGGACTTTCTGCCGGGGGCCTGTATTCAGTTTTTGCGGATTGACGGAACAGAGCTGGCCGACCCTGTGCTGGATGCGGAAACCATGGGCGGAGCCTTTGTTGAAATGCTGCGCCGGATGGAAGAAAAACTCAAATCCCATAACCGCATCGGCGTAGATGCCACCTCTGGCCCGACCCACAGAACGGACATGCCCTATCCGCCAGCAGCGATGCAGCAGATTCTGTACAACGCCGTACTTCACCGAACATACGAAAACACCCATGCCCCTGTCCGGGTGTACTGGTTCAATGACAGAATCGAAATCACCAGTCCGGGCGGGCCTTACGGAAACGTGACCTCTGAAAACTTCGGCAGGCCCGGAATCACCGATTACCGTAATCCCAATATCGGGGATGTGCTGAAAACCTTTGGTTTCATTCAGGCCTTTGGAAGGGGCATTGCCATTGCACGGAGGGAGATGGAAAAAAACGGAAATCCGCCCCCGGAATTTGAAACCAGCCCGAGTGCGGTGATGTGCACATTGAGGAGAAAAGCATGACGGCACCCGTACTGACCTTTTTCAACAACAAGGGAGGGGTTGGAAAAACCTCCCTCATTTACCATCTGGCATGGATGTTTGCCCATCTCGGCAGACGGGTAGTTGTTCTGGATCTGGACCCCCAGGCCAACCTGACCGCAGCCTTTCTTGATGAAGACCGCATTGAGGCGCTCTGGAATACGGAGAGTGCAGGCAGCACCATTTACCAGTGCGTCAGCCCCCTTGCCGGTGTGGCGGATATTGCCCCTCCCCTGCTTCAGCCCATGGCGGAAAATCTCCATCTCCTGCCGGGAGACATCCGGCTCTCCGGCTTTGAGGATTCGCTCTCCAAAGAGTGGCCGGACAGCATGGGGGACAGCAACCTTTACCGGCCCCTACGTATCCTCAGCGCCTTCTGGCAAGTCATGCAGATGGCCGGGCATCAGGTGCAGGCAGAGATCCTTCTTGCTGACATCGGCCCCAACCTTGGCGCCATCAACCGTTCTGTCCTTCTGGCAACGGACTACGTCGCCATTCCCCTGGGGGCCGACCTTTTTTCCCTCCAGGGGTTAAGCAACCTCGGCCCCACCTTAAGAAGCTGGAAAAACCTGTGGCAAAAACGTCTTGGCAACTGGGAGGAAAGCCCCGAAAAAAAGCACTACCCGGATTTCAGGCTGCCTTCCGGCAAGATGCAGCCCATCGGCTATCTCTGTCAGCAGCATGGGGTTCTTCTGGAACGCCCGGTAAAGGCCTATGACAAGTGGGTGCAGCGCATTCCCGCCGTTTATCGGGAAGCCGTTCTGAATGAAGCCCCGGTTCAGCATCTGCGGCAGGAAGACGATCCTTTCTGTCTTGCCACCATCCGGCATTACCGCAGCCTGGTGCCCATGGCCCAGGAACGCCGCAAGCCCATTTTCAACCTCACCTCCGCCGATGGGGCCATTGGCAGCCATGCCCATGCGGTGAGTGACGCACGGAGGGACTTCAGAATCCTTGCGGAAAAAATCGCTGAAAGAACAGGGCTGGCTCCAGCCCCCAAGCCATGACACCCCGGATCTGGCAAGGGATCTCTGGAAAGAGGCATTTTACCAGCATCCCATCGGAATTTTCCGCCCGGTCTTTCCACCGAGGCATCCTGTCCAATGCCAGCTCACTGCCCGACACGCACAAGCCGGGCGTGGCCGATGCGCTTCTTGCTGCCCTGACCGGCAAGGCCGTTGATGAAAAAAAAGTTCCAGGCAAAACCGCTGCCACTGGACATGGAGGAGGCGGACCAGAACCAGCTCTCACCGGGAAAGACCTTGAGATCATAGGGCGCAAGGCTTCTCAGTTCCTCTATGGTCGGAAGCCGAAAACCACCCGGTGCTGTCAGGGGGCTGGCATCGTACCAGGAACCGCGCCATGCCGCACCGCTGCATACGGAGTCCGTCCAGGTCTGACCATGGGGGCAACGCTGCCATTCAAGCCCCGTGCTGTTATCCCGCACAACCGCCCCATCGCTCCCCGCCACAGGCTGAAAGCGGGATTCTGCCTGTACACTTCCTGCTGCACAGCACAAAATCAGAACGCCCGTGAAAAGAGTGAAATCTTTCCTGAAGTTCCTTATTTTCCCAATCCCTTTTTGCGCCACGGTTCTTTCCTTTCTTCAAGAAGATCCAGGCTGTGCCTGGGGCTGTGTCCGGTTTCCCTGACCCGGAACAAAACAGTACCGCCCCACGCAACCGCCATCCGCCTTAAAGCCAAAAGCAGGCTCCTGCCCCATACGCCTTTCAGGGAATGGGCCGGAATGTGTCGCCCATAGATGAAGGCCCGCTGCCTGAAAATGCCCCTGAGCCAATGGGAGCAGGACGGGAACTCTTATACGTTACCGCAACCCGGTTGCCGTGCATAAATACCTTTTCGACGCTGTAGCCATTGGCCGCATAGCAGGAAGGAACATCATAGGCGATGGAAAATACCGCTTGAGGGATATTCCCATTATATCCCCAGGCTTTCAGGCCCTGGCGGATGCAGGACTGATCCGCCAAAGCATCCCTTGGAGGCGGATAGATGAACTGAAAAATAAAAGCAGAGACAAACCCGACCATAAAAACAAGAATACCGCGAAAATACCTTTTGCCTTTCATCATACCCTCCCGTTGTTTTTGTTAAAATTCCTATCCCTTTTCTTTATCACCACACCTTGGATAAATGCACAATCCATGCCCACAAACCCATGTACGTTAAAAAGGGCACAAAAACCGGACAGAGATGCACCCTGCCCCCGCACCGACATCCCCATGGGAAAAAACCTGCTTTCCTGCCGCCCAGATTTCTGGCAATTGTCCTGCCACATCCGGGCCAGTCCTGCTTTTATCCCTTGGAAATCGCGTGTGTATGGTATATCCGTCTATTCTCTGATCTTCAAGACCCAACATCAGGTTAGAGAACGCCCCGTACCGCATCCCAAAACACCGGGACATTCCCGGTGCAGGAGAAACGGGAACCCTTTTTCCGGTTTCCACGCATGTGACAGAACAGATAAGGATCCGCCATGAAGCTGAGCTTTGAAAAGAAAACGTCCTGGCTCCTCGTCCGGGCGGCAGGCAGGCTGGATGCCGCCTGGTCGGAGTATTTCAGCACCACCCTTCTGGAGGAAATCCGCAAAGGGGAACACCGCATCGTTCTGGACGCTTCCGGGCTGGCCTTTCTCAGTTCCGCAGGCATCCGCGCCCTGCTTCAGGTGGCAAAGGCCCTGCACGCTGTCCGGGGTTCATGGCAAGTCACGGCTCCCAACGCCTTTGTTCGGCAGATCCTTGAAACCTCGGGATTTGCGGACTGGATGCAAGACAGCCTGCCGGAGGATTTACCTCTGGATACAGCGCAAGCTCCCCCCGAAGCCCCGGACAGAAAGGCCGCAGAAGGGCCTTCGGGGATCACCCATTTTGTGCTGAATGAAAAAGCCTCCCTGCGCCTTGCCATCCCTGCAGACTGGAGACCCTGGGAAAAAACCGTAAAGGAAGACCTCAGAAAAATCCGCCTGGATGAGGAGGTCATGGCCTTTGGCATCGGAAGTCCTGCCACCTCCGCCCAAGAGGCTCTGGAAGGTTCCGGAGAATTTGCGGCCCTTGGGGGGCTTGTGGCCTGTCAGCCGCCGGACGGGGAAAGCCCGCCGGATTTTCTCATCCGGGAAGGGAGCTATGTCCCGGAGCTTCATGTGCTCCAGGCCCTGATCTGCCGGGGGGAAATGGGCCATCTTCTGCGCTTTGCGCCGGAAAGGGAAAACATCCTTTTTCCCCTCTCCCGGATTCTCCGCCTCCTTCTGGAAAAAAGCTCCGGAAAAGCCACAGGCTTTGTGCTGCTGGCCGAAATCGAAGGGCTTGTGGGGTGCAGCCTCATCCGCTCCCCGGGGCGTGAGGATCTTCCCGAGCCCATGACTTTTCCGGAAATCCGGAACTGGCTCTCTTTCTGTGGAGAACGCTGCCATACAGGCCATCAGGCCCTTGTCACCGGGGTGGTGGCGGAAAGCACCTCTCCCCTTTCTTCAAAGGCCCTTCTCCTTCCCCTGCCCTCGCACCCGGACATGGCGCTCCATGCCCATGCCCTTGTCTTTCCGCATCAGCCCCTGCAAAACGGCGTGATCGGACTCCATGAATCCGCAGGCCGCTTTTTCCACGGCCCGCCGCCCATGGCGGTGCTGCACCTCATGGAGGATGCCCGTC
The DNA here is from genome assembly GCF_059569355.1 of Desulfobotulus sapovorans DSM 2055. Classification (NCBI taxonomy): domain Bacteria; kingdom Pseudomonadati; phylum Thermodesulfobacteriota; class Desulfobacteria; order Desulfobacterales; family Desulfobacteraceae; genus Desulfobotulus; species Desulfobotulus sapovorans. Next base: position 43,742 of record NZ_JCANVJ010000026.1, on the reverse strand, counting down.
CCCTCACCGGTCTTGGAGAAAGCGCCTTTATCCGGGGTGCCTGCTGGTTCCATGCACTTGAAAATTCTGAGGACTTCCTATGAATCTTGTCATCGGCGCGTTCACCATGGGGCTGATTCTGGCCCTCCTTTCCCTCGGCACCCTGATCAGCTTCCGCATGATCCGCTTCACGGACATCACGGTGGATGGCTCCATCACCTTAGGCGCCGCCATTTCCGCTGTCATGCTCATGCAGGGCCATGCGCCCCTCACAGCCCTCCTTGCCTCCCTTGTGGGCGGAGCACTGGCCGGAACCGTGACAGGTCTGCTGCACACCCGCTTTAAAATTCCCCAGATCCTCTCCGGCATCCTTGTGATGACGGCCCTTTACTCCATCAATCTCCGGGTCATGGGCCGCAGCAACATTCCCCTTCTCGATGTCAGCACCCTCTCCGATCCCGTGGAAAAGGGGCTTTTCGCCCTCACGGACGCCTCCCGTATTCTTCTGTGGGGCTGGAAGATTCCTGTGCAGGATCTTGCCGTCTTTCTCACAAGCCTTGGCCTCTGTGCGGGGGTGGGCTTTCTGCTCTGGCGTTTTCTGCTCACCCATTTCGGAACGGCCCTCCGGGCCGCAGGCCATAACCCCCAGATGGTGAAAGCCCAGGGGGTGAATCCCCATACCATGGTCATCCTGAGCCTCGCCCTTTCCAACGCCCTTGTGGCCCTTTCCGGCAGCCTGCTGGCCCAGTATCAGGGCTTTGGCGATGTACAGATGGGCATCGGCATGATGGTCTGGGGCCTTGCCAGCATCATCATCGGCGAGGCCCTTGTGCGGCGCGGCGGCCTTGGCGTGGCCATCACCGGCGTCATTCTGGGAACCATCCTCTTCCGGCTCCTCATCGCCATTGCCCTGCGCTGGGGCATGAATCCCAATGATCTCAAACTTGTCACCGCCCTTTTCGTTTTTCTGGCCCTGGTCGCTCCCCATGGCGGGGAAAAAATGCTCACCTTCTTCCGGGGAGGAAAAAAGCGTGCTTGACATCCAGAATCTCTCCCAGACCTTTTTTCCCGGCACCCCCAACGCGGTTCAGGCCCTTCAGGGGGTATCCCTGCACATTGAAGAAGAAAGCTTCACCGCCATCATCGGCACCAACGGTTCCGGAAAAAGCACCCTCCTCAATGCGGTGGCGGGCACTTTTCTGGCCGATCAGGGAAAAATTCTTCTGGGCGGGCAGGACATCACCCGCTGGCCCGAGCACAGACGGGCAGCCCTCATGGGCCGGGTCTTCCAGAATCCCTTTGCAGGAACGGCTGCGGAAATGACCCTTGCGGAAAACCTTGTCATGGCCATGCGAAGGGGGTTGAAGCGCCCCCTTTCCACGGCCCTTTCCCGGCAGGTGAGAGAGGAAATGGCCGAACGGGTGGCCTCTTTGAAAATGGGCCTTGAAAACCGTCTGGATAATCCCATCGGCACCCTGTCCGGCGGTCAGCGTCAGGCCCTGACCCTGCTCATGGCCACCTGGCTCAGGCCGAAGCTTCTGCTTCTCGACGAACATACGGCGGCCCTTGACCCAAAAAGTGCGGCCCAGGTGGCGGATCTCACCCGGCGAATCATCCGCAGCGAAAGGCTCACGGCCCTCATGGTCACCCACTCCATGCAGCAGTCCGTGGAACTGCCCGACCGCATTGTCATGATGCACAAGGGAAAAATTGTGGAGGATTACGCAGGGGAAAGAAAGGGCCGGGTACGCATTCCGGATCTCATGGCGGCCTTTGACCGGGTGAGACGAAGGGAGCTTTTCGACGCTTCCGTGGCGGAGGTGGTGGCAGAGCAGTATGTATAGTGAAAAAGGCCGTGGCGGAACATGGGGAGAGACTGAAAATCCCGCTTCTTTCGGGAAGGGATGGGTACAGGCATCCCCGGCGCAGGAGCGCCAAACGGACTTTACCCTCAGAACTGCGAGCAAATCCGGCGGACCGTATCAGCAGCATTGCCCTGAAGGTTTTTTCGATCTTGTCATCATGGGTTGATGCGGCAAGAAGGTCTTTGGCCATGCCTCGCGCATGACGCAAAACAGGCCTGCCGGTTTCGCAGGCCTGTTGGCGATCGCTTCTTTGTCCTTGGACTGTTAATCCGAAGATTTCTTTGCCCGGACAGGCAAAACGTAGAAGTCTTTCGTCTTTGGGTAAGCCGCACCGTAAAGCCGGTTCATGGCTGCGATATAGGCCCTGCTGGTGTCAGTGGCCAGAGTGGACGACCAGTAGTATTCCTTTACGGAATGGAACTTGGATAACATGCCGGACTGTTGAAGGCCTTGAAGCTCCTGGACTGTGGGCATGCGCCAGTCGTTTTGCACAGAACCATCCTTAAGACCGCAGAAACCGTTTGAAAGTTGGTGAATACGGTTATTTTGAGCATGCCAATTATCTTTTCCGAAACAATTGGCATCCTTGAGCCAAACCAGACTGCCCATGACCACCGTACCCTTGTCGCCGGCCCATGCCGAGGCAGCCATCATCATGCAGAACAGTGCTGCTGCAAAAAATCCCATTATGGTGTTGCTGTGACTGCTCATCGTTGTACCCTCCTGTATTTGTTTGTATTTAAATGTGCCGTAAACCGGTTGCTTCGCTTTGCTAACGCCAGATTTCGCCTGCCGCTCTGGTTGTTTTCAACCGAAAGGTTATCTGACTCATTCCCCAAAGATCTTCCCCCGACTGCGCCGGGTCTTGTCGCAATGCCGCCCATGTGGGCTGCGGCCTCTAACACAATAGCAAAAAACATACCAAATATAAAAAACAACCAGAAAGGTGGAATGGACGGTATGGATACGATCCAGACGCCAATTTAATTGGCGTTTAAAATGCTGGTGTCAACGGAGTCGACACCCATGATACATGCCGTCCCAAACCTGTTCCAGTTCTCAAGGAAAAAACCCTGAGGCCGCCTTCTCCATGCCTTTACGGGGAAACGGTTCCGGAAACTACTGCCTGGTGCGCACAAGGCGGGCGAGGCGCCCATAACTCGTGTAATCGTCATCGATACGTCCGTAATATAAATGGAGACACCAGGCTCTGTTTTTATGGTCAGCACGCGGGGTGGAAGACCAGAACCAGTCAGGCCCCGGAAAGACACTGCGATCGCATGGCACCAGGGTCTTCAGCTCATCAAGGGTCGGGAGCCTGAAACCACCCGAGACGGTCAGGTTTAATGCATTGTCCCAGGTTCCCCTCCACGCCCCTCCACGCCGCTCCGCTGCATCCGGAACCTGTCCAGCTCTGACCATAAGGACAGCGCTGCCATTCAAGCCCCGTATTGTTATCCCGGACAATGACACCGCCGCTTCCGGCGACCGCCTCAAACCGCGCGGGCGCTTTCTGCCCCGCCTGCACGGTCCCTGCAAAAAAGAAAAACATCAGCATCCCCAGAATAAATACCGTATGCCTCTTCAAACCCCTCTCCTTTTGAACAGTGTCTTGCTTCATTGCCTTTTTCTTCCTCATAACTCCATGAAAAATCCTGCCAGCCAGCCCCGGAAATCATTCTCACGAACCGCCACGTACAAGACGGACGTGGTTCCTGACCTTCTTGTAACTGATGACCGAACCATCAGCGTTGTAAAGGAACCAGGCATAGGCCGTATTGCTGGCGGCGGGTGAAGAAGACCAGAACCAGTAGGGTCCAGGAAAGACATTGACATCACAGGGAGCGATCCGCCTCAGCTCCTCCGCCGTCGGCAGCCGGAAGCCCCCCGGTGCCGTCAGCCTTACCGCCTCATCCCAGCTTCCTTCCCAGGCAGAGGCTCTGCATCCGGAATCCGTCCAGATCTGACCATGGGGACAGCGCTGCCATTCAAGCCCTGTGCTGTTGTCCCGGACAATGGAACCGTTGCTTCCGGCGATCTCCTGAAAACGGGAAGACGGCTGAGGTAACTGCGGTACGTTCGGCGGCTGGGGCGGCTGCGCCGCCTGTACGACTCCTGCAGCCCAGAAAAACACCAGCAAGCCAAGAAACCCCCTCCGATTCTTCAAACGATTTTTTTTCTGAACCCCTTTTTCCATCATTGTCTTCTCCTTATTTCAAAATATCACAGCAGGCAGAGAAAACCAGGATCACTTTCCGGCGCGCACGAGGCGAGCCTGACCGTCATTGCTCTTACGGTAACCGTAAACACTGTTGAAGTGACCCCAATTAATGCCCCAGGCATGGATAGAATTGGCATCAAGTGAAGAAGACCAAAACCAGTAAGCACCAGGAAAAATACTTTGATCATATGGATCAAGTGACTTCAACTCATCAAGAGTCGGAAGATGAAAACCACCCGAAGCAGTCAGTTTGACCGCATCATCCCAGCTTCCTTTCCAAGGTATTCCGCTACAGCCTGAACCTGTCCAGCTCTCACCATAGGCGCAGCGTTGCCATTCAAGCCCTGTATTCGTATCCCGGACGATGGAACCGTTGCTGCCTTCTACTTCCCGAAAACGGGAAGGTGGCCGAACGGGCAGCTGAGGGGGCTGGGGGGGCTGTGCTGCCTGTGCGATTCCTGCAACACAAAAAATCACCAGCATGCCCCAAAAAAACAAAAGATTCTTCTTCAAACACATCTTCTTCTCAATCTTTTTTTTCATCATTGCCTTCCCCTTTCTTAAAATTGATTACCATCTTGCTTCAGCCATCGTTCCCATGCTCCAGCGTGGGAACGCACTACAGGGCGCTTCTGCGCCCAGGGCCAGTATCCTCGGGTATCCCTTCTCTGGAAACTGGATATTGACGAAGTGCCGGGACGATCCAGACCAAAACATGGAGCGTGGGAGCGATGGCATAGGACGTACAAATTGAAAAACAAACCATGCAATATAGATGCCCAAATATTTACAATGTGTCCTTACTGACAACATCCTTACAAAAAATGCCCCCACAAAATCCCCCTGTGTCAGGGCAGTTGTCTCCATCGTTTTATGTCCACCCGGCCCGAATAGCTCAAAAACGGCCTTAATAGGGCAACGAAGATTCCTGATTAAAGTGAAGACCCATGGAGAGCGTGGTTCCATCCAGACGCAAATCGCTATCCATCGCCGCCGTGGGCAACCAGCGCCTGACACCCACAATGACCAGCAGCTGGGAAGTCGTTGGCGGCTGATCAAAAAAAGCCTCCAGAACCAGCCTGGCGGGACTCTCCTGACCGTCCCGGGTACTCACCAAAATCCGCCTGGCGCCCTGCTCGGCCAGACGCACCAAAAGCATATTCAGACAGTGGTCGAAGCGGGGCAAAAGCAAAGGCACCATGAGCGGCCTCGTCTCCTCCAGCTGGCACACCAGCTGGCCTTCGGCAAAGACCGGCTCATGGGCCAGACGCCTCACCAGGTAATCCCGGAACGCATCCTCCTCAACGGGCAGATCGTCCAGAGATGAGGGCTGGGGTCCCAGGGGGCTCAGGCTTTGGCGTACAACCCGCAGGGTCTCCTGGTTAAGGTCGGCTTCCCTGGCGGTCTCGGGAAAACGCAGGCCCTGGGCGGCTCTGGCGAAATCGGTCAGAAGCTGGCGCAGCCGTCCCAGAATAAACGGATCCACAACCTGCCCCAGAAGCTCGTAATCCAGCAGACGCCCCAGATTCAGGATGGTCTTCAGGGCGCCCATCGACATCTCCACCTTGCTGTGACGGCCGGAGCGATAGGCCACCTGCATCAGCTCATATTGCTCCAGAAAACGTCTGGCGGCCGACTGGTCGAGGAGCTGGCGGCATCTTTGCGCCGCGCCGGATTCCTCTAATGCCTCCAGCTTGGCGGAAAGCCTCGCCAGCCTGGCGGCCACCAGGTCGAATTTCTGGTTAATCTGCTCCATGAGAGCGCCGCCATAGTCGCTGAAATAGGCGATACGCTTCCGGTCGCACCGCTCCAGCGAAACCAGCTCCCTGCATTGCCCGGCCAGCCTGGAAAAAACGGCCAAGGCCTTGTCATGGGTCAATAACCCGCCGTGGCCGGGCAGGTACAAGAGTACCCTGTCTTCTTGCCGGGCCAGGGATATCAGCCGCTCAAGGGAATTGCCCAGGCGTTCGGCATGCCAGCCGTGGATACCGGCGGTAAAGGGGGCGGTCGCCAAGGGGATATCGCCGATAAACATCAGCTGCCCCAGAAGAAAGCAGCAGGAGTCTGGCGAGTGGCCCGGCGTGGAGAAAATGCTTATCTCCCCGCCATGGGGCAGTGTGAGCACCTGGCAAAGGGCGGGCCCGCCCAGAACCGGTTCCCAAGGCTCTGGCCGCAGGCTGAAGAAGCTCCCCGCCAGCTCAAAGGTGTGACCCGCCATGGTTTTGGGAGAAAACAGGGGCACATCGGCCTGGTAGGAAGTCATCTTTATCTCGCCCAGCTCGGCGGCGGTGGCCTGATCATCGGCGCTGGCCAGGGACTGGGCCCCCTCCCAGTGGATGGCCGTGGCCTGGGGCCCCTGTTGAAGCAAGTCGGTTTGTCCCTGGATGAAATGGCCGCAGTGGTCATAGTGGCAATGGGTGATCAGCACCAGCACGGGAAGAAGGGTGTCGCCGGTCTTTTCCCGGGCGGCCTGACGGGCCTGGGCCAGATGGTCTGGATTTGCCCCGGTGTCAATGACCACGAAGCAAAACGGCGTGTGGATCAGATAAACATTGCTGCTGCGGATGTTGGGTTCATCCACCAGGGGATAGATTGCACAACCGGCAGCGCCGGGGATGGGGCTCCAGGCCCGGACGGGCAGGAAAAAGGGCGCGTTGACCATGGCTGGATCTCTCAATAAAAAAAGGAAATAACGCCCGATGGACGAATGCACCATCGGCAGGATACTCTGAATCAAGCGGGTTTCGGGGGGGGCGGGTACGCCGACGCAAGGGGCAGAAGCCCTCTCCATCACTGCGGGGTGGGCACACACGCGACAACCGGATCAGGTGGAAGACCCTTTGTAGCGCATTGCAAGAATCGTAATATCATCGGATTGCGGGGTGTCACCGACAAAGGCATGAATATCGTCAAGGATGGCCCGGGTGATTTCATCTACGGGCCGGTCACAGACCTTGAGCAGCTCGCCTTGAAATCGTTTATCCCCATAGGGTTCATAGGTTCCGTTCATGGCTTCGGTGACCCCATCGGTGAAAAGCACCAGGGTTTCCCCCGGTAACAGCCGCTCTTCAAGAAGGGAATAGAGGATGCCTTCCATGGCGCCCACAACCATGGAAGGGGTACCGGCAATCGTCCGGATACCGTCTTCTCCAACAATCAGGGGCGGATTGTGGCCGCCGTTGGTCAAGGTCAGTCTGCCTGTGGGGATATGCAGAATACCGCAGACCGTGGTGACAAACATGGTGGCGTCATTGCCCTTGCTGAGCTGGTCATTCACCCGGTTGGTCACCTCGTTCGGTAGCGCGCACGCCTCGGCGTTCACCTTGAAAAGGGTCATCGTAATGGCCATGAAAAGTGAGGCCGGCACCCCCTTGCCGGAAACATCGCCAATGACAAAAAAAAGTCGTTCATCGTCCAGCATATAGAAATCATACAAATCACCGCCCACTTCCCGGGCAGGTACCAGCAGGGCGTGGAGATCAAATTCCCTGCTGTTGGGAAAGGCCGGAAAAATCTTGGGAAGAATGCTCATCTGGATTTCCCGCGCCGCCGCCAGTTCCCCTTCCATCACCTTTTTTTCCGCTTCGGTGGCCTGTTCCCGGATGCGATTGGTCACGATGAAGATGAAGATCCCCATCCCCGCCGCGTTGGTGACAATCATGGGGATTCCCACCTGCTTCACGATATCCAGAGCCAGGGGATAAGGTTTTGCGAGCAGCAGGACGATTCCCATGTGGAGGGCTTCCATGGCCGCCATCAGAAGGCTGGCCCCCAGGGCATCCGGCAGTTTTCCGCGCCTTAATTGACGAACCCCGCCGCCGATGGCCCCCGCCACAACCGTTGCGACTGCACACGGAATTGCCGTGCCCCCCCCCTCGAAATAGCGGTGGATGCCCCCTATCATCCCCGCCCCGATACCCGCTGCGGGCCCTGCCATGAGGCCCGCAATCATCGGGCCCAGGTCACGGATATTGGCGGGAGCACCGCCCATGACGCGGATACCGTTCAAGGTGCCGTAGATGGAAAATGTGCCGAAGACAAGGATGAAGAAAATCTGGTTGTTTACGGTGACTTTACGGGAAATCACCTCGGAGAAGGATTGGGAGCGAAGCAGGATGTAGGCAAGGACAATGATGACACAGGTGTCTTTCATCAAGGAAAAAAAGAGATCCATAACCGTTGGGTTCACAAGTGGTTTTTCTCCATGGACGTATTGTCTGCATTGGTGGCTTCAGTCCGGGAGGGGGAGTGCGTTTCATGCCTGAAGCGAGACTGGGGTGGTATTTTTATCGATATGGGGTCGGTCGTCAATAGCGGGCACCAAAATATTTAAGCCGCCTGCTGCTTTTAAAAAAATTGCCTCTCATAGGCTGCAGGAGAGAGATAGCCAAGCCTCTTCTGCCGTCGTTGCCGATGATAAAAGATTTCTATGTAGGTTGTGATCTGGCGTATGGGGCTTCCTGCCGGGTTTCGTAACGCTGATGATGAACAAGTTCGTTTTTCAGTACCCCCCAGAAGCTTTCAATGGGAGCGTTGTCGTAGCAGTTTCCCCTGCGGCTCATGGATGCCCGCATTTTGAACTGGTCAAAGAGTTTTCGGTAGTCTGCGGCGCTGTACTGCGCTGCCACTGTCGGAATGATGAATCAGGCCAGCTGCGGGTCTTTTGGCGGCGACGGCGCGAAACCGTGACCGGGAGACCAGGTTTTTTGTCATAGGCTCTCCCATCACGTAGCCTACGTTACTGACAACATCCTTGCAAAAAATGCCCCCACAAAACTGCCACATACCCATAAAGTTGCCGCACAAAAAATATCTGACTTTTTCCAATTGCAAACGTCCGTCCATATCAGATAAATATGTCTTTTTTAATCGTAGCTGGGCTATCCTAAAAACTAAAAATACAAAAATAATGGCATATATTTTGCTAGCTAAAAGTCTGAACGTTCTTTAATTGTTATACTTTTGGCGGATTACCGCCTTGCCTCAGCCATCGTCCCCATACTCCGGCATGGGAACGGTGAGTTCTAAATCCTTCGCCTGTTTTCAGCTTTCAGGGCAAGGACATGGAAGCACGTACAAGACCTGGCTGATGACTGAATCCGGGTAGTAATCAGATCTTTTTTGAACAAAAACATCAAAAAAAGGAGAAATGGATATGAAAAAAACCTCAACAACAGCCATCATAATCGCACTCATTATCACCGTCCCTCACAGCTCACAGGCTTTTCTTGCCGATATGTTCAAAGGCTGTCCGGACGAGATACGATGCAGGGCCGCCGAGGTGTATGATTTTGGAAGTCGTGACCATATAATTTACCATTATCTGGGAACGATAAGAGTATCGACCTGTTTTTCCCTGATGGATCTGGGGTGCCGTCCATGGAATTGCGACAATGAAAACAAAGGAACGAATACAGAGCACTGGAGAAATGAATGCAAAAACCAGTTCAGCCAAAGACTGGATGTGCTGAAAAAAGAAGGAAAATATTATGAAAACAGTGATGATTTTATCAAATTATCATTTTAGAATTTTCTGGAAGGTTCCCTGAAAAATTGGTGGAAACAGCCAAAAAAGGGGCCTGAAGCGCCCCCTTTTTTGGCCCTCTCACGACAGGCCCCAAAAAAATAAAAATCACTGTCCCGTACGCACGAAACGAACTTTATTGGCATTGTTCTTACTTATGGAACCAGCCTTACCGCTGAGGAAATTCATGCCCCATACATTGGCTCCATTATCGACAGAGGATGAAGACGACCAGAACCAATAGTCACCAGGAAAATCCCTTCTGTCATATGGAGCAAGAGATTTCAGTTCATCAATGGTGGGGAGTCGGAATCCACCCGGAACTCTCAGCATTACGGCATCATGCCAGGTTCCCCTCCAGCTTGTTCCACCGCACCCGGAACCCGTCCAAATCTGCGCATAGGGACAGCGCTGCCATTCAAGCCCCGTGGTAGTATCCCGAAGGATCGTGCCGCCGCTTCCGGCGACCTCCTGAAAGCGGGAAGGCTGCTGTGCCGCCTGTACGCTTCCTGTAATACAGAAAAGCACCAGCAATCCCAGAGAAAACACCCGATTCTTTTTCACATGCACCTTTCTCTGAACCCATTTTTCTTTCATTGCTTTTTTCCTCCTTAAAATGTTTCCGCAATCTCTTCCATTCATGATAAGGCATTTTGACTCTGAATTTCTACGGAACGGTTCCATGAACAGTAGGCTCTGGCAAGCTTCAAAAGATTGCAAAAAAGATACCAAAAATCATAACGCATTTATATTGGGAACAGCTTTTCAATGGAATTAAAACTACCATCCACAACTGACAACAAAACTGTCATATGCCAATGGATTTGGCATTCAAAAAAACCGCCCCCCTTGTCACGAAAGAGACCCTGAAATGGTATGCGCTTAAAAACCCTCTCCGGCTTTGCACTACAGTTCTGAAAACATCAGGCAGCTATATGGAGAAAAAAATCTGCGAATACCATAAACACAAGCACACGGCACATATATTGCTGAATATTCAACAAACGAGGCCTTGTCACACATAAACAGACCTTCCGATGCGTGACAGCCTCTCATCCCAAGTACACCTGCTGTACGGATTCTTTTGGCATAAAATTTTACAAGAATTCCCAGGGACTTGAATATTATTTCTGTGATAGCGTTCCTCCCTCCAATCGCCGAGTAGCGGAGGCCAGCCACAGGTTTTCACAGGTAACGGAGACAAAGCAGGTTCTCCCGTTTCTTCACACGCAGAACCGCCCTGACCCCTGATAAAACGGCACAGAGGGTGACGGGCCAGCATCCATAATCCGATCAAAAAAGGAGAAAGTCATGTCCATGCAGACCCTTTTTTCCAGAACCCTTTTTCTTTGGGTACTTGCCTGTTCCTCTTCGGCCCTCGCCTGGGAACTTCCTGAAAAGGTATGGGTCAATCATTCCATGCCTCCGATGTACTGGAAAAAGACGGACGGCATCCTCCAGCAGTCCGGATGCAGTCTGCAACGCTACGATCTTTTCCGGGCAGGCGGTGCACCCAAAAACGTCTTCCGCATGGCTGTCGTCTGCCCGAAACAGGAAAAATTCTGTGTAGTGCTTCTTCCCGATAACCAGCAGGCTGGTACCTTGCCTGTGGACTGTATCCGACCCGTTCCGGAAAGCTCTGTGCATATGGCAGCCTCTTCCTTTCTCTACACATCCGGAGACAGAAAATAGGCGCTCTCACTTCAGCGAACGTTCCCATGCGCCAGCGTGGGAACGCTGGATCCAAGGCTGTGTCAGGGGAGTCCTCCGATAAAAACAACACGATTCATTACGGATTTGAATATAAGAGGTGCTGCCATGAAAAAACAAAAATCCTGCATTCTGCCCTTTATCTGTCTTCTGCTCTTAAGCCTGATCTTGACCCCAACGGCCTTTTCCAGTGACTGGTCCGGAGAAATCAGGGGTCGCGCTCTTACCTGCACGGTCAGCGATATCCAGAAAAATTTTCTCGGTATCTGGAAGAGCTTTAATGTCCGCTTTGAAAGCGGAATGGCAAGAGCAGGGTTCTCCTGCTCAGGAAATCCCTGGCTGGATGAAAGAGTCTGCCAGCAAAGTTATATTGAGGGAGGCTTACAATCCGAAAAAAAACACATCCAGTTCAATCTGATACCGGGCACCGCTGATGCACCCCACAAGGTCTGTGCGAAAATCTATGAGCTGGCCCAGTTCAGTCTGAAAGAATCCGGCTCCATCCGTCCTTACTGACATGCAGGCTTCCCTTACGGAAAACATACGGGAAAGGATCCGTCCGATGAAAACAGCACCGCACCGCATCCACATACCTTTTCTTCTCCTGATCTGTCTTGCCCTGCCCGGAATCTCCCACGCCTTCTCACCCTTTAATGGCTGCTGGGATACTGTCCAGTGCCGCATAAAAATCACAGCCTTTAACAGCCCTCTGATGAGCTATGAGGAAAGAATGAAAAACCGCTTCAAACCTCTTGGAGAGTTCCATGTCTCCACATGTTTTTCCCTGACGGATTTCGGATGCCGGCCCTGGGGATGTCAGGGTGACAACCGGGAAACCCGTCCCGATTACTGGAACCGGGAATGCGAGAAGCGCTTTGCAAAAAGAATCGAGCACTTAAAATCCGATTATAAAATCAAGGAATATGAGGTTTTTGCAAAGTATCCTCCGTTCTGAATCCAAAATAAGGATGTTCCTGAGTCCTTTTTACCCTCACCCCGGCCCCTCTCCCATGGGAAGAAAAACAGGTATTTTCGTATATGTTTTCAAAAGAATACATCCTGCAATCCTTCATGGCTTCGTCAAGGGATCAGGGCTGGTTTTCCGTTTCCCCTAACGTCCAACCGGGCATGCTGCCCTGGAAAATCACCCAGCCCTGATCCTCAACAGAAAGAAAGAAACAGAAAGCCGGTACTCCCCATCCACCTCGGGAAATACCGGCTTCAAACGATTTTCAGATATACAGCCATTTGATATTAAAAAGTTAACAGAAAAACCAGATTTAAAAAAAGGAAACCCCATGTCCGCATTCAGACGATCCTGCTTTCTGCCCCTTCTTTTTCTGTTTCTCGCCGCCTGCAGCCAAAAGCTTCCGGCTCCCGGACGGATCGCGGATCTTGACACCCTTCCCCAGCATGTAGGCCCTTATATCGCCCATCTCCCCCCGGAAGGCTTCTTTCTTTCCAAAGATACCCAGCCCGATCTTGCTGCCGCCTATGAAGCCCGCTATTTTTCTCCCTGGGAGAACCCCATCCTCCCGGAAAAAGAAAATCCTTTTGCTAAAATCCAGCGATTTGAAGGCAAAATACTTTACGGAGAAAACCTGCTTCCCCGGCCAGACGGCTGGTTTGAGGCCATGAAAGGCCGTATGGCTCCGGACAACTGGCCTTCCATGGAAAAACCCGCCATCAGCGTGACCGCGACATCCCTCAGAATGCTGCCCACAGTAAGCCCCCTCTTTTACAATCCCTCAGATCCCGGAGAAGGTTTTCCCTTTGACTATCAGCAGGATTCCCTGATCCCTGCAGGAACCCCTCTCCTTGTACGCCACGCCTCCGTGAACGGAGACTGGTATTTTGTCAAAGCACCCTGGCTTTCCGGGTGGGTGCGGTCTCAGGAAATTGCCTGGGTGGATGAAAATTTCATGAAGGCCTTCCATTCTTCTGAAAAAATCACCTTTATGGAGGATGAGGTTCCCGTTTTCACCGAAGACGGAGCCTTTGCCCTATATGGCCGTGTGGGAATGAGACTGCCCCGCCATCCGTCGAAAGAAGGCGAAGGGGAAGAAAACCTTTCCGTCGGTCTTCCCCTGCGCGGAACCGATGGCCGGGCCGTCTTTGGCAGGGGACGGGTTTCCAAGGCCCTTGCCCATTCCTGGCCCATCCCCGCCACACATGAAAATTTTAAAGGTATGGCAGACAGACTTGTCGGAAACAACTACGGATGGGGCGGCCATTATGAAAACCGGGACTGCTCGGCCCTCATTCAGGATCTCTATGCGGCTTTCGGCCTGCCCCTCCCCAGAAACTCCAGCCAGCAGGCCCAGGCCGGACAGTGGACTGCCCTTGCCGACCTTTCCGCCGAAGAAAAGGAAAAACGCATCCTCGAAGAAGCCCGTCCCCTCGGAACACTGCTTTTCATGCCCGGTCATGTGATGCTATATCTGGGGCAGGATCCCGCATCCGGAAAACCTGTGGTGCTCCACAGCCTCTGGGGATTGCGCACCCGTGTTTCCGGCCAGACGGGAAGATGGATCATTGGCAGAACCGTCATCACCTCCCTGAAACCGGGGGAAGAGCTGCCCCACCTCGCCCGGCCCGATGGACTGATGCTGGAACGGATCACGGGTATGGGCCAGATCCACATGCCCTGAAAAGCCTAAACCCTTCGGGAAATCATGGTACTGAGCGGGACAACAGGTAGTCCAGACCCATTTGCACAGCAGGTGGACAGAAAACCGGTACATCCCGATTCCTGTCGGGAGCTGTACCGGTTTCACAGATGCTGTTTTTGTTCCACGAGCCCATAATTTCCCCAGGGTTCATGAAAGATCTTAAGCCCGAAAATCATCGTATGGAACGTACCAGAAGGACATGGTCATCAACAGTCTTACAGTTTCCTCCCTGACAATGGAAAGAGAACAGGCAGGCACCAACAATGAAAAATGACATAAACGCTGAGGCGACAAAAGAACGAACGGCCGTAATTTCCTTGATTGCGGATATAGCTTTTCTTATACCATCGATTATTGTAGCCTTTTTTGCCAATTCGATGACCCTGTATGCGGATCTGCTGGGGGACTTTAACGTATTTTTTACCAACTTCATGCTTTGGCTGGTTCTGTACAGGGTTCGAAAAGGCATGGGTGCCCAGTACGATTTCGGAACTGGAAAGATTGAAAATCTGATCACAGTGATGGGTGCATTCGCACTGGTTCTTTCACTGGGATATATTGTTTATACCTCCATCGAGCGACTGATTTCACCGATCCGCCTTGAAACCGAAACAACCCTGATGGGTGCTGCGCTCATGCTGATCGCCACTGCGGCTTTTGCGTATCTCTGGCTTAGAAATTATCGAATTTTTAAAGTCTTTCCCTCGCCTGTCACGGAAATTCAATGGCGGGTTCCTATGTCAAACGCCGTAATTTCCCTGGGTATTCTATTGACGCTTCTGCTTATGGTTCTCTTGAAGAAATATTCATGGTCGGCATACATTGACCCCATCGTATCGATTATCATGTGCGGTTATGTGATTTACACATTTTTCGGACTGATCAAATCATCCCTGTTCGATCTGATCGACAAGACGCTCGATGAACGTTATCAGCTCATCATTACCCGCGAACTCGTTTCATTTTACGACGCTTATACGCAGTTTCACGGCGTCCGTTCACGACGGGCTGGCGGAAAGATTTTCATCGATATCTTTCTGGAGTTTGATGCGGATCAGCGAATGGGAGAGGTTCGAGAGGCTGTTATCAAGATGCAGTCATCGCTTGAAAGCAAGATAGAAAACAGCACCCTCAGTATTGTGCTGGCAACCAGACCGATGCGCTGAACGGCCCCGGTCCTTTCGGGCGTAGTGAACCGGTTCAGAAATCCGGAGCCGGTGACATCCGTCCATGAAACCTGTTTCCCAGATTCGGATCACAGGAACGGATGTAGCTGAGAAGCCTTTCCGGCTCGCCAGGCAGAATATTAATAGCTGTATAGTCAAGGTCGATGTTGTTGAGATATTGCAGGATCAGGGCGTCGCCGATGGCCGTTTCCGGGAGAATTCCAGAAAAAAAGAATCCCATGCCTTCAAATGTTTCCGTATAACGCTGTGCGGTTTGGTCTTCCATACTTACAAACAGCGCGACCGAAGCGATGCCTTCTGTACAGAGTTTGCGCAGGGTATTCTTCAATTCCCTGTCGATGTCAGGCCCGGCACGGAGTATCCAAAGTTCGGCACAGTTTGTCATCTCGTCTGTTTTCGTAGTGATAACGGATTTTCCTTCAAGAATTTCCGCCATGTTGTCTGACGTTTTTTCGATCGTATGTGATGCACCAATCGTTGCGTAGAGCTTTCGAATGATCTGAACATGACGCTCCGGAGAATAGATACGGCGTGGTTTTGGACGATGTAAGTATTGAAAAAACAGCATATCGCTGATTCTTTGAGTCATATTTTCGGTAATTCCTTTGAATACCCAGGTCTTCGGGGCCGTGGCCAGTAAAATGGCCAGGGGATGGAGACCCGCTTTTACATTCACTTTCTGGGTTATTACGTGGATCATTACGGCATAGCAGTAAATGCCGGTGAAATTCTTTTCACTGGCCGTTTTGATGAGAAATTCCGCTATTCGATCCATGCAGTTGTGCTGACGGAATTTGCCATCTACGAAACCAAAGGTGGCTTCACCAATCCGTGCACCGGGCTCAGACAGCATCAGGGCACAGTGTCCCATGAATTCGTTGCGGCGTGTGACGGCAACGGCGGATATCATGAGATCTTTTTCATTCAAATCCCAAATTTTTTCAGGATAGTATATAACATCATTAAAAAAAGTGTAGCCGTGGGATTTGTACGCACAGCGGCTGACCTCAATAGCTTCCTCCCGCTTCAATCTGCGGACAATAAATTCCAGCGGCGCTTTCAGATCCTCATGACTCTCCCCGCTGCCGGCTCCCAAATGGTCGGCAGGTTCCGGGATATGCACAGGTGGCTGGCAATATCTGGTCAAAAGGGTTGACTTGCCGTCTTTTCCCAGATTCAGATATTCAACCCTGTCCACCATACCTTTCACAAGTTTCAAACCGAAACCAACAAGCTGCATATCCTCCATCGCCTGGTTTGTATCATGATGTGGCACCGTTAAAGGATCAAATGGCATGCCTTTGTCTTCAATTCTGATAACGATGCCGTAGGGATCGCTGATGGAAAAAAAGATATCCAGGGATGGGGCAATTTCCCATTCCGCAAAGCCGTTATAAACAATAATACCGATTGTTTCTTCCAATGATAACTGAATTTTATACGTGTCTTCCTCGGAAAAACCAGCCATCAGGGCGTAATGCCTGGCCGTCTCGGTGGCGATATATAAAAACGACATCTTGGCGGGAATCGTTAATTTAACCGATTCGAGTGCTGCATGCTCATGCGACATTTCAAGCTCCCGTTTTTAAAAAACTAAAATTTCTTTCATGGCAAGGTTCATCCACTAAAGATGCTTCGCCTGTTCCGGAGTGGGAACATTCACGATCATCCGGATCATGGTTTCCTCCTGTCTGGGATCGGACTCCGCACCAGAAGGGTCAGGGCGGCAGGGGAATGTGCATCACCCCAAGAGAATTGAGCACAGCCCCCACGACCATAGGCAGAAAAAGGGCACCTGCGGGAATACGGCCCATGCGGCCGACAAAAACACCCGCAGCCACCAGGCCAAGGGGCTGGAGCAGCGGGATGAGGGGGGCATCCAGACCCGACGACAAGGCAGGGGCCTGATGCGAAGCCCATTGCAAAACCAGCGCCACAACAGCGGATACGAAGATCAGAACAGCCCAGACAACAGTTTTACGGCCAGGTCACACATGGCTTTCCTGCGACCGGAGCCGCTCCCTTTTCCAAAAGAATCGTTCTGACCGATGAAGATTCAGACACAGGCCCTCTGCACCGTGGGTTCATGCTGCAAGACAGCTTCTTTCCTCTTTACCACCCATAGATACTGAAAACCTCTTCCAGCCCTGCATGGAGGGTTTTCCCATAAAACCGGATGAGTACATCAGGCCTGTTGGTGAACATACCATCCACCCCGTTGGCCTCAGCTCTGGCCATATCCACTGTTTCATCAAGGGTATAGGCATGAACCAGCAGGCCCATGCCGTGGGCAAGGTCATTGAACCAGGGGTCGATGAGATCCATGTAGCTCTGATCCCCCTTTTCCGGATCATTGTATCCGGCAAGCCGGGTTCCGGGTCCAACGGCCAAAGCGCCGTTATTCTTTGCCCATTGCAGCCACATCCTGTAATTTTCTTCGGAAAGCATTTCCCATTTTGCACTGAACTGCGCATAGCTTTCCCCTTCCGCCTGGGCCAGAGGTTCATCCTTTCGCAAGGGGCCATAGGTTTTGGCAAGATCTGCTCCGGGAACAGACTGATCCACCTTTTCGCTGCCCCAGTCCAGGGCCTCCTGTTTTGTGTACAGCCAGAGCAGGAAGCATTTGGGGGTTTCCGGCATGTATTGGGTAAGAAGCGGCAGACTTTCCGGCTCAAAGGTCTGAAGGATGGTTCTGCCAGTGGTGAACTGCACGCCAATCTTTTTGGCAGGGTCAAATCCGGCGGGGGCCTCTTTCACGGAGGTGGCCAGCCAGCCCCTTTTTTTGAGAAGTTCGTAAAGATCCTTTTCGATGCCGGGAAAAAAGGTGGCCACCTTTGTTTCGATGTAAAGTCCGGGCCTGTTGCCATTGTCATTGGGATCCGGCTGGCCATTGGCAAGCTTTCCCTCTGCAATGTTCATGACCTCCTCCAGGGTGGAAATTTTTGCGTTCACAAAGGAGCTTCTGGCTCTGCCGGGAAACCTGGCATTAAACCAGGAGCCAGCGTCAAGACGCTTCACTTCTTCAAGGGTAAAGTCGCTCATCCGATTTTTGGCTCTGTCAGGAAAGACATCCAGAATATTGGATTTCTGGGAAAGATCATTGCAATGGGAAGCAATCAAAACGCCGTCTCTGGTTCTCTGGAGATCAATCTCCAGATATTCCGCTCCCATCTGCCGGGCAAGGATATAGGCCTGTTCCGTAGATTCCGGGGCGTAATACGAAGCGCCTCTGTGGGCAATGACGGCCTTGCTCGTGAGAATTTCTCCTCTTCCTGTCATTACCGTATCCTGCAATGCCTTTGTACCGGCGGTTTCCCTGCTTCCCATGCAGCCCGTCACCAGAAGCGCTGCGGCAATAAAAAAAGACACGACCTGTGACACTCTTTTCATGGATACACTCCTCGTTTTTCAAGAAATCAAAAATTTCACTGAGGGGAAGAACGAAACATGCTGAAATATACTTATCAATCGGAACATAATCCCGTCCATCCTCCATGGTGATTGCCGGAGTGGGATTCTGATCCTTCTCATTAAAAACACGGCAATCATCTACCGTAAAACAGATAAGCGTCGCCCAGAAACACGAGCCCAACCACAAGAAGCAAAAGAATATTCACAGCAAAGCTCCTTTCAGCAAAAAGCAGGGATAAGGAAAAAGCCGTTCTTTTTATACCACTCCCTGGCAATGCACAGCGGAAAATATCGCGACCCTCATCTTCCGGCGGACTGTTCAGTCAAGGGCGATCACAAAAGAGATGTAAGTATATCCGGAGATGTGGATATGCTGCACCTCCTTTGCCATTCTGGAAAGAATCAGAAGGCCGATCCGATCCAGCTCCGCTTCCGTGGCATTGATGCCTGTAAAGGGCCGCATCCCCTGATCGATCTCCTCCACGGTTTCACCGATAATCACCTCCACAAAAACTCCCTCCTCCCAGAGCCGGACGGAAAACAGGCACTTTTTGTCCGAGTCCCCCGCATATTCGATGAGGTGGGAAAAGGTCTCTTCACAGCAGAGCCGCAGACGCAGAAAGGCCTCATCCCCCATTCGAAAACGGGCTTTCAGTGGCTCCAGCTTTTCTAAAAGTGTCGTCATGGCTGCGGGTACAGGTGTCAGGTGCAGAGCCATACCCGGTCTGGGAAAAAGATACAGCAGGGTACTGAAAAAAATGGCAACGAACCCGCCCATGGCCACCCCGTTCTGAAGAATGGGCGAAAGATCCACGGGCATGATGGAGGGGAAAAAATTCCGTGTCTCCGCCATCAGTCCCGCACAAAGGGAAATCCCCAGAATGAGGCCCATCTGAAAGGAAAGACCTGAGCGCATGACCAGCCCGAAGCCCGCATAAAACAGCATGGCGCAGATGGGTACAAGCATACCACCGATCACGGCGGAAGGAGCATCCAGAAGAAAACCCGACACCTTGGGCATGAAGGCCAGCGCAAAAAGAATCAAAGCCCCCATGAGGCCTACCCGTGCTGAGGTTACACGGGTCATTTTAAGAAGCGGAATATTGTCGCAGAAGGTTGCCACAGGTGTGCCTCCGACAAGGCCGGAGAGTCCCTTGGCCAGTCCGTCGGCATACAGCCCGTTCTGAATACAGGTGTAATCGACCTTTCTGAAGCCTTTTACGGAAATCTGCTGCAAGAGCATGATATTGCCCGTTCCCTCCATGGCACTGACCAGAGCCGCAATGAAAAAAGCACCTGCGAGGGGCAGCCAGGCCATCTGAAAGTCCAGTGCCAGACCCGGCCACCGGGCCTCAGGCAGTCCGAACCAGGGCGCATGGCGAACATGCTCTAAGGTGAGAAGCCCCAGAAAAGAAGCCGTAAGGCAGCCAGCCCCAATACCCAGAAGCGGCGTCCAGAGGCGAAGCCTGTGGCTGCCGAAAAGCATGAACATCACAAGAACCCCCATGGTCACAAGCCCCACAAGGTAGTTCTGGGAAGAACCGAAATGGGGCTGGGCGGGATCGCCTCCCTGCCAGAGCTCAATGGCAATGGGCATGAGGCTTAAGGCCACGAGGACAATCAGCACCCCTCCCACCGCCGGTGTGACGATGTGACGCAAAAAACGCAGAAAATAGGCGTACAGAAACACCACAGGCGCAGAGAGAAGGGTCATGGTGGCAAGGAGCGGCAGGCCTCCCATGTCCACCGCCATGAGGGTGCAGGCGAGAAAGGCGGAGTAGGAACCCATGAACAGCACATGACCGCAGCCCAGACTGCCCGGCCGGAAGGCCTGAAGAAAGGTACCAAAGGCGGCCACCAGCAGGGTGGCGAAGGTGACAAAGGCCACCTGATCCGCAGGTGTTCCGGTGGCCTTGCCGATCATGTTGGGCAGAAAAATAATGCCGTCAAAAATAAGGGAGACATGAACGAGTCCAAGAAAAAAAGAGAGCGCCCATCCCGGCTCTGCCGTTCCTGAACTGCCGTCTTTCCCGCTTTCACAAAAGCCTTTCATCCCAAACCTCTCCTTCATGCTTTCTGTCATACCGGTACAAAAAAAATCAGGCCATTCCTCTGAACGAAACCCCAGATAGTCTGAACCTGACCCGCAGATCAAATCCTTTTTTCTTCCATGAGGCATTTTACCCCGGATTGCCAGGAATTCCCTGAAGGCTCCCGTTCCACACCGAAACGACTCCTTGCTCGCCGCGTTTCATGGGGGCTTGCTTCATCATTGAAAAATCACAGCAGGGCTGTCCGTCCAGGCTGGTCAGCAGGCCCTCACCATAACCTTGCAGCTATAAAAAAGTCCGGATATAGTGACGATGATTTTCACCAGACCTCTGCCTCTCCCATCCGCAAGCACCGAGGAGCAGGCCGCCTTTCGGATCAGAGCCTGCTCCGGTTATCTCCAGGGTGCTCTCAGATATACGCTGAGTCAGATCGCTGTCCTCAAACGATGCATGGAAAGCAATGCAGAAGGCTGGAACATTACCTGTCCGGAAGCGGCTGCCATGCACAGGAACCCAGAGGGGGATACCTGCATCCGGGACATCCATCCATTGATTGATTGATAACACGCATCCGCAGACGGCCTCCCGCTGCCTTTTACAAGGAGTTTACATGCTGAAAAAAGCATTTTTTCCCGGCCAGTACATTCAGGGGCCAAAAGCCCTGGAACAGCTTCCCCTCCTCATCCGGAACAAAGGAAAACGGGGGTTTGTTCTCGCATCCGCATCCGCCCGCCGTATTATGACGGAAAAAGGCCTGATGGCGAACCTCCCCGATGTCTGGATTGAACCCTTTTCCGGAGAGTGTTCCGAAAAGGAGCTTCAGCGACTGGCGGAAATCCTTAAGGAAAAACAGGCCGACGTACTGGTGGGCATGGGTGGCGGAAAAGCCATTGATACCGCAAAAATTGCAGCAGATCGAGCGGGTATTCCCGTCCTCATCGTCCCCACCATCGCTTCCACGGATGCTCCGTGCAGCGGCTGCGCCGTGGTGTATTCAGAGGCCGGGGTCTTTGAGTCCGTGCATTACCAGAAATCCAGCCCCGCCGTCGTTCTCGTGGACACGGAAATCATCGTGAAGGCACCTGCCCGCTTTCTTGTGGCCGGCATGGGCGACGGGCTTGCCACCTGGTTTGAGGCCCGGTCCTGC
This sequence comes from Desulfobotulus sapovorans DSM 2055, assembly GCF_059569355.1. NCBI lineage: Bacteria > Pseudomonadati > Thermodesulfobacteriota > Desulfobacteria > Desulfobacterales > Desulfobacteraceae > Desulfobotulus > Desulfobotulus sapovorans. The sequence goes on along the minus strand of NZ_JCANVJ010000026.1, from coordinate 21,975 downwards.
CACCAGAGCCGTGCGGCCAATGTCTGCGGCGGCCTTGCCACCCAGGCGGGCCTTGCCATCGCCAGACTCTGCCACGACATTCTCCGGCAGTACGGCCCCATGGCCCGAATTGCCGCAGAAAAAGAACTCCTCACACCAGCTTTGGAGCATGTGGTGGAGGCCAATATCCTTTTAAGCGGCATCGGCTTTGAAAGCGGAGGGCTGGCCGCTGCCCACGCCATCCACAACGGCCTCACCGCACTGGAAGAAACCCATGCCTTCTACCACGGAGAAAAGGTGGCCTTTGGCGTGCTGACGGGTCTCATTCTCACGGACGCACCACCGGAAGAAACGGAAAGCGTTTTCGCCTTCTGTGAGGACGTGGGCCTGCCCACCACCCTCGGGGATCTGGGCCTTGGAAGCTGCGACCGGACACGTCTCATGCAGGCAGCGGAAAAGGCCTGCGCTCCGGAAGAGTCCATTCACAACGAGGCAGGACTCATCACGCCGGAAAGGGTTCTCCATGCCATGCTGAGCGCAAGTGCCAGAGGAGAAACACGCAAAAAAGGATAGACACTGCCCCCTGCCTTGCGCCAGATCCCTCCCTGCAACACATTAGCCTTGCTGAAAAGGAGACACATCATGAAGACAGGGATAAAACATCTGCCTGGAATCACAATCATGGCAACGCTGGTTTACCTGATCTCCATGGGGCAGGCCCAGGCGTGGAATCCAAATCACCTGGATCAACTGCTGAAGTTGAGAGCTTGCCCCCGGTGTGATCTGAGTGGTGCCGATCTCAAGGGGAAAAATCTGAGCGGATACAACTTTTATAAAGCCAACCTGAAAGGTGCTTTTCTGAACAATGCCATCCTGATAAATGCCAGTTTTGTCGAGGCAGACCTGAGGGGAGCGACCCTGGATGGTGCCATCCTGAACGGGACGAATTTCAGTGGTGCCCATTCCTGGTTCAATCCGGATTTGAAATGTGCCACCCCTTCCATAGGAGGCTGTTTTGACGAATGTCGCCCTGGAAGCACATGCTACTGACCGTCACAACATGCCGCCCGGATTCACCTGGCATAAAACGAATGGAAAAAAACGGACGCTCCGGAAGGTACAGAATCAGATTTTTTCCCCGGGGCAATGAACGAAGTCAGCCGCAAATATTTTACTTGCGGCTGGCTGGAATCCAACCAGGGTGATGCTTGCAATCCCTGCGCGTATGACTTAGGCTCTGGTGGCTGTGCATGAAAGTCTCCCCTTTGCAGAACTTTGAGCGGTTCTAAGGGGAGACTTCCTTTTTATCCTCAAAATTGTCAGAATCTGAGAGTCCCTCCCCCTGCAAAACCGGGGGTTTACCATTTTTTATTACCGGCCCTTAAAATAAGGATGGGTAAACCCAATGAACCGAAAAAAAATGGACACCCTTCCCCTGCGCCTGAGCAGAATAGTCTGCTGCCTTTTTTTTCTGTTGCTGCCCCTCCCCGCTGCTGCGGAGACCGGGGGACGTCATGCCTGGCTGCTGGAAAATCCGGACGGTAAGATCCTTGCTGCCCTGAACGCCGACGAAAACATGATCCCGGCTTCCATATTAAAAATTCTCACGTCCCTCTATGCTCTGGAAACCCTGGGGATCGAATACCGCATTGCCACTCCCTGGACTCTGGATGCGGAAGGCTGCCTGGTTTTTACGGCAAAGGCAGACCCCCTGCTGACCTCCATTCCCCTGAAGGCCATGGTTGCCCGGCTGGCGGATGAAATTCCCCACAGGAATTTTACGGGGTTTGTCGTGGATGTTTCCCGCTTTGAAAAAAAACTGCCTGTGGATGGCAGGTCTTCCAGCTCCCTGCGCAGTTACAATGCGCCCCTGAGTGCCTTTGCCGTAAACTTCAACTCTGTTTCCTTTAAAAATGAAAAGGGAAAACTCGTTTCCGGAGAAGAGGAAACCCCGCTTTTGCCCATGGTACTCGGCCCCATTCAGGCCTCCCGTATGGCTTCAGGACGTATCGCCCTGCCCGAGGAAGAAGATTTTCCCATGCACTACGCAGCGGCCCTCACCCGGCACTTTCTGGAAGAAGCAGGATTTTCTTTCAAAAAAAAGGATCATATCCTGCGAACAAGCCCTTCGGAAATTTCGGAAACCCTTCTGCTGGAAATCCCCTCTCCCTTCACCATCGGAGACATCGTGCATCAGCTCATGGCCTACTCCAACAATGTGGTGGCCAATCAGCTGCTTCTCTTCACCGTATCCCGGAACCGCAGCAGTCTGGAACCCGTAGGCCTGGAAGAAGCCCGTAAGGCTCTCTCTGCCTTTGCGGAAAAACATCTTAAAATCCGGAACCTGAACCTTGAGGAAGGCTCAGGGCTATCGCTGCGTAACGATATTTCTCCCCGGGATATGATGAAAATTCTTCATGCCTTTGCGCCCTATATGAGTCTCATGCGCAGGGAAAAAGAAGGCTGGTACAAAACCGGAACCCTTTCCCAGGTTCGTACACGGGCAGGATACCTCCAGGGTGCAGGAGGCTGGTATCCCTATGTGCTCATGACGGAAATGGAAAATGATATTTATCCCAAACATCTTGAATTTCTGAAAAAAATGGTAAAATCCCAGCACAGGTGACAGGCCTGCGCCCCTGATCCCAGAAAAGGGCTCGCCACACAACAACATCATACAGAGGTCTGACCGTGCCCCCTTCGGCCCGCAATACGTTTCTCCCTGCCACCCCTGAAGATATGGTTCTCAGGGGATGGGCAAACCTTGATGTCATCCTTATCACAGGAGATGCCTGCATTGATGCGCCTTCCATGGGCATTGCCATCATCGGACGGGTGCTGGAGGCCGCAGGCTTCCGGGTGGGAATCATCGCCCAGCCCGATCCTGAAAAGGCGGAAGACTTCACACGCTTAGGCCAGCCCCGGCTGTTCTGGGGAGTTTCCGCTGGCAGTGTGGACTCCATGGTGGCCAATTACACGGCCTCCAGAAAACGGAGGCAGTCTGACGACTATACCCCAGGCGGCATCAACAACCGCAGACCGGACAGGGCCTGTATTGTCTATGCCAACCGGATCCGCAGGTACGGCAAGGGAGAGGAAAAAAAGCCCATTCTTCTGGGGGGGATCGAAGCCAGTCTCCGCCGTGTCAGCCACTACGATTTCTGGGACAATAAAATCCGGCGTTCCATCCTCTTTGATGCCAAGGCAGACTACCTGCTTTACGGCATGGCGGAATCCAGTGTACTGGCCTTTGCCCATGCCCTTGCGGAAAACAAAGACCCTTCTGCCATCCGGGGTCTCTGCCACATCGGAAAGGACATTCCCGAAGGCTATCTGGAACTGCCCTCCTTTGAGGAGACGAGCATGGATAAAAATGCCTTTTTATCCATGTTTGCAAGCTTTTATGCCAATAACGACCCCCTCACGGCAAAGGGACTGGCTCAGGCCCACGGAGACCGTTTTCTCATCCAGAACCCGCCCTTTCCCTATACGGAGACCCCGGAACTGGATGCCCTCCATGCCCTGCCCTTCACCCGGGAGCTGCATCCTGAAGATGCGAAAAAAGGCCCTGTCCGGGCACTGGAAACCATCCGCCACAGCATCACCTCCCACTATGGCTGCTATGGAGAATGTAATTTCTGCGCCATTGCCGTGCATCAGGGCAGGACAGTACGCTCCCGCAGCGAAAACTCCCTTCTGGAAGAGGCAAAAAACCTCATCCGACGCAGGGATTTCAAGGGGATTCTTCCCGATGTTGGCGGGCCTACGGCCAATATGTATGGCTTTGAATGCCGCAAAAAGCTGAACAAGGGGCCGTGTACTGACCGGCGCTGCCTCTTCCCGGAAGTCTGCCCCGCCCTGAAGCCCGATCATGGTCCCCAGCGGCGGCTTCTCAAAAAAATCCGCAGCCTCGAAGGAGTACGCAAGGTCTTTGTGGCCTCCGGTGTACGCCATGATCTTCTGCTGGCGGATCAGAAGGAAGGCCCTGCATACTTAAAGGAGCTGGTGGCCCACCATGTGTCCGGCCAGATGAAACTTGCACCGGAGCATATCTCTCCCTCTGTCCTTAAGCATATGGGCAAGCCCGGCCCGGAAAGTCTTTTACGTTTCCGGGATCTTTTCTTTTCCCTGACCCGTGAAGCGGGAAAAGCCCAGTTTCTCACCTACTATTTCATAGCTGCCCACCCCGGCTGCACCCAGACCGACATGAAGGAACTGGCAGCCTTCTCCGAAAAAATGCTGAAAATCCATCCGGAACAGGTACAGATATTTACCCCCACCCCCTCCACCTGGTCGGCCGCCATGTACTGGACGGAAAGGGATCCCGTGACAGGTGCTCCCCTTTTTGTGGAAAAAGAAGAAGCTGGAAAAAAAAGACAAAAGGATGTACTTACGGGAGGTTCCAGAATCGCACCAGGCCCTTCCAGACCCCGAAGACCCCAGCCGGACGGGGGGAAAAAGCAGCGAAACAGATCCTAAGGCGTTTTCAGGAAAAAACGTATGACCCCAAAAAGCCTCCGCACCACCATACTGACACGCATGATGTACATAGCGGTCTTTTCCACGGGAATGCTCTTTTTTCTGTGGATGTCTGTGGCCTACCTCAGTTTTCTCAACGATGCGGAAAAGACCCGGGAGACCTATGAAAGCTCCCGGAAAGCCATGTTGCAGCGGGAGGTGCTGGCCCTTTCCGACTTTATCCATTCCAAAATCCGCAAAACAGATCAGATCCTCAGAACCAATGCACAGAAAAGGGTCAATGAGGCCCATGCCCTGGCCTCCCACCTCTTCCATACCTATCAGGGAATCCTGAAAAAAGAAGACATCGCCGCCATGATCCGGGAAGCCCTGCGCCCTCTGCGCTTTGATGACGGCCTTGGCTACTATTTCATCTTTGACATGGACGGAAAAGAAATCCTCTTTGCGGACAGACCTGAAATGGAGGGCCGGAACATGCTTTCCATTCAGGGGGCCAAAGGAGAGTATGTGGTACGGGACATGCTGGCCCTTGTCCGGGAAAAGGGGGAAGGCTTTTACACCTATACCTGGACACGACCGGGAAAAGCAGAAAAAGACTTTCAGAAAACGGCCTTTGTCCGTGCCTTTGAACCCTTGGGCTGGATCATCGGAACAGGCTCCTACCTCGAAGATGTTCGTCTGCGGCTTCAGGACGAGGTTCTTGCCCATATTGTGCCCCTCACCTTTGAAGAAGAAGGGTATTTTTTCGGCAGCATACAGGGCGGTGCCCCCCTCTTCACCAATGGGCAGATTACCCGTGGAGGCAAAAACCTTCTCGATCTCACGGATCCGGACGGCGTGCGTATCATTGAAGCGTATCAGGATGTGGCCATGCGGGAGGGCAGCGGCTTTGTCCGCTATGCCTGGAGAAAGCCCCACAGCACCAACCCATCGCCGAAGATCTCTTTTGTAACGGCCATTAACGAGTGGCACTGGATCGTGGGGGCAGGTGTCTATCTCGATACCATTGAGGAGGAAATCCGCAGAAAAAAAGAGACCCTCTTCCGGGAGCTGCTGCACAAGGCAGGATTCAGTTTTACCTTCCTGGCCCTCCTCTCCCTGCTGGCCTTTTTCTGGATCCGTAACCTTGTAAACGCTATCCAGAAAAGCTTTGACACCTTCATGGGCTTCTTCAAACGGGCGGCCTCGGAACAGACTCCCATGGAAACGGAAAATATCGGCTTTTCGGAACTGCGTCTTCTTGCCCTCAACATGAACAAAGTGCTGAAGGAAACCGCGTCCATCCGAAACGTCCTGAAAGATACGGAAGACCGCTACCGCCTCATCTTTGAACATTCTCCTCTGGGACTGGCCTATTTTGACCAAAGAGGGGTCATCATGGCCTGCAATGACAGATTTGTAGGCATTGCAGGTGCCTCCAGGGAAGTTCTTCAGGGACTCAACATGGCAAAGCTTCCGGATTCCCATGCCGCACTGGCCATCGGGATCGCTCTCAAAGGCAGTATCAGCTCCTATGAGGGGCTGTACACCGCAGTCACCTCCAACAAAAAGACCTGGCTGAGGGCCATCCTTGCTCCCGTCTTGAAGGACGGGAAGGTTCAGGGCGGTATCGGCATGTTTGAAGACATCTCAGAACGAAAAAAAACGGAAGAAGCTCTTCAGAAAAGTGAAGAAAAATATCACCTGATCTTTGATAACTCTCCCCTGGGACTACTGTATTTTGATGAGCAGGGAAAAATTCTCGACTGCAACGAAAACTTCGTTCAGCTCATCGGCTCCTCCCACCGTGTTCTTGTGGGGCTGAATATGCTCCTTCTTCCGGATCAGGAGGTGGTGACGGCCGTAAAAACAGCGCTTTCCGGTGAAAAGGGCCTGTATGAGGGGCTTTACACCTCCGTCACCGGCCACAAAACCACACCCATACGGGGCTTTTTTGCCCCAGCCATCAAAAATGGCAGTCTTCTTGGAGGTTTGGGGATCTTTGAGGACATCTCAGAACGCTGGTATGCGGAAAAGGAAAACAAAAAACTGGAAGCCCAGTTGCAGCAGGCCCAGAAAATGGAATCCGTGGGCCGTCTTGCAGGAGGTGTTGCCCATGATTTCAATAATATGCTGAGCATTGTTCTGGGTTATACGGAAATTGCCAAAGCCAGGGCAGAAAAGGGCCAGTCCGTTACCGAGGAACTGGAAGAAGTGCACAGGGCGGCCATGCGTTCCGCGAACCTGACCCGCCAGCTTCTGGCCTTTGCCAGAAAACAGACCATTTCCCCCGAGGTGCTGGATCTCAATGCCTCCCTCGAAGGCATGCTGCACATGATGCGCAGACTCATCGGAGAAAATATCGAGCTTGTGTGGAAACCGGGAAGCCCTCTCTGGACCGTCCGGATGGATCCTTCCCAGCTGGATCAGATCCTTGCCAATCTCTGCGTCAACGCCAGAGACGCCATCAGCGGTGTGGGGATGCTCACCGTGGAAACGGAAAATATCCGGCTGGAGGAGAGCTACTGTGACGGCCACCCCGGCTTTATCCCCGGAGAATTTGTAAAACTTTCCGTCAGTGACAATGGCTGCGGTATGGATGCGGACACCCTGGCCCATATCTTTGAGCCCTTTTTCACCACAAAATCCTTAGGCGAAGGTACAGGCCTGGGGCTTGCCACCATCTACGGCATTGTGAAACAGAACAACGGCTTCATCAATGTGTACACCGAGCCGGGGCGGGGCAGCACCTTTTCCGTCTATTTTCCAAAATTTGGGGAAAACGAAGAAAAACCCGCTGAGCAGACAGCCAGAATCCAGTCCCTCAAGGGAGGGCATGAAAGCATTCTGCTGGTGGAGGATGAGCCCGCCATTCTGGAAATCGCCCAGACCCTGCTGAAAGAGCTGGGGTACAAGGTACTGGCCTTCTCCCAGCCCCAGGAGGCTCTGGATGCCGTCAGCGGGCACAATGGCGACATTCACCTGCTTATCACCGATGTCATCATGCCTGGGATGAACGGCAGGGATCTTGCCGCACAACTGAAAGAACGCTTCCCTGATCTGCGTACCCTTTTCATGTCCGGATACACGGCCAATGTCATCGCCCGTCATGGTGTTCTGGAAGAGGATATGGCCTTCATCCAGAAACCCTTTCAGCTTAAAGCCTTTGCCGCCAGGGTAAGGGAAGCCCTCGGAGGGTAAAGGGTCTCAGACCATGCGATCCAGAAAAAAAAGAATCACCAGAAGCCCCAAGGTTCCAAACAGCAGCCATAGGGGCCCCAGTATCCAGAGAAGAAGGGGGACGGAAAGGTAGTAGCCCCGCATACCGATGAAGTAATGACGGCTGCCCCTTTCCATGATGGTGAGGATGAACTCCGGTGGAAAAGGAAGGTTTTCAAAACTTTTCAGCCCCACACCAAAACTTGCATGGTTATAGTAACGAATGCAGAGGGTAAAGTTGAAAAAAGCCACGAAAAAATTGGCGGAAATCAGCACAAGCTTGGCCAGAGCTGTGCTGCTGTCCGGGCTTCCTTTTCCCAGAACCACAAGGAAACCCGTATAAAATGACGGATTGGCCGCAAGACCCAGCACACCGAGGCTGATAAGGATGGCGGTGGAAGCCAGAAAACTTGAGGCCATGACCTGATTTCTTAAGGTGTGGACCCCCAGAAGATCCCGGCCTTCCTTGAGAATCTCCTGCACCCACTCCCTGCGGATGATGTGGGCCAGCCCCAGGGAGGTGGCAGCGGGATCTTTACGAATTTTCCAGGCAAGAAAAAGATGGTAAAAAAGGAGCAGCCCAAAGGCCCCAAGGCTCACAAGCCCATCCTGCATCAGCATCTCGCCTCCTTTTGACAGACATCATCAAAAAAAACGGCAATGAGGTTTTTTTCAAGGATTGACTTCAAATCTGCATGAAAGCATTTATCAATCATAGGATTGTTCGTTTGATAATGCACTTGAACAGATTTCCCTCACGGTCATCAATGAAGTCAATATCTGGATAGTTCTCCAGGGCACGCAAAATACCTGAGCCAAATCCACGATATGGTAATATCTGATAAGCAAAAGAAGCTAAAACAGGGTTGCGGGTATTCGAATTCCCAGCTTTAATATTGGCAACAGTAAGATTATTAGGCAAATGTCCCGGGCTTATAATTTCAATACGATCGGAGAATACGAATACCCGTACTGGTGCAAGAATAAAATAGTCACGATGAACCAAAGCATTTACAATGAGCTCTTCCAAAACTATTTTGGGAATCTCTGGTTTCCCTATACTGTTTATTCCCTGTTCACCCTGAATCTGCCTCGTGTTAGCGAGTATAAAGCCAACCGTCTGCTGGAAAATATCTGAAAGTTTTCCGGTGATGTCCCGGCTGTCAATATAGAACTCCGTAGTTATTGAGTTTCCCGGAAATGCTGCCGCTTTTACAATATAAGACGGCAGTCTGTTTGAAGGACTCTGAGCAAACAGCATTGCGCCTGTTATATTCAGATTACCGTTCATCCCCAGATTTAGATTACTTATGGTCTGTTCCAGAGGCAACAGCTGCTGCTCCAATGATTCTCCATATCTTTTCTGAAAAAATGAACTGAAGTATGGCATATCCAGATCCGCAACTGTCATACCCTGGGCAGGAATGATGTCCGCATGAACCATTCCTGATTCCTGAAATAAACGCTGAATTTCCTCCCGGGCTGTTGCCTTTCTCTTATCTGCACCACTCTTCACCCATATCGTTCCATTCTTGTCCTGATATGGCTTATTCATTCCCTTAGCTACATCTATGACAAGAATTCGTCCCTGTTCCAATGTCACTATTTCTGTCAGCGGGTTGATTGACGGTTTCACATTTTGACTGGCGACATTGGAAAGGAGCTGGTTGATTCTATGAATGTCTTCAGCATGTAGCCCTGTTATCGAACCCTCATCGCCGACACCAACAAAAATCCTGCCACCAAGTGTATTACTGAAAGCGATAAGTTCCTGAGCCAATGAATCAGCGTTATTGATGTCTTTCTTGAATTGATTTCGGCTGTCTTCACCCTGGGCAAGGATCTTTAATATCTCTACGATTTCCATATCTGGTAAATTTCCTTACGACGATCAAAGGCTTCTTTGCCACCTTCCATGATATTGATAATTGTATTCTGAGTATTTTGGTTATCAACACTGCCACTGCTAACCGTTATCTTATCATCCTTGAAAGAGCATGCATGCACAAACTCAGCATCGCCAAGCACTGGAATGTTAGGATTGTGCGTGGCAAAAATAAACTGAACTTCTGGCTTCATTTGCCGGATCAGTTTAATAACATCTTCGTAGATCGTCTGGTTATCGAGGTCATCTTCAGGCTGGTCAATGATGATGACATCATTTTCCTTTTGGCTGAGAATAAAAAGAATCAGTGCGGATGCGCGTTGACCCAATGAATGATGCTGAAGTTCTTTACCTCTGTAACAGATCGTAAACTTATTTGGAGTCTGATAGGTGAGCAATACCTTTAAGTTTTTCATAAAAAGCTCTGCGAACGTATGGGGATTGCTACCAAACAGCTTTTGTGCATTTTCAAAATCTTTGTATATTGCGATGAAGTCAACGTATTTCTTAATAATTCCATGGTATGTTGTTTCTCGAATTCCACTCCCTTTAAAGATGTCTTTCATGAAGGACAAAAACGATGATTTATCTTCTTTATACTCAGAAGTGATTGATATGGATGAACTGCCAGTCCCAACCTTGTCCAGTTCGTCCTTGATCAAAGTAAATTCCTCAAGCCATAGCGCGTTCAATTTCTGTAACTCAACAAACAGCTGATTTTGAAGTGAATTTTTCTGGCCAATCTGCTTTTCAAGTGCGGATATGAGCTGGGTTGCAGTGGTCAATTTCTTTTTCAGATTCAGAAACTCATCTGAGCTGATGTTTTGAGTACCGTTGCTTTTCAGTTCTGCCGCCAGTTTTCGTTCAATTTCAGCGAACTCTTCCACCATTCCTTTACGGATAGCAGTCAGCTCTGTCTGGGTGGCAGTCAATACCTGTTTTGCAGCTTTCTCGTTTGTCAGCCATGCCTTTGCCGTGTTAACAAAAGATATATAAAATTCATATTGCTGATAGAATTTCTTGAATAAATTCTCGTTGTGCCTGGACAGGTATCCACGGAAATTTCTGATGTCATCTTCATGCTGCGCGAGCAAACTCTCCAGGTCAGATACAAAATTTACAGTAAGCTGAACCCCTTTATGCATCATCCGAACGTCATTGTCGAAATCAAGACGCTTCTGAAGCTTTTCTTCCACACCATGTTCTCTGTAGAAATTCAGATGATGTTCAATATCTTGTTTAATATGCTTTTGCTCGTCAATCTGATCCTGGACATTGCTTACCTTCATCAGACGATCTACTGCGTCAACAACTATTTGTTTTTGCTGGCATATACCCATCCGAACATCATCTAGCTTTGAGCCAAGCAGCTTATCCACCAGATCTTTTTCAAAACCTTCCCCAGTACTGGATAAATCTTTTTGCCCAAAATAGATGGGCTTGCGCAAAACAGTTTCCCGAATCGACACCCCTGGTTGCAACTTGCCGTCACTCAATACCTCAGAACAGTTCTCTTTCCAGACTCTGCGTATGAGATAGGGCTGCCCGTAACGATCCATGGCCTCAATTTCTACCTTACCGCCGCTTCCAAGCGTAAACCCAACCAGATCCTGTTTATACTTTTGATCTCCGGCCTTTTCACCGAAAGGAATCTCCAGAGCATAGCGCAGCACCTCAAGTACAGAAGATTTTCCGCTGCCTCTGATACCGATAAGCGTATTCAGTTCGGGAGAAAAATGCAGTTCCTGGTCTTTCAGGGTACCACCCGTAAAGCGAACAGAGCGTATATGCGAGTGTTTATGCTCAACGGGTTCTACGGATACCCGGTTATTTCTGTCCATCAGAGCGAATTTAACGGCATCAAAGGAGAATGCGCCGAGCTTGAGGTAGCACGACTTTCCCTTGCCTATGTCAGCGATGGACTTACAGTCGGAACCTTCTACTTCGGCCGGATACCAACCACCAAGCAAGCTTTTTACTTTGGTTCTGCAAGCCTTATCGGATGTGTCGTGAGTTCTGACCTTCTGAAATCCAAGAGTCTTACGGCGTACCGTTTCATATCGCCTGTCTTTAAAATCACTGATTTTCCCACCGCCCATTTCAGTCCACAGGCCACTTTTTTGCTCAACATGAGCAAAAATCAAAAAGTAGTCACGGCCTGTTTTTTCCAACTCTTCAACAACCTGAAGTACATTCTTATCACTTCTGCCATTTTCATTTTGGTATTCCGATTCAGCTTTCCCAGGAAACATGGTTGTAATGAAAGGAGATATGTAGTCATTACCCCTTTCCAGCCATTGATCACTAAAGACAATCACGGTATGAACGCCGTTTGAACCATCATTTACGGACAATTCAACCCCCGGAAGCAGGCAGATTTCCTTTTTGGAAGCTGTCTTCTTCAGGGCCTTGAATTCAGAAGCATCAAACTTGTTATGGTTGGCAATTATGCCGAGTCTGATCTTTGCCTTTTCCAAGCCATCGACATAGTGTGAGAAATAGAAATCTTCGCCGTCAGAATACCTGAATTCCTTATCCGCCCTGGTGTGAAGATGAAAATCAGCCCTGAGCCACGTGGCCCCAGAACGGAAAACTTCATATTCTTTTTGTTCTGTTGGCATATTCGCTCTCCCTGGCCGTCCGCGTTGAGGTAGTTTTTGAACTGGCCTGCATTGAGAACCTCGCAAGGAATCAATCCGGTAAGTGTAGAGACATAGCCCACACTGCCAAAAAGATCTCTCACAATACTTCAAAGAGGCCAATGACTCAAAAATACCCACGCCATAGATCACTTTGCAGGACTGCCTGCCGGGCAGGCCCCAGGGCCTGCCCTTTCACGGTCTATGCGCCCTGCTGAACCCGGTCGAGAAGGGTTTTTAAAGCCGCATCCAGATTCTCGGGCTGGGTTCCCCCCGCCTGAGCCATGTCCGGACGACCGCCGCCCCCGCCGCCCACCACCTTGGCCGCAGCCTTGACGATTTCCCCCGCATGGAAACGCCCCACCAGATCCTTGCTCACCACAGAGATAAGCAGCACCTTGCCTTCGGATTCCGTACCCAGCAGCACAAGGCCGGAGCCGAGTTTGTCCTTCATACGGTCAGCAAGGTCCCTTAGGGAAGCGGGATTGTCCACCATCACCTTTTTGGCCAGCACCTTGACCCCCTGAATCTCCACCACCCCTTCGGTGATGTCCCCGGCGCTCATTTCCGCCATCCTGTTCTTCAGGGATTCAATGGTTTTTTCCTGGGTTCGCAGATCGCCAAGCAGACGTTCCACCCGGCTCACCAGGGTGTCGGGCTTGTCCTTGAGAAGCCCGGCCACCTGCTGGAGAATACGGCTGCGCTCCTGCATGAAGCCAAGGGCCGCCTGACCGGTAAGGGCCTCGATGCGGCGCACACCTGCCGCAACACTGCCCTCGGAGACAAGAACAAAAAGACCGATGTCACCGGTATAGGCCGTGTGGGTGCCGCCGCAGAACTCCTTGCTGAAGGAGGAAAGGGTGATGACCCGCACCTCGTCTCCGTACTTTTCCTCAAAAAGAGCCGTAGCCCCGGTTTTGAAGGCAGCTTCCGCACTCATGGTTTCCGAACTGACGGGCACGTTCTCCCGGATCTTGTCATTCACCCAGCTTTCCACGGCATTGAGGCTGTCCCTGTCTATGCCGGAAAAATGGGTGAAGTCGAAGCGAAGCCGCTCCGCGCTCACCATGGAGCCGGACTGCTTCACATGATCCCCCACCACCTCCCTCAGGGCCGCGTGCAGCAGATGGGTCGCGGTATGGTTCCTCGCCGTATCCGCTCTGCGGGCCGCATTCACGAGAAGCTGCACCGTATCCCCCTTGCCGGGGCTTCCGGAGAGAAGTTTTCCCTTATGAATGAAAAGCCCCGTGGGATCTTTTACGGTTTCAAGGACTTCCATCTCAAAATTCTGGCTGCGGATAAAACCCGTATCGCCCACCTGACCACCGGATTCGGCGTAAAAGGACGTTCTGTCCGTGACAAGCTCCAGAGCACCAGCCCCTTCCACCCGGTCGCAGGCCTTGCCCTCCCGCACAAGAAGCAGCACCTTCCCCTTATCTTCGGTCTGCTCATAGCCCGTAAAGACCGTCTGCACCCCGGCACTGGTGAGGGAGAGGTAGGCCTCGCCCATGGCGTCAAACTTCACCTTGCTGCGGCTCATTTCCCGCCGTTCGGCCATGGCGGTTTCAAACCCTTTGATATCGAGAACGATATCACTGCCCTTGGTCACATCCCTTAAAATATCCACAGGAAAACCATAGGTATCGTACAACCGGAAGATCACATCGCCGGGGATTTCCCGGCTGCCTCTCGCTGCCAGGCCTTCGAGGGTTTCCTCAAGGAGTTTAAGACCGTTGTCCAGGGTTTCGGAGAACCGGATTTCCTCGTTTTCAATAACATTGGTGATGAAGCTTTCCTGGCTTTTCAGCTCCGGATAGGCGCTTTCCATAATCTCAAAAACCACCCGCACCGTATCTTTCAGAAAAGGACGGGTCAGACCGATGTTCCGGCCATAGCGGATGGCCCGGCGCAGGATGCGGCGCAGCACATAGCCCCGGCCCTCGTTGGAGGGAAGCACCCCGTCCCCCACGAGAAAGGCTGCGGCCCGGCTGTGGTCGGCGATGACCTTCATGGCCACATCGGATTCGGGGCTTTGTCCGAGGGGTTTTCCCGACATGGTCGCCACCTTTTCCATGATGGGCCGGAAAAGATCGGTATCGTAGTTGGTACTGACCCCCTGAATCACCGAGGCGATGCGTTCAAGGCCCATACCTGTGTCGATGCTGGGCTTGGGCAGCGGCGTGAGGGTACCGTCCTGGGAGCGGTTGAACTGCATGAAAACGAGGTTCCAGATCTCAAGGAAGCGGTCACAGTCGCAGTCCACACCGCAGTCCGGATTGTTGAGACTGCAGGGAATCCCCCGGTCGATGTGGATTTCGGAACAGGGACCGCAGGGGCCGGTATCGCCCATGGCCCAGAAATTGTCCTTTTCCCCGAGGCGCACAATGCGCTCCTTGGGAACCCCGATTTTCCTGTTCCAGATTTCAAAGGCCTCGTCATCGTCCAGGAAAATGGAGACCCAGAGCTTGTCTGCGGGCAGACCGTAGCCCCTGGTGAGCAGATCCCAGGCAAAATGGATGGCCTCGTCCTTGAAATAATCCCCGAAGCTGAAGTTACCCAGCATTTCAAAGAAGGTGTGGTGCCGCGCCGTATAGCCCACGTTCTCCAGGTCGTTGTGCTTGCCGCCCGCACGCACGCACTTCTGGGAGGTGGTGGCCGTCACATAATCCCGCTTTTCCTCGCCAATGAAAACGCGCTTGAACTGCACCATGCCTGCATTGGTAAAGAGCAGGGTGGGGTCATCGGAGGGCACGAGGGAGGAGCTGCGCACCAGACGATGCCCGTGTTTTTTAAAGTATTCCAGAAAGGTCTGCCGGATCTCGCTTCCCGTCATCATAATCGCTTCATTTCTCCTGCGTGTAAAAGTCGCTATGGCTGACCGGAAACAGGCGGCAGCGTATCTTCCGCCCCGCCTGCTTCCAGATCGTTTATTTCAAACTGGCGGCCAAAAACAACCTTGGCCTGCCGACGTCCTGTTCTGCCCCGTTCTCATCCTGACCTACTGATCATCAAAGCTTTCGAGGGGCGGGGTTTCATCCTCGAACATGGAAGGGGTTTCCCCCTTTTTTTCCCTGGGTGCACGGACAGGCTTTTCCGCCTTTGTCACCACCTTCTCCGTCTTTTCCGCAACTGGTGGGGCCGCGATACCAAGGCTTTCCCTGACCTTCATATACAGGGTGGCAAAAAGCGCCTCGTTTTCCTTGAGATACTTTTTCACATTCTCCCGGCCCTGCCCGATGCGTTCGCCCTCATAGGCATACCAGGCCCCGCTTTTTTCGATAATCCCCGCTTCCACCCCAAGATCCAGAAGATCCCCGATCCTGGAAATGCCCTCTCCATACATGAGGTCGAATTCCGCTTCCTTGAAGGGAGGAGCCAGTTTGTTCTTCACCACCTTGACCCGGGTGCGATTGCCCATCACATCCTGACCTTCCTTGATGGCTGCGGCCCTGCGGACATCGAGACGCACGGAGGCGTAAAATTTAAGGGCATTGCCGCCGGTGGTGGTTTCCGGATTGCCGAAGACCACCCCAAGCTTCATGCGGATCTGGTTGATGAAGATCACCGTGGTCATGGTTTTGCCGATGGTGGCCGTAAGCTTGCGCAGGGCCTGACTCATGAGACGGGCCTGAAGCCCCATGTGGGCATCTCCCATTTCTCCCTCAATTTCCGCACGGGGTACAAGGGCGGCCACGGAATCAATGACGAGAATATCCACAGCCCCGCTGCGCACCAGCATGTCGGCAATTTCAAGGGCCTGCTCTCCGGTATCCGGCTGAGAGACCAGCAGTTCATCCACATTGACTCCGAGCCTTCGGGCATAGGCGGTGTCCAGGGCGTGTTCTGCATCAATAAAAGCCGCAATGCCGCCAGCACTCTGACATTCGGCCACAGCGTGCAGAGCCAGGGTGGTCTTCCCCGAAGATTCAGGCCCGTATATTTCGATGACCCGTCCTTTAGGCAGTCCCCCGATACCCAAAGCCCGATCCAGGGCCAGAGAACCGGTGGAAATGGTCGGAACAGCGATCACTTCCTTGCTGCCCAGCCGCATGATGGCCCCTTTACCGAACTGGCGTTCTATCTGCCCCATGGCCGATTCAATGGCCTTTCCCTTGTCCCCTGCAATGCTCATGCAGCCTCCCTTATTCCGGAATATCTGTAATGATGAAATCAAAACCATTTAAAAAACTGAAAGCAGGTTCCATAAAATTTTCAACGGATTTTCTTTCATACGTTCCGGATGCTCTCCGGATCAAGGGCCATACATAGCCTTTTCCAGAACGAAAGAAAACCATAATAGATACTCTTCCCGCCATACCTGGGTACCTGCATCTTTCAGGATGCACCCCCTTTTCGGAAAACTGCATCCTGAAAGATGCAGACACCCCCCGCCTGTAGCAGCAGGATATATAAACATCTTAAAACAATACAATTTTTTAAAAATAAAATTTAAAAAGCCTTGGTACCTATCTTGCTAACTTCTGAACGGATTACCGATCCATCACGCTGTTCCGTGATGAATTGATCCGGAAAGCCTCCATGTGTCGAAAAAAACGTACCCGAATATGCCCTCCCCAGTAGAAGCCCGGGGCCGGGCAGGCGGATCCTGTTGATTCATGGAAACAATACCCAAAAACCCTTTGATCAAGGAGTTAAACATGTCCGTAAAAAGCCAGCAACCGGAAATCGTTGTCGATCAGGCTAGATGGGAATGGTCTGAACTGTACAAAAAAGAAGACTGGTGGGCCATCTGGCTGGGTTTCCTTATTCTGATCATAGGACTCATTATTTTTCTTCCCCGTCCTCCGGCAGACATGGATAAAAAAATCCAGCAATCCCAAGCCATCATGAAAGCGGAACAGGATAAAGCCCCCTTTCATACCGTAGAATGGCACAAGGCCAATGACACCTTCTCCGGTCTTCGCGCCCGCAATGAACCTGTTGGCAAACTCCTCAGCAAATGGCTGGCCACGCCTTCCAAATGGTCTTCCAGCCCCATGGAATCTCTGATTCTTACGGAGTCTCAAGCCGCAAAAATCCGTGAAGATGCCAAAGAGGGCTATGCGAGAGCCCAGGAAAAAACCAAAGCCGCCATGGCCCAGGCAGAACTGGATCAGGCCGCAGCGGCAAATGCAGGATTTCAGGATGAAACCCTGAATCAAAAGGCCGAAAATGCCATTGCGCAGTGGCGCTCCGCCAAAAATGCGGAAAGCAAAGCCAAAGCCAAGGCTGGAACCCAGGCCTACAACAAAATTCCCTACCTCATCGGCATCTGCCTGGTCTTCATGCTCTTTTTCGCCGCAGCCACAACGGTGATGTCTATCAACACGGTCAACTTCATCAAAGGCTTTGGCTTTGTCTTTCTTCTGGCCGTGGTATCCGAAATCATTGGCGGCAACAAAACCCTCAGTGAGTGGGGTTTTGGCTCCCTGATCTGGGCCATTCTGGGAGGCATGCTCATTGCCAATACCGTAGGAACTCCCCAGTTTATCAAGGATGCAGCCCAGACCGAATACTTCATCAAAACCGGCCTTGTCCTCCTCGGTGCAGAAATTCTCTTTGGTAAAATTCTGGCCATTGGCCTTCCCGGTATCTTTGTGGCCTGGGTGGTGACCCCCATCGTTCTCGTTACCACCTACGCCTTCGGCCAGAAAGTGCTGAAGATGGAGTCCAAAACCCTGAACATCACCGTATCGGCCGATATGTGCGTGTGCGGGGTTTCAGCGGCCATTGCCACAGCCGCAGCCTGCCGGGCCACCAAGGAAGAACTGACCATTTCCATCGGCATGTCCATGCTCTTTACGGCCATCATGATGATTGCCCTCCCCACCTTTATTGTCTCCATGGGGATGCATCCCGTACTGGGAGGGGCATGGATCGGCGGCACCATCGACTCCACCGGAGCGGTTGTGGCGGCAGGTGCCTTTTTAGGTGAAACGGGCATGTTCGTGGCTGCCACCATCAAGATGATTCAGAACATCATGATTGGTGTCATTGCCTTTGGCGTGGCGGTTTACTGGTGCGCCAAAGTGGACTGTGTGGCAGGTCAGACCGTAAGGAAAATGGAAATCTGGTACCGTTTTCCCAAATTTGTTCTGGGCTTCATCGCCGCTTCCGTCGTCTTCTCCATTCTCATCGAAGCCATGGGCGGACGCGGGGACGTCATGCTGGATCAGGGGGTTCTGAGGGGCTTCAGCCGTCCCTGTCGTGAGTGGTTCTTTATTCTGGCCTTTGCCTCCATCGGACTTACATCCAACTTCAGAGAAATGGCAAAACACTTTAAGGGCGGTAAACCGGTAATCCTCTATGTGACAGGCCAGAGCTTTAACCTGATTCTGACCCTGCTCATGGCCTATGTGATGTTCTTTCTGGTATTCCCCGATATCACGGCTTCTCTCTGATACGATGCGGGATAAAAACGGCTTCAGCATATGGAGGCCGTCTACCTGATTTCCCCACTCCCCGGTACTCCCCTGAGGGGGATGCCGGGGATCTCCCGGGTTCCGAAAGCTCGAAAGGTAAAATCATGGCTGAAAACAGGCTCAATCCGGCAAAAAATATCTGGAAACTTCTGGCAGGACTTTTGGGCCTGTGGCTTCTTGCGGCCTTTCTTCTGCCCTGGTTGCAGACCCTGCCTGCCATCCGACCCGTAATGGACATTATCAGCGCGGCAGATCTGGATGCCAACCAGTACTTTTACACCCAGTCCGAGGAAACCTTCATGGCGCAGTCCTATGTCCGGGACAGTCTGGAAAGGGCAACCCGATAAAGTTCCCTCCCCAAAAACCAAACGCCCTCCGGGAAATTTTCTCCCTTGAGGGCGCTTTCAGGCTCATGCATCGCATCAAAAAACAGCTTTTACATCCTCTTCCCGAAGCTGATCCACAATTTTTTCCATCTTCACAGCCACCTCCCGGGCTGTCTCGCTGGTCTCAAAGACACGGGTCACATAGCGGGTCACTTCTTTTTCCGCCTTTCCCAGCGCATTGAGAAAAATTCTGTATTTTCCAGCCTCACCATAGGCTTCCTTTACCAGCTCCTTCCAGGTCTTACCACGAGTTCTCAGCAAGCCCTGATAATGGTGAAAAAGCAGACGGATTTCTCCCAGCTGCTTTTCACAGACCTTTGCATTCTTTTCATCTCCAGGCTCCAGGGAAGGAAAGCAGGTTTCAAGGTCAATGCAGATCCCCCTCCCCTCTTCCACAGCATTCAAAGCCAAATTCAGGGCCTTTATCTTGATTTGGATGTAATAATCCGCAAAGCCATGGATACTTTTCTTATACCGTTGGATATTAAAGGCATGGTGGACAAAAAGAACGGGCAGAAAAATCATCCATACCGAGGTTTCCGGCTTGGAAATCACCTGTTTGGCCAGGGCATAGGCCATTTGTCTTTCCTTGCTGAGAATCGTTTCGTATTTTTCATGAAAAGAAACGGTCAAGGCATTGCTCCTCTTTGGAAAAGCTCTTGCAGTTTCAGGAAACGCCCATACCCATCCAGGAAAAAGAAGTCAGAAGGGTCAGGCAGAGGTGGGCACAAAAACCTGCGGCCACATCATCCAGCATGATCCCGGCACCTCCGGGAACTTCCCTGTCAAAAAAGGAAACGGGCCAGGGTTTTACAATATCAAAAAGACGAAAAAGCAGAAAACCAAGCACCAGGGTAGGGAGGGATAAAGGAAAAAGCATCAGGGTTACGGCAAGCCCCACCCCCTCGTCCAGAACCACAGAAGAAGGATCCTTTTCTCCCAGACGCCGGGCTGCGGCATCACAGATGAGAATACCCATCAGGATGGAACCCAGAACCACCACCACCTGTATTCTGGCAGGAATAAGCAGAAGCAGGGCACAGAAGGGAAGCCCCGCCAGAGTTCCCAACGTGCCGGGAGCTTTCGAAGCATTTCCCGTGCCAGCCATGGTCGCCAGAAAGAGAACAGGATCTTTTGGAAAGGAAATCACAGCCCCTCCTTTCTTCCAGTCTGTCCATGCTCCCGGATAATTTCCACAAAAAGCGTTGCACAATCCACCATGTCCGCCAGAGCCACATGTTCCCGCACCGTATGCACTTCCCGCATACCGGTACCGATAGCACAGGCATCAATACCATGGTTGAAAAAAATATTGGCGTCCGATCCACCACCAACAGAACGGGTGGTTATAACCCGGCCAAGGGCCTCTCCTGCTTTTTTGGCAAGACTCACCACTGGTGCATCCTCGGGGATGCAGGTATGGGGAAAATCCTCTTCCACATGCACCTCAAGGCGGGGAAAGGCAATTCCCTCCCCGCCTCCGGCCTCTGCTACTGCATTTTCAAAGGCTGCAACCATTTCACCCGTCAGTTTTTTCAGTTTTTCGGGGTTATGGCTGCGGGCTTCGGCCAGTACGGTGACCGAACCCGGCACAATGTTGGTAGCCACTCCGCCTTCAATCCTTCCAATATTGCAGGTGGTTTCCGAATCAATCCGGCCATCTGGACAACGGGCCATCGCCTTTGCCGCCAGCACGATGGCATTGATCCCCTTTTCCGGCTCCGCTCCTGCATGGGATTCCTTGCCATGAACAACAAAGGTGAAACGATTGGCCGCAGGCGCACGGGTCACCACCGCGTGAACATCCCAGGCATCCAGCACATAGCCGAAACGGGATTTCAAACGGTTTTTATCGAGATGCTTGGCACCGAGAAGACCAATCTCCTCACAGACGGAAAACACCACTTCCACAGGCCCATGGGCAATATCCGTCTCCTTGAGGGTACGCAGCACCTCCAGAATAATGGCAATGCCGGACTTATCGTCAGAACCGAGAATGGTATCCCCGCTGCTCCGGAAAATACCGTCTTCAAACACAGGCCGTATCCCCCGACCCGGCTCCACCGTATCCATATGGGCAGAGAGAAGCAGCGGAGCCACATCCACCTTTCCCGGAAACCAGGCAATCAGGTTGCCCACTGTCCCACCGACACTCTCATCTGCCTTGTCAAAGGCCACCTCGGCCCCAAGATCCAGAAGCTGGTTTTTGAGAAAATCTGCAATCTCCTGTTCCTCACGGGAAGGAGAATCGATACGAACCAGTTGCAAAAAAGTATCACTGAGGCGCTGGGGCTGAACCATGAAAGCTCTCCGGTGCAAGGGTAAAGGGGCATACCGCAAAAGCGGTTGACAAAAATGCCTTTTTCTATATCATCCCTTCTCGTATTTCGGAAGTGCGCAGCTTACTGGTGAGGCTCCCGGACTTCAAATCCGGTGTGGGGCGCTAAAAACGTCCCGGGTGGGTTCGATTCCCATGCACTTCCGCCACAAAACAGTTAAGGCCTCCTTCGGGGGGCCTTTTTTGTTGCTTCCGGCTCAGTATTGACGCGGCTTTTGGGCTATTTTTAGCAATATTTGAGGTGATAACCGAAAAGGGCAAAAACCCCGAAAAAAGCCTTGTGGAAAATGGTTTTTAGTGGCTAGGGTGTGTCATCAATTGTGCGGCTGAGAATTTTCCGGATTCACAATGAGGTGGTTTTGTGCTTTTCTGTTGATGGGCTGTGGGAGGACCCTTCAATGATAAGACGTTATGGATTAAGAGATGATCAGTGGGATCGGATCAGGGATTTGCTTCCAGGCCGGGAAGGCCATGTCGGGTGTACGGCCAGGGATAATCGCTTGTTTGTGGAGGCGGTTCTTTACCGGTACCGCGCGGGCATCCCGTGGCGGGACCTTCCGGAGCGATTCGGTGACTTCCGCGTAATTCATACCCGTCATATGCGCTGGAGCCGAAGCGGAGTATGGAAAAAGGTTTTCGAGCATCTGGC
>NZ_JCANVJ010000025.1:0-56100 GCF_059569355.1 Desulfobotulus sapovorans DSM 2055 | reverse complement strand
GTACCGGAAGCACCGGGAGCCGCAGCCATGGCCGCTCTTGCTTCAGGAGTCAGGGCATTCCGATCAGCATGGGCAGCTCCGGGAGTACCGGAAGCTCCTGGAGCCGCGTCATGGGCAGCTTTTAACCAAGCGGGTGTTCCTATAATTGGATTGAATTCATCGGAAGCATTTGCATTTCCAAAATCTTCTGGTTTTTGCCGCATTCGAGAAATTTCATCTATACTATTATGACTTCTTTTATCACTAAACCAATCTCTTATGGAGTCCATCATACTTGTATTATCGCTTGAATCATCAGCATGTTCATTTTTAGGGTCATTACGTTGTTTTAGCTCTTGGCCCATCAAACCATCTTTTCCAAATTTAGTACGGGTGAATCCGTTGAGAATAGTCTGTTCTTTTTCTGTCGGGGTTGGTTCTTTAGAAATGTAAGGTACTAAACCTTGAGGAAAAGCATGGTCTTTTTGATATGGATTTGAAGAAGGATTTGCTTCTATGGGTTTCACATAAGAAGACCAGCCTTCTTCATTTATAATAGCTTGTTCTTTATCTACTTTTTCAAAACTATAATTGTCTTGCTTTGAAGGTAATCCTTCTGTTGTTTCCATTGAAGCTTTATGGAAAGCATCATCTATAGCCCTGAACATATATTCGCCTCGGTTTTGCATAGTATCTTTAAACGCATCAAAGTATATTTCAGGTGATTCATGCTGTTGAAGAGTCTTTATGTGAGTTGCAGAATCAGTATCTTTATAAGCTTTTTGTAATCCATCATAAAAAATATTAGATAACTGGTTTCTAGATTCCTTGTCGCTTGAACTTAATGCAGCATCAAGGCTTGCAGATGCTTTTATTCCAGCAAATTTACCAAATGTTTTTTGTAAAAATCCACTTAAACTAGCTTTAAATGCCGCTTGTTGCTCAAAGGTTTCCAGCTTGGAATATTCGGTTTGCATTGCTTGAGCAAATTCTCCAGCAACAGTTCTCGCCCGACCTTCATTGAAAAATGCTTGAGGCAATACATTTCCTTCTTTATCTCTTTTATCTCCAAGGGAAATTATACCTGCGTTTATTGCTGTTTGAACTGCCTTGCCCTCACGAAGAGAAGAATTTCCTATTTGAGTTCCTATTCCAGCTTTAACATTGGTAGAATTATCTACTGTTGTGCTGGCATCTCTTAGTGTTTTATCGGTTATTATTTTATCAGCATTTCTTACAGTGCTATCATTTTTTTCCGTGCTATTCCCGCTAGTTGCTCTGGTTTGTGTAACACCTGTTGTACCGTCAGGATTTATCATAATGCCTTGAGACGATACTATTCCTTCAAGCTTACCAGGGGATACTCCCCAGGTTTTTGCCAATTCTTTTTGTTGACCAGGATCAAGATTTGCGGAAAATCCTTTTGCCATTTCTTGTTGGAATAATGCAGCCCCCGTATTTGATTGTCGAAGAGCGTTGACAGCACTCATAGTATCAGGAGAAAGCCTTCCACCATTTGACAGTATATCATTATATGCTGATTTTGCTGTAATCGTTGCCATTGGAGCAAGAGCAGCAGTTTCAGCGTACTTTAATCCTGCATCGGCAGTCATTGATTCATAGTTTTTCGCTTGTATTGCCCTTTGTTGTCCATCCTGGGAGCCAAGATACAATGGTTCAATACGATTTAATTTAGATGATTCTTCAATGTTTTGGGCTTCTCTTGCATAAGCGTCATGCTCAACATGACTTAAATTTCCTGATATTTGTGCAGCATTAACCCCACCTAATGCTTTGGCTGTCTGTATTTCACCTTGACCACGTTTAATGGCGTGCAAATCATTATTAAGCTTTTCAGCACCTTCAATCTGACCACGTTCACCTGAAATTGCTGCTCTTTCCATTGTTTTTGCATGATTTTCAGCTCCACCCAACCCACCTCCTACAGTATTCATTCTGGTTTCACCTCTGCCAGTACCTTCAACTTCTCCTTGGCCTTTAACGCTACCTGTTCGTTCGACATATTGGTCATGGCCTCCGAAATGATTTATTCCAGTCTCATAGGCTTTTATATGCTGTTCTCGTGCGGATCTTGCAAAATCAGACATGCTATTAAAAGAGGAATGTCCGTGAGTTAGCGTAGAGCCTTGTGACGATGTTATGGTATCTAAGGACTGACCACGGCTAAAAGTCATTTTTTCAGCACTCTGGCTACCAGTTGATGCAATTTGACCACCCATACTGAGGGTCATTCTACCTAAAGATGTTCCTGCTTTAGTAAACAGGGCTGAAATAACTCCTGCCATTGTCATAGCAACTATTTTATATTGTCCGAATACTGCAAATCCTTTTGCAGCATCTGAACTGAAAGTCAGATATGTCATAAGCCCTAATTTATTATTTTTTATTTCATTTGTTAAATTAAGGGCTTTAGCAAGTGCTGCTTGGTATAATACTGCATCACAAATAGCCCAGCAGGTAAAAAAAATAAAAACACCAAAACAGAATTTTAAAATTTCGGGAGCAAGGGGTGTTACGGTGAATATGAGCAGGAATGGTATTAGGCCCAGGTAAACAACGAAAAGTTGTGATTGAATATGTGGGAGCCATTCCGTTGTTGCGGTAAGAATGTTTTTATATTCTTCTGCTTTTTTTATATTGATAAAAGCAGCGTTATTACCTGTGGAGATTGCATTGTATAATGCCTGTGAAATGATTGTTTGACGTACTAAATCATTAGAGCTGACAGTTTGGCCTATAAATCCGCTATAAATTCCTTCTAGGGATTTACGACAATTTGTTACAGTTAACGGGATCAATTTATTTACAAAAATTCCTGATTGACCACAAAGACTTATAGCAATTTCATCAGTTACTGTTTGGGTAAAATTCAATGATGGCTTAATATTGTCATTCCAGAGCATACGGCATGTGACATTTGTTCCGTCATTTTTTTTTGTCATTATGTTTTGCCGCGCAGCCTCTTCAAAAAATGGTCTATAATCAGTATTTGTTTTAATATCATTCCACTGTAGAGTAGTTCCTGGTCGGCCTAATTCAAACCAAAGGCAATCCTTGATATAGTTATCTAATTCTCGGCTTATTTTTTCATCGTAAAAAGTATGGTTAATCCCTTTCTTTTGCAGGTTCCCAGCAAGATCGAATAAAGCACCAGTAGAATTTTGATTGTAATTCATATCGCTTTGGTGGATAGCAAGAGAACTTATTATATCTATAAAAGCATCTTCTATACTTGAGATAAATCCAGAAATTATAACAATAATATCTGGAACATCGGCAACTGTTTCGAAATACCCAGATGATTTATCAGTAATGACAATATCAGTAGTTTTGAATATAAAAGTTTTGGTAAAAATCAATGAAAATAGAAGGATGGGGAGAATCATAAAAGATTTGATATCTCCACCTTGTTTTGACCCAAATAAAATTCCACCCCCGGTTTTAATTGCTATAAAAAGAACAGAAATAAGAAAGAAACCAGCAAACATACCTTTATAAATTGGGCTGTTACAGATAAGGGCAAGATGTTGATAGGCGACATAAACAGAATTGAAATCCATCCTGGCATATACGACTTTTAAAAAATTAGGCATATCTGCCAGTGCATTTTCTGTTAAAAAAAGAAAAAAAAGGGAGAAAAACAAAAAAGTTTTTTTAATTTTATTATTTAACATGACTTATCCCCTTTTTTCATTAAAAAATCCCTCTTTTAAGGAGGGATTTTGAATTTTATGATAACGTATTTATCAGTTAGAAACAGGATCTATGCTTTTTTCAAATCGTGCCCTATTTCGTTCTTCTATTTGAATATTTGCCGTAATAACATCGATATATTTATCAAGAATTTCATTTTTTTCTTGGAAAAACGAGTACATTTTTTTTCCTATATTTGTTTGGATTTTTTCTGTGAGAGCTATTGCAGGTTGTGCAAGTTCTGTTTTGCAAGTATTTTTTCTTCCTGGAGAATTGGCAGCATTTATTTTTGCTGGTAAATCGGTCACCTCTTTTATACTTGCGAAAAGATCGGAAAAGGCTTGATACGCTATATGAGCTGCTACATATTCAGATAAGCCATGAGCTAAACTGTCAATAACGACAGGTGCATCACTCCCTGAATTGGTTACCTCAGCCGCTATATATTTATAGATATTCAGAGGCATTAAAACGACTAATGTTTTTTCGGTATCTGTAAAATCTTGATCGTTTAATATTTTTGTACCAATGCTTTTAAGAGTTTCATTTGTAAAAAGCAGAAGATTTTTATATTTTTTACCATTGTATTCAAATTCTTCAGGTTTTATTGGATTACCTGAAGAATCTGTTATGAAAAAATCACCTCTTATAAAATCATGTAATTTAATTTCTGCATTTTGAGCTAAAGGTTCTTTAAAGCTAAAGTTTGTTTTGACTACAGCAATATCTCCAAATAAACCTCTAATATAAGGAAGGAAATAAGTTGGAATAGATACTGAACTTTTATTTAAATGCGCCAGCGCATTCTTCATGAGAGATCCGTCTTTAAAAAAAACATCTTTGAGATCTTGTGGACAACCAGCAACAAGTTCAGTTGTACCGCTGGTTCCCTGACTTTCTAATGTTTTGTCAATATCATCGCTGCTTGATTTAAATATTTCATTGGATTTTTTATATAAATTTGACATACCAGAATTTTGCATAAATTCTTGTGTACTTTTTGAGTACGCTTCTCTTGTCCAATCACCACTTGCTGTTGTTGTCAAAACAGCTTTGGTAGCATTGTGCATCGAACAGTCATCAAACTGTAAGCCATTGAGAGCATCAACCATATCCATAACATTACTGAGCGATGTCCTCATACCTTCAGACATCATTCCAAGAGCTAAATCAAATGCAAATGCAGGCGCAGCAGACCCCATTGCCCTTTTCATTTTCTCAATCAAATATTCAGGTTGCATAAAGCTAAAGCCACCGAGGAACATATCAATACCACCACAACCGGATTCAAACCGAGGTTTTGAAATAGATATAACAGGGTCATTTGACATTACATACCGGGTAGAAAAACTCCCGCCTGTTACATACCCAGCTTTTTTTGTTTCAAATGATTGAGGTGGAGCATAGGTAGAGGTCATGCTATTATTCATCCAAGTTCCAAGCCAGTCAGCATATGAAGATGGTGTAAAAAACCAAGAAAAAATTATTAAATAAAATAAAAATTTATGAGACATTTTTTTCCCTTTCGACCAATATTTCTATGGCTTTCATAATATCACAATTGAATTCGTCCATTATTTTTTCAAGTTTAATTTTATCCGTAGCTTCTGTTGAATAAATATAGTAACTTACTGGATCAACACATAATCTGAAAACACCTTTTGCAAGAGCCGAATGCAAATAAATTTCTGAATAATGGGGCTTATTATTTTTTACAGATTCAAGCTGACTTAGTTCGAAGGCATTTATATCTAACATCTTTTCATCTTTAATTTTTTGATAGGTTTGGGCTTGAAGTAAAAACTTAAAAGCTGAGTTATCACTTATAACCCTGCCAACCTTGCCAAAATCTTTTAGATCCATGACTGACTGTGTGATAGTAATAAAACTTCCACGATATTTTCTGGCTTTTCGATAACCTGCTTCAATAACTTGTTCCAGCATATATGACTCATCAGAAAAACATTGCCACGCCTCATCAAAGCAAATTATCCTGGGGGCTTCACGTTTCGAAAGATACAGATTTGATGTGACAGCGTTCATAATTTGCAAAATTATGACAGGAAAAAGTTCGTCCATATTTTTGAGTTCTTCAAGCTCTAAAACAACAAAATCATCATCAGCTATATTGAAAGTGCTTGACCCGTTAAACCAGCCGCCGTATTCCCCTCTGGACGTAAATGCAGCTAGGTTAAATGCTATTCTGGTTGATGTGATATTAAGATCCACACTGCATGACTCTCCTTCACAATTTTCAATGATATCCTGTAAGGTAGAAAGTTTTTTTGATGGCGAAAGTAGTATATTATAAACGTCATCTATATCCCCATTATTACCGTTTTCTGCATAAACAATCTTAACGGCTTCTTTGATGAGAGTCATTTCTTCTTCTGAAGGTCTCGCCAAAGAAGCTGAATAAACCATTTGAGCAATAATGGCAGCTACGGTGTGAATATCTTCGTCAGGTTCCCGGATATTAGAAAAAGGATTTAAAACTATTTTATTCTCTTTTGAGAATGCAATATACTTACCTCCTAACATTTCACACAGTTTTTTGTAGGAACCCCCGACATCAATTAGTCGTATCTTTGCGCCTGTTCCAAAATAGTTGATGCAAAATGTATTCATGAAAAAACTTTTGCCAGCACCAGATTCAGCAGCAACAAAAGCATTATAGTTTGTTGCATTTTTATTAAAAATATTAAGTGATACTATTTGTCCTTTTCTCCCTGAAAACAGCATTGTTGGTTCCATCAAGCAATTAAAATCAGCTTGAATTGGAAGTATCCTTAGAGCAGCTTCTTTGTGTAAAATGTGATGTCTATTAAGAAAATCTAAAAAATTTTTGTCATCATAGAGGCCAAAAGGGATGCTTGCCAAAAACAAAGGTTGTAAAATGAGTCTGTCGTTTTGTACGGTAAAACCCTGAGATTCCCATATTCGTTTTAATCGCGCTGCTGTAGCAAGAGATTCTTTTTCATCATCAGTGATAGTCCAAACAGATGGAATTACATAATAAAATGCTTGACCTTCTTCTAGTCTATCCGCTGCCCACATATACTCATCTGTTTTTTTCTTTAACTGCGTAGAAAGAGATCCAAGACCCTTTTGTTTTAACATAATATTGCATTTTGCGTGTATTTTTGTAGCTATATCTTTGAATACAATCGTTGTAGAAAAAAAATAAGGAATAGTTATTTGTTGGGCATCAGAAATAAGCCCATCGATGCCGCCTGTTAATAGATTTGATGTAAGGCTATCAAGGTTTTTGGGCATATTTTTTACTGTTTGAGAACGAAGAATTTTTCTTCCTATTAGAAGCCTATCTTTTTCAAATTTATAATCTGAATCAGATAAAAGTATTTGTTCATTTATAGGTTTAAATTCATCATATCGAGGTATTGCAAGTTTTTCATCATTAAGGACTTGTCCTAATAAGGAAATTAGAGCTAAGGGGGGCATTGAAACAGGGTTCAAAAATGCCCCCTTTAAAATTTCTGTTAAATTTGATTTTATTTCTGCAATATCTCTTTGTGATAGATGTGCTGCATCAGGAATTTTTAAGGAAACAAAAAGGCGGTGATCCCTCGGAGGGATACTTTTCATTTTTTTTCTTAATCCATTAGGATCTTTAAAAAAAGATATGGTTGATTCTGCTTGTTTTTGTACGATTGGATTTGTACTTGTTTTCATTTTTAGATATAAATCGGTCACATAATTTATATCTGGATCTGCATAGAGAATAAATTGTAATGAAGAATCAAATGGTATACCAATGTTGAAGAGACCTTCCAGGGTTTTAAAAATTTTTTGAGATGCAAATACTAAAGGTGTACATTCAAAAAGAAATCCTATTGATTCATCGACGTTATAATATACTTCTTGCTCATCATCATAAGCTCGATAAGGTAAATATTTTGAAAATTTATTGACATGGAGCATGTTTCCAACGTCCTTTTTACTCAAAGCCATTTTTTTAGCAAATAAATCAAATGGAAACATTGTATCACCTATCCTTTTTTATTACGCTTTAATCTATTTGATTTGTTGCTAAAACATCGAAAGATGCTTGTTTTATAATGATATATGCATAGCGTTCACCATACATCATTGATCCATTTTCAGTTGAGTATGGTAAGATAAGTACCCTGGCAATTTCTGGGGGTGACATTACAGGCTGTTTCGGTTCTTTTATTATGTTTGACAAAATAATATTTCTGTTTAATTCAAAGGTGTTTTGTGAATCTGTGGCAATTTGTTTTTGAGGAAGCGTAGCAGGTGCAACCAAAGGTTGCGTACTATTCGCATATGCATCTTCAACACTGGTACACATACCCTTTGACACATTGGGACACATAAATTCTTCGTTGTATGGGTTTAATATTGAACAACCAGAACAAAAGAGTGTAAAAATAAAAAGAAATATAAATTTTGAAAAATCCATAATTTTTTCCTTTTTAATAAAGATCTTTAACCATTATTGAGAGGTCTTTACCTTTACTGAAAACGATAGTGACATCTTTACTTGATCCGGATTGGAGAACAGGCATAGTTTGTTCTGCCAATTTTAAGTAAAAACTTCTTAAATCTTTTGTTGAATCTGAAATTCCTTCACCTAAACCGCTTTTTAAGCTTTTATTTACGTCTTGCTTGCTAATCAAAGAGTTGACATTTCCTGAATCAGAGAAACTAAATTCTCTTTGAGAATCAGAAAGTCCTTTGCCGAAACCTCCAACGAAGCCTGCCCACATTGAACGAGCAATATGTGTTCCCATTTTAGCTGTGACATTTGCAGCTAGGCCAATCCCGCCATCTTCATCTACAATAAAACCATCTACGCTTTCATCTATTACAGCCCCGCCTTTTTTATCGATGCAGGACAGCGTTACAAGCCGCGTAATGATTCTTTCGGAAGCCAGGTCTCCGTACCCTTCAGCGATAACAAAGCAGCCTTTCAGATCAGCCTTGAGAGCGTTTGGGAGGATAGCTAGATCTCTGATTCGGAGCATCAACGGTGTAGTATCTCGACTGGACGTTCCTGTTGTACGTGCTGTAATTCCTGTTAAAAGATCAGCTTTAACGAAAGAAGGGGGTAAATAAATAGTTTTTTTTTCCGGGTCGTCTACAGGCTTTTCTTCAATAAGTTCAATGGAATCAGATTGGATTCCACCAACCTTATTGAATGTTTCTATTTCAGGTGGTGGCGGGGCGCTTTTGAATTCTCCATACAGCAAATCCCGAGTTGTAGGTCTTGGGTTATCTGAGATACCTGCTAGTTTAACAGGTTCTTTTTTTTCTCCATATAAAGGTTTTGGAATGTTTTGAGTATCAGGATTGTATAAATCAAATTCATTTTTTTGTTGGACGGAAGATTTTAAACTGGCGACTTCACGTTTAAGAATTTCCAATTCCCTATTTTCTTTGTTTAAAATTTGAGATCTTAGAGCACGGTCTAAATCTTCTTTACCAAAAGGAATTTTTTCAATAGTTTCATTCTCTGTAAGAATATGTTCGTTTTGATTCTCTCTGGCTTTTTGCATAAAAAAAACGGCAAAAAGCAAAATAATGGCTGCTACAAAAGCCATTATTATTTTATGATTTTTGGAGGAATGGTTGATTTTATTTTTGTATTTTTCACTCCCTTCTTTTACGAGTTTTTGAATGTTTTGGAGAATTTCATTTTTTTTTATTTGAAATGTATTTTTAGACATTTATTTTTCCTTTTATTTGACAAAATCAATAATATAAGCTTTGGTTTTATCCCCAGGCTTTATATGATGATTTCGGACAGAGATAAGAAGGGGATTGCTCCTGATACTCAATGCGAGCATTTTTTTTTCATCGAAGAAGACAGAGGTCGGTGAATCGCATTCAGGATTGTTCCAAATTGAAAATTCAATAATTTGCAAACCTTCTCCAGGAATGCTTATTTCCTTTTCTGCGTTTATTTCCAACGATCCATATTGGACAGGATTTTTTGTTAAAAAGTTGAATGAATACGAATCTTGATAGTCGTTATTATAAGCTTCTTTAATGAGTTTTAGAATTTTTTCTTCCGTTGATAGACCTTTAAATAATGACTGGTTTTTTTGAATATTTTTGTTTCCATTTTTTAAAATAATTTTTTGGGTGTCGATGAATTTTGGTGTAATTACCATTGCATAGGTTTTTTTATCTATTCCACATAGTACGTAAAGTTCTGTAGGTTCATTCCGATATTTTAATTCTTTTGTTAAGCTGGATTCGAGCGCGACATATTTTAACCAGACAGTATCATTTTGGATTTTATGGGTAATTCCTTTTTCGTCTGAATAAATGACGTCAGAAACAGGAACTCCACCTTCGCACACAATTCTATTGACAGAATTGTTGGATAGCCAAACAGATGTTACAATATCTGGATAAACATGAATAAACTTGTCTTGAATGACTTGTCCATTATCTTTTATACTTGGAGCGTCAGTTCTATTCTTATCCCGCAAATTTTTTTGGGAAAAATCAGGAGGCATTATATGTACAGGTAAAGCTGATTCTCTCTTTTTATCTTCAATTTCTATTTTGGGGTTTTGATCGGTTCTCAAAAAACTTTCAGGACTAAAGCATTTATTCTTATCAATAGGTGCTATTTGTGCTTCAAATCCTCCTTTGGATTGAGCATTTTGAATTGCTACACCTATGAGGCTTGTATCATTTGTAATTGTTCCGTCTGAAACAATATAATTACCTGAAGTGTTGAGACATATTTGTACATGAGGGAATTCTTTTTTTGCACTTTCTGAAAAAAGCCTTGCCTCTGAAATATCTTTTTTTATCCCAAGGCTAACGGTAAAATCCTGTGCATGTGCAGAGACGACAAATGAAATAGCTGATAAGATAAAAACAACGCCTTTTATATTCATACATACCTCTTTTTATTTTTCTTTATAAATGCCATCGATACAGAATTTTCCATTTATTATTTCATAATTAAACACATAAACTTCTTCTTTTTTTGTTATTGGTTCTGATCCAACAATTAAAAAACGATCCCCGTTAATTATGAGTTCTTTTTTTGCTCTATTAACCTTGAACTCAGTGGGGAAAAATGTGCTTGAAACTTTAAGAGTTTCTATATCTTTTTGATTATCTAAAAGCACGGATTCAAGTTTTTTATAAAATTCTGGAGTAGTCAATTTTAAAAGGTCATTTACTTGATCTGTGTATGATGCAGGGGTATAATTTAAGAAGAGGGACGTAATATACTTACTCCATAATTTCAATGTGTCTGTATCGATATAATCATAAGAAATTTCTATCCTTTTATCTGCTCCAGGAGGAATAACAATTATTCTTTGATTTTTACTTAGTTGGTAATTGAAATACATTGAAATCAAAAAGCATATAGAAACAAATACAAGACAAAATGAAAGAATTTTTGCTGTTTCTCTATATGCTTCATATTTATTTATAAAATAGTCCTTTTTCATTCACTAAAACGCCTTTCAAAAGAAGAAGGGTATTTTTTAAAATTTTGAATCCCAAAGTAATAAAGTGTGTGCCATAAAACTCCTTCAGGATATTTTTGTTTAATTTTCCGAAATAGGAATGTGAACAAAAAGGGCCATATAATATGGATAAATGAATCAGCTATCATTGCAAAAATAAAAAAAATCATAAAAATAAGAGCTTCGTCTGACTCAAAAATAAGAAAAGCTAATGGTTTTTTGAGGTATTGAGGGCATTTAACTTCGTCCATATTGCTCCTATTTCTAAAAAAAACAGTGAATAGTAAAAAGGAAAACCTTTTTATTATTCACTGCTTAAAATAGTTTTTTTTAAAAAGTCATGCCCATTGCTGCTGCAATGGCAGAACTTTTAAGAACTGCAATACCAGCCAAAAGGCCACCGATAGCCAGGGGTACGTTGTTTTTTAATGCCCCTGCTGCCAACAAAAGAATGCAGATTACCCCAAACAACGCGCCGATAGGGCCACCGATCAACTCAGTAGTCGCAAAGGTATAAATTTCCGTCCCAATTTTTGTCCCACCTGCGGGTGTGAATGCCAATGCCATATCCGGGATAAAAAGGAGAAGACTGAAAACGGTTAAAGAAAAAAGGGTAAGAAAAAAATTTGATTTGTGAAAATTCATTTTTCATTCCTTCACATAATTTGGGTTGTAGATAATTTCTGTTCTTCGATTCTTATACAAAAGATGTGGATCTTCACTTATATAGCAACATCCCTCCTTTCCGGTTGCTTCGATAGATGAAAATCCAAGTTTTTGAAAAAAATCTTTTACATTTTCCGCTCTTTTTGAGGCTAAACTTTGATTTATCTGTTGTGTCCCCAAGGGACAGGTGTAACCTGTAATTGAAAGTGGCCCACCCTTTGAATAAGTTTTAGAAAATGCGTTCAAAACAGGAAAAAATTCATTTTTTATAGTGCTTTTCCCCAGATCAAAAAAAATTGTTAACGTTTCTTTGTCAAAAGCATCTTCTTTTGGTTTGGCTATTTTACAAGGTTGCAGAGTTTTCGAACTTTTTTCAGGATTATCTTTTGTAATCATAAAAGTTGAACTTTTAGAAAACGAAACTATCGTATTTTTTATTTCGTAGTCATTTTGTTGATTGATTTGTAGATGATCTGCATTTGCAAATGCTATTAAATTTCCGAAAATAGAAAAGATAATTGCTAAGAAAACCAATTTTTCTTTTTTCAATTTTCATCTCCTTTTGTGTTTTTTATTTCAATTTTTACGAGTTTTAAAAAATCATCCTCCATTCCTTCCTCCAAACCCAAAAACGATGCAATTTTCAAAGAATCGGTTTCACCTAAAACATAATAAAATCCTCTACTTTGAGTTCTATGGATTTTAGAAGGTTGCTTTTTCTCAAACTTAAAGACACAGGTATGTTTTTCGATTTTCTTTAAAGAAGAAAAAAGGGGACTTCTTTGGCAATCGTCCCAGGCTCTGGGATGAATAAAGATCTGTTTTTCCCAAAGAAAAATTTCTTTACTATTTTTTTCTTCATTAAGAGCTATGGTGCTTTCCGTGCTTTCCGTGCTTTCCGTGCTTTCCGTGCTTTCCGTGCTTTCCGTGCTTTCCGTGCTTTCCGTGCGGATTTCTTTTTGCCAAGCTTCTTCTTGGCTCCCGAGAGAGTGCTGATCTTCATTCGTTCCCGGAGCTTCTTCTTGGCTTTTCAGGTGATCGTGGTGTGTTTGTATTTGTGGTGTGGATGGTGTGGTCGGAAGGGAGGTGTTAATCTGTGATAATTCTTTTTCGTTTACTTCTTCATTTGCCAGAAAAAGAGCCTTGGAAATTTTAGATGCTTTAGGGCTTGGCCTTTCATGATGGTTCTGGATTGCTTCAGTTATATGAAAAATATCAGCTTCGATATTTTTATCCGAGAGAAGACTTTCAAGCCAGCTCAATGAGCCTGTTTCATGACGAATGTATCCATCAAGTGCATAACCCAGGTCGTGGCAGAGAGCAGCAGCAACCATGCACAATATCATTTTAGGAGATAACGTTTTATTTTTTTGCAAAATTGTTTGGGCTACGTTTATCGAATGCTCACCTAACGATATTGGATTTTGCACAGACAGAGGGATTTGGGGATTGTTTCTTTTTTTTTCAAAATTTTTTTCTAAAAAGAATAATGCCTTTGAAATGATGAAAACTAAATCTTGGACTTCCAATGAAAAAATTTGACTGTCATAAAGCTCTTTCCAAAAATTTCTAATTTTTTCATTTTTGAATTTTATCGCCGTCAGTTCGTCTAAAAATTTTTCTTCTTCTTCCTTTCCGATAACTAAGTCATTATCGAGCCACAAAAATGCCAATTCTTCTAAGAGAATAGTTTGCTTGTTCTTGCCCTTTGCTTGCTTTTTTAAATTTTTAAAAAATTTAATCATAAAATAGACCTTTTCACAGATATTTGGTTTTCTTTTGGTTTTAGGTTTCTGATTAAAAAATGAAAACAAACAAGCTGTGATGTAGGCCGAATTCCAATGGCGTACAGAAATCGGATACGCCCATGTTTTGGTCTGGATTGTCCCGGTGCTTCGCGCAATACCCGGTTCCCGGAGAAGTATATACGAGGATACTGACCTGGGCGCAGGAGCGTCCGGTATGGCGTTCCCACGCTGGGGCATGGGAACAATAGCTGAAGAAGGGTGGTGGTAATCAGAAATCCTCAAAAATGATGAGAATGGTCAAGGTAGTAAACACAAAGAAGAGTATAAAGTCTTGCCAAGATTTTGTTTTCATTTGGCATATAGGAGAGCTTGTTCTTTTTTTAAAAGGATTCTTTCCAAAAGGGACTCCTGTTGGATTGAAAAAATCGAGCATAATATGGGAGAGAGCTGTAAGGCTGAAGACAAGCAGAAAGGTACATCTATAATAATATCCGATAAATCCAAGAAAAATGTATGGATAAGGCCAATGTGTTAACGTTCTGTGAAAATTCCTATTTTTAAAAATCAAATCAAGATCTGGAAAAAAAGATCCTATTGTTCCAGCGACAAAAATTTGAAAGTAAAAAAACGCATAAAGAAGATCATTTACCATAAGAAGAAACATTGAAATTTTAGGCATAAAAGTTATTGAAATTAAAATCCCTGCCGCAATATGAGTTTCTTTCCGCATTTTTTTTGTCCTTTTTTTGCCACTTTTTACCCACTTTGCATAATCAAAACATAAATAACTTTCTTTTATGCGAGGTAAAAAATGGCAAATTTATTTTTAGGTGTGGATGTAGGATTTGGCGAAACAAAAGCTGTACTGATTTCTAAGCCTACAATCCGCAGACAGGTTTCTATTCCAACAGCTATTACTCCCCTGGCCGTAGAAATGATTTCCGGATTAAATTCAAAAGAAAAACATTATGAATTTAAAGGGAAGAAATATCTGGTGGGTACGGATGCTGTTTTCAGTGGTACAGCGTTACCTACTCGAAATATAAATTTCCTTGTCGAGAATTCAGCGATAATGATTGCTGCAATTATTGACCAAATCCCAGAAGTAAAAAATGTAGAAATGGAACAAATCTGTATTTGTGCTGGATTACCATTGGAATTCTATGCAGATTACAAACAAGACTTGAAAACATCTATTTCTAATTTTTCGGTTAATGGGAGGTGTTTCAATTTTAAAAATGTATCAATTATGGCTCAGGGTGAAGGTGTTTTGTATGATTATGCCATTGATGAAAATTTTAAGCTTCGTAGCTCTGTGGATGGCACCAATATGGTTGTGATTGATGTGGGATACAATACCGTAGATGTATTGATTGTTAACCAGGGATCATGCAGTTCACATCACTCTCAAATGCTTGAATCTGCGGGTATCTGCAAAGCAACCAAGATGCTTGAATCTCATGTTAAGAGCCAAATCAAAAGCATGGCTGGTATGAGTGCTGTTTTGACAGAGCAAGATCTGAAGCAGTGTTTGAAGCAGAAATTTTTTGTTTTTAAAGGAGAAAGAATTGAATTTACAGATATTTGTGCAGAGATAATAAGGGAATATTCCGCATACTTGTACGCAGAAATCGAAAATAGATTTGGTCCATTTATTGTCCGTGCTGATCGTGTTTTGTGTGCTGGTGGTGGGGCGCATTATATTTCAAATTATTTTGCTGAAAAATTAGGAAAAAAATTTCTTTTTATTCCTGAAAAACCTGAATTTGCAAATGCACGGGGATACGGAAAGTTTTGTTCCGCTTGATAAGAAAGGAGAATGTAATGACAGGAACAAAACAATACCGACTTAATTTTAGAAATGAAGATTTGATAAGGATTTTAAGCAAAATAAAACCAAAGGATATTGAACGATTAACAGAATATTCTTTGTTGCTGCTTTTGGCCCAACCTGATTTTCAGTTTTTTTTCAAATCTTTTTTTTTAGCAGAAGAGGCAGAAAAAATAGATTTCTCATTTTTAGAGTGTTTTGCAGAAGGGGAAATGTTTCATGCTTCCTTATCCCCTTCTAAAAGAAATAAAAAAGCAAAAGGTGAAAAGGAAAAAATAATTTCTGAAGAACCCGAAAAAGAAAAAACCGTGCCAACGTCAGAAGTCCAAGAAGAAAGTTCTTTAAGAAATTCTCTGCTAAAAATGCGTGGTGATTTATAATCAATCTCTTCAAAAGGAATTTTTATGAAAAAGATAAGCCTCTTGTTTTCTCTTTTCTTTGCTTTGTGTGTTACTACCCAAGCAGATCAAAATGTATGCGATCATATCACAATGAAATGGCTGAATGAACAAGCTCCTATACCTGTTCCCAACAAAATCATATTGAAAAAAGAACAGTTTGGCCTTTGTGAGGTCATAATTTCTATCAATGGTGAGTTTGTTCCTGTTTACGCAGGTAAAAATTGGATATTGGCAGGTCAGATGTTTTCGAATCGAAAGCAGATTACGGACATGACATTACGAAGCATCGCGGATCTTCAGGCTGAAGAGAGACAGAAAACTGAAGCAAGGCGTATTATTTTAGAAAAAGAGCAGATGAAATTGATTCAAGAAAATATTTCAGTACTTGATAAAATGGTAGCTATCCATTTTGGTGAAGGCAAAGAAAATATCATTTATTTGATAAGCGATCCTCTGTGTCCTCATTGTAAAAACGGACTTGCTGGTGCAATGGATATTGCTAAAAAATATCCGTATGCAGCAACATTTAAGGTGATTGTAACGTCCATTCTTAATGGAAGTAAGCCATATGCTGATGAAGTAATTTGTTCTGAATTTGATGCTGAAAAATATTTGAAACAAGGGAAGGCTACCCCTCAAACATCGGGTTGCCAAAAGTCAGCAGAAATCTTTAAAAAAACAGAAGAATTTTTTCCCAGATTTGGAATTAGCGGAGTCCCGGTTTTTATTGCACCTTCTTCTGGTTGGAAAGTTGAAGGTGCTAATATCCCGAGGATTCAAGAACTTTTGGGTATAAAAGAGTAAATAACATTTCCATGTGAAACTTACATGCGTTCATCATCCTGCCCCTTCCTCCCCCGCATGAGAGCGGGGGCCTCCAAGACGGAGGTGTAATGAAAATAAATAAGGTTATTTTTATATTTGTTCTGTTTTTTTTAGATAAAGTTTATGCAGATTATTGTTTTGATATTGTTGCTGAGAAATATTCTTTATCAAAAGAACTTATTATGGCTATTTCTTTAGTTGAAAGTAATATGGATAACAGGGTTATAAACACTAGCAATAGTGATGGCAGTCAAGATTTTTGTCATATGCAGATTAACTCACAGTGGTCTTTTTTATTTAATTTTGATCTTCTTTTAGAAGATGCCTGTTATTGTACTGCTGCTGGCGCATGGATTCTAAAAGATTGTATTTCCAGGTACGGCGATTCTTGGAGAGCCGTAGCCTGTTATAACACAGGAAGAGGACTGGAAACCCGTAGTCATCAAGGCCAAAACTATATAAAAAAAGTCAAAAAAACATATGAGCATCTTATTGTAGGAGGTTATTAAAAGTGTTTTATCTTTTCTTTAAAGAATTTAAGATGTTTTTCATAGTGATTTTAATCTTTTTTATCATTTTTCTTTCTTTTATCTACGAGCCTTTAATACAGTTGTTTTTTCCTTTTTTCTCAACAATTTATTTTATTTCAGCTATTTTTTTTATTTTAGGGTTGTCTTACGGAATTATTTTACGGCACGTAGGAATTATGCTTTTCAGTTTTTTGATAGCAATAATGTTGCCATGGTTTAAATATTGGTTTGTTCTTTTTTGGCCTGTATATGAACAGGTCTCTTCATTAGGTAAAATTATCAGGTGTTTCAAAATGTGATTTTTTTAAATGGAAAGGAATTAGGTAATGGTAGGAAGTTCGGAAGAAGTTGTAATAAATCAGCAAAAAAAAGAACCGGATGAAATTCTTTCATTATTAGGTGCAATATCAAAAATTCAAACCTATTACGTGATTGAAAAAAATAGTGGAGATATACCAGCCGATTTTCATACCATCGAAAAAAGGATTATCTTTTTTCGACTTGGTTTTGTGTCTGGTTTTGTTGAATCCATTCTTTTAATTTTGCTTACTATAGTCATAGTACCTATTATATCTGATCCGTACTTATATGATAAAGCCATTGAATA
This sequence comes from Desulfobotulus sapovorans DSM 2055, assembly GCF_059569355.1. NCBI lineage: Bacteria > Pseudomonadati > Thermodesulfobacteriota > Desulfobacteria > Desulfobacterales > Desulfobacteraceae > Desulfobotulus > Desulfobotulus sapovorans. The sequence continues at coordinate 38,315 of NZ_JCANVJ010000025.1, read as the reverse complement.
TTTCCCATTGCTTTATTATCGGAGTTTTGTTTTTTTTATCAATTATTTTCCAGTGATTCTTTTTGCTGGAATATGCTGTTTTCTTACATCCTATAGAATAGGTAATATCACCCGTATGGCAATAGACAATCTGTTATTAGGAAGGCTTTTTTCTATGCTTTTTAAGGGGATATTGATTTTTATTTCATTTATTTATCTGTCTACGTTTATTACAGAAAATTGGGCTTGGGCTATAGCTCAGAATTTAAGTTCTAATCCTGAAATGAAAATGGCTGCATATCGTGTTATAATGAATCTTAAACCAGAGTTGATTTATTCAGCATTTGAAACATTTTTTTTGATGATGTTCGGTATGGTTATACCTTTTATCAGCGTGTGGCTATTTAGCAGTATTCGTTTTTTTAAGTCATATAAAGTCAAAAAATTTTTTGGAGATATTGATGCTTTTTAATAAAAAAAAAACAGATGGCATAATATTGGGTCATGGAGTTGACCTTAATGGTGATAAAAATAAGCTACAAAAAATTATCTTGTCCGACAAAAATAGAGCTGGTCATTTTTTTTGTTGTGGCTCGACTAGAGTAGGTAAGAGTCGTCTCGCTGAACATATAATAGAGACAGATCTGAGAGCTGGTAGAAGCCTCGTTCTCGTTGATCCGAAGGGAGACATAGAACTATTTTCCAAAATAGTCCAGGTGGCTTATGAATTAGGTCGAGAGGATGAATTGATATTTATCAATCCACTGTATCCAGATCTATCGGCAAAGACTGATCCGTTGCTATTTTATGCACAGCCTGAAGAACTGGTAAGCCACGTTGTTTCAGGTATTGATTCGAAAGAAGCATTTTTTTTAAATGTGGCAGAAGAAGTAACGAGTAGTATTGTGAATGCTATCTTAGTATTGCAGAAGCACGGGAATCAAACCTATCTGAATTTTTCCTCCATATTAGATAAGTGTTCTCATAGTGGGCTACTTCAGCTTTCCGAAATGCTTTCAAATTATCATTCTGAAGAAGCTAGAGAGGTCAAATCATTTATTGACATTCAACTTCAAAGCCCACCAGATTTTTTTTCTAAAATTTCTTCTTCTTTAAGGACTGTCCTTCATTCTCTTTCAACCGGAATGATGGGTAAGATTGTCGGAAAAGCACAAAAAAACAATTTTATAAAACAGCTTGAAGAAGAAAAAAGAGTTATTGTTGTTATACAAACTGGATCTTTGATAACCAGGAGGACGGCTGGCACCCTCGCCAGAGTTTTAATTTCTACAATTCAGACGTTTGTAGGCCGTAGATTTGCTTCGGGCAAACGATTAAGCACGCCCCTATCACTTGTCATTGATGAGTTTTCAAATGCTGCTTATATGGATATTGTAGAGCTTTTTAATAAAGCTGGTGGGTCTGGTGTCTGGATAACTGCGTTGACACAAAGTATTGCTGATTTGAATAGGGTAATTGGCCCAGAAGCTACAAGGCAGGTTCTGGATAACACAAACTCGAAGTTGTTTCTCCGGGTAAATGATCCAGAAACCGCAGATTTTATATCCTCCTGTTTTTCTGAAAAAAAATATTTTTCTCCTATCGTCTCCTTAAACGATAATCTCATGATAAGAGAGGCAAAGGAAATGCTGGTAGAACCAGGAAAAGCTATGAATTTACCAGCTCGTCATTTTTGGTATTCTGGTTTTGAAGGATATTACAGGGGCATAACAGCGGATGTTGAATCTTCATATTTGGATATTATTTTTCCAGATTTGACCGTAAAAGGTCACAGCAATTAAAGGTTTTTTATGCCTTCAGTCGAATGGATTTTAAACTTTTCATTTTTTTCAATGGTTTTTTATGGATGTATTTGTTTGCTTGGAATATCTAGGTGGGTTTTTTTGAATTTTAAATATTTTCAAGAAAATGGACAAAAAAGAAAAAATTTTGAACGAATAAGACAAAGAGCAACAGAAAATCAATATGTCAATAAAGATCAAAACATTTTTATTCCAGAAAAAGATTTAAAATGGTATTTTCCACTCATAGATAACGACCTTCAGGAATTTTGGTATCATGTCTACTTACCAAACATTGATTGGATTTCTGCTTTAGGACACGATCAAGTTTTTCGTGATATTTTGCAATGGCTTGATTCTCTTCCAGATTACCAAAGTGTTTTTCCATCTGATAAATTTTATGGAAAAGAATATGATTTGGTGAAAAAAACTTCTCTTAAAAAACATCTTCTCAATGTTGCTTCTTTAATTCTTAAAAATTTCAAAAAGGAAAAATCTGTCAATGTTTCCCTGGCAGCAATGGCTGCACTTTTACACGATGTTGGTAAAATACCTGATTTATGGAAAGATTCAGAATATAAGTCAAAAAAACATCCTTTGAAAGGGGTAGCTTATATAGAAGAACAAAAAATCTTAAAAAATCTACCGATAGCAGAAAGAGAAGCTGTTCTTTCTGCTATCGAAGGGCATCATGATAAATTCTTTGTTGCAAAAAATATAACTGTTTTAAAAATGTTGAAGGATGCAGATAGTGATGTTCGGCAAATGGAAATGGGAGAAAATATTGCCGAAGAAACTTTAAGCCTTAAAATTGTTAAAGGTTGTAAAAATCTTGTTCCAAAACCAACAATTTCAATAAGAAAACAATTCAAACCGTATGATCTATCTTGGCTTCGGTTTGATGAATTTTTTAATTTCGTTGACCCTTATATGAATTGCAATACGGATGGGTCTATCCCTTCTTTTTTTTCCTTCGGAGATTATGTTTACATCGCTCCCAGGCGGCTTGCTACAATAATTAAAGAAATGGCGGCAAAAAACAGGGCTATCAATATAAGTGTCCTGAGCAAAGAAGAAGATTTTTCTTTGGTGAATTCATTTTTAAATTTGCCTCATGTGAAATTGAAAAATAAAAGAAATCTTTATTTCAGCATGGAGTTTGATGTTTTTTCAAAAAATAAACAAGTTCTATTCTCTGGACTTTATTATACTGTTTTTGATAAATATTTTTTTGAATTCAGTAATTGGAATGAAATAGAAAGAAGAAAAGAAGGAAATATTTTAAATACAATTGGATTTATTGAGACAGTTACTCAAAAAAAAATTAAAGAAAAAAGATAGGTATTATAATGGCTCTCACAAAACAGAATATGGTTGAAAATATCTCTTGCCGCCTTGATTTTCATCAAAAAAAAGCTGATTATATCACTGAAATCCTTTTGGAAATCATAAAAAAAACTTTAGAAAATGGTGAACGAGTCCTTGTTTCTGGATTCGGTTCTTTTGAAGTAAACGATAAAAAAGCACGAAAAGGCCGAAATCCAGCTACCGGAGAGACCATGATTCTTGAACCGAGAAGAGTTGTTACATTCAAATGTTCTAATAATCTCCGTAAAAAAATCAATCCTTCGTGAGTTCAGCTTGATGAATGATATACTCAGAAAAATAAAAAAATGTCTGGCATTATCGGCATCTGATAATGCAGCAGAGGCTGCTTCTGCCCTCGCAAAAGCGCATGACTTAATGGCTCGGCATGGTATAACACAGGATAATGTTGTATTATCAGAGGTGCAGAGTTGTATATCTAACCCTACGGGTACACGCAATATACCAGCGCATATGGAGTATTTGGCACGGATTGTATGTGATGTTTTTGGCTGCGAAGCCATTAAAGAGGTGCGAATGGTTATGGGTGAATGGAAAAATACTCTCCGTTTTGTGGGTTACGGTAGTGATGCTGAGGTGGCTGCATATGCCTATGATGTGTTGCGTAAGAAGCTTAATAGGGATCGATGTGAATACATCAAAACATTGCAGCCTAGAGTCTCACGAAGCACCAAAACTCGCAAGGGAGACGTTTTTGCTCGGGCATGGGTAGGCGCAGTGAAAATCAAGGTCGAGACCTTAAAAAAGCCACTTGCAGGAGATGATTCTCTTATTGAAAAATGGAAACATCAGACATATGGAGAAAATCTACAAAAACCTAAAATCAGCATAAGAGAATCCAGGCCCCATGACTTGGATGCAAAGATTAAAGGTGAAGAGAAAGGGCATGATGTCAATCTTTTTGCTGGTGTTACTGGAAGCTTTTTTTCCGTGGAAAGGCTTGCCAGTGCGGATACTCCTTGATTTTCGGCAGTGGGAAGATCATCGAGCTTAGGATTTTTTACGGTTATACTGACAAACCATGTGTCCGCATTCACTTCATCCTCTGAAGTGAGAATGCGGATTTTTTTGTCGGATGTTGTCTTTATGTGTGGCTAATCGCTGTCTATGCGGTGTTTGGTAAGGTTTCTGGCATCAGGGGAAGAGTTTGGCTTGGATGGATTCAAGTCCCGGCACAAGGACATTTGGAATGGGAATTTCAAGTTCCGCACCTTTCAGGCCACAATTCAATCCGAACTGCATATAAAATCTTTTGACATCGCTTCAATTATTGCAACCGCTGACATCGCTTCTGCAAAAGCATTATGACAACCACAATCAAGGATTAAACTTTCTCCTGTATCCAGTGGGCATTGATTAGCAATGCATGTCTTATAAAATTCTTTGTCTGATGAAGAGCTTGTATTGCCATCCCAGGCTCCTGACCCGGTAGAAGTCACCCCGCTATGAGCGATACTGACACGAATTTTGCATACTGGATCACAAGTTTGTTCTGGACGCTCTGTGTATGGGAGTTGGGCAGAATATGAAATTCCACTGTGCGCGTATGAAAACGATTCTGTTCCATTCATTTTAAGAGAAGTGCTTACATCGCCCTCAGCTTGGTTAGCTTGAGAAAAGTCATGTGGGGCTGTTCTGCACTGATATTCTCTTTGTACATTCCACCAGAGATCAGGCCCACTAAGCATTGGGGTCGGAACAGGTACTTCTCCCGGTTTAAGGTTATTATAATTTTCAGCTATGATCTGAGAGCCATTGGCAGTGAAATTCCAATCATTATAACGTATTGTGATTGCTATTGGGTTAAAACCTGTTGGTTTTCCATATTGAACCATGTCAATACAGTTCTCATGGAAATAATCACATACGGTAATGGAATAAGGAGAACAATCAGTAATATCAAGATCGCTGCAAGTTTCAGATCGTTTTGCGTATGGCTGATCCCCTGAAAATTCAATTATTGTTTTTTCTGAGCATGTTACAGTGGTTTTGGGATGTGTTACGTTAGCCATTGCAGAATAAGAGCGGTGATAGGGTGATTTTGTATCTTGAGACTGTCTCACCATTTCATCTTCGCCAGCACCTTGTAGATTGTTTTGATAATATTTTTCAGGATTGGAAGATCCAGATGTATATTCAGAAATAGCAGTGCCAGACTGCTCTACATTATGCGCTGTTTTAACTCCCATATATTCTATTGAATATTCATCATAAGTTGAATTTGTTACGGAAAATTGTGATGTTTTTTTATTTAATGCTTCAAGAATTCCGTTTCCGATAGTTTGCAGTAGGTTTTGCTTATGCTGCCATGAAATGTTTCCTGAACAACTATTATTTATACAAAAACAATTTGAGACTTTTTGATCTAATGAAATATTATGACGTCCCACTACGCTAGGCAAACTTCCAACATTGACACCATAAATATTCAAATTTGTATCTGCTTCCCAGCGGAAAAAAGAACAGTTATTCCATGTCCCAGGAGTACACTTCACAAAGCCATTGGAACAAAGCCCAGAAATTGTATCAGATACCGTATATGCTTTATCATAATTTCCATCCATGGTTGTATCAAGTTTTACTGCGAGATGTTGAATGTCTTTGCTTGGCGACGGCTGAATAAAAATATGCAAAAAACTCTTGGTGGCTATCGGAGAAATATTTGCTGAAAATTCTACACCAGGATCATCGGGAGTACCGCCAAAACTTTTCATGTTTTTGTCGTCTGAAAGCATCGGCTGAAAAATTGTCTCGTTCAATCCTTGCGGGTGATTTATTGGAGCTGCAATTTCAGAGGCTTTGCTTGTCCCTTCCTGGTAATGAGGTTTTTGTGAATTTGCCATTACTTGAAGGGATAAACAAAACAAAAGAAAAGAAACCGTAAAAAAATATTTTATTTGTTTTTTTAACATTACAAACTCCTTACTCTGGCAAAGGAACAGAATTATAAAGTTCGTTCACTTTTTTAGATCCTTCTTCCATAGGATCTTTCCATTGAGATTGATCTTTTCTATTAAATGAGTCGGTCAAAGTATCCTGGAGTACAGTATGATCCATCTCTTTAACTTCGATATCTTTATAAAATTCACTCAAATTTATTTTGCTGAAATCAAGACGCTCAAATTCTTCAGGGGTAAAACCACGGCAAGTAGGAGATTCCGGTGTTCCCCAATCCAAGCCATCAATTTGTGGCCTGCCCTGTTGGTGAATAATACGGGCGAGCTTTGAATTAAAACAACAATATCTTTTTGATTTTTCGACACATACATTTCCAAACATCAAGTTAATCTCTTTTGAACAGTATTCTCCGACTTCGTGGCAAACGCCGTTACCCCGTAATTTCATCAAAGCTATTTCTTTTGGGTTACATTTTAAAAGGCCCATCGCGTAATCCTCTTCTTTGCAACATGACCCTCCAGTCAACGTCACTCCACCATTTCGGCATCTATTGTCCTGCCCGTTATAAATGTATATTTGTCCCAGGCAATCACCAGAATCATCTATTTCTCCATCATCCTCTTTGTCATTGGCTCCTTCAGGATCACCTATTGGAGTAGATGAGCTGAAATCATGACAATCAAATTTACTGCATTGCTGCTTACTTTGAAACGGTACACAGGGTCGATCTCCACCATATGGACAAGCCCATTCGTTATCCCAGCAATCTTTTGTTGCTGGCCTATAGGCTCCAGCCTCACAAATAGGATATGTTGAACAATCTTTAAAAGTGGGATTGTATGAATATGTCTCCGGGCAGTTGTATATGGGATCTGTCGGATCAACACATTTTTTTAAATTGCTGTCATATTTTGATGGATGTGGGCAATCTGGCAGAGGCTTGATGCATTCATTTGTACTTGCATTAAACGGATACCCAGGAGGACAAAAACTAGAGCCATATATAGCACAACTATTAGAATCTAAACGGTATACGCCAATAGGGCATACCTGTTCTGTAAAACATAATGTAGGAGGAGTTCCATTCCCAGATAATCCTGATGGACAATTTTTAGAAAAAATAGCCTCACATTTTTCTGTAGCCTCATTAAATGCTCCTGCTATACCGTCTATCATCATTGGGCAATCAGGAATTTTAGCGCACGTATCACTAGACGCAAAATAAAAAAAACCTTCTGCACAACTGCTATCAGGATTTTTTTCACAAAAACCTGTATTAGAATTAAGTGTAGTATTAGTTGGACAGGTTGGATTGCTTATACAAATATTTCCTACAAGATAACCGATAGAGCAGCTTATCGGTGATTCTGACTTGTTATGATAAAAAGTTTTTTCTTGTCTTCCCGTATCTCCTATATACGCATAACCAGAGCCGATGTGCTTAACTAATTTATTTTCTCCAGGCATGATTGAAATAGAAATAGTGCCACTATTGTTTTTTAAAAAGGTATTTAAATTACAATTATTATCAAAAAAGCTATTGTCTATGTAAAAAGGCATCGTTCCCCATAAAAAATATAATTGACCTCCTGGATTTCCATAATAACTACTATATGATTCACTACTTAAATAGAAATCTTGTGGATATGTGTTTTGATATGTAGACGGGGATGTAAGCCAAATTTCGTCATGAGATAATATAGTACATTGTGTATATCCACCGCCTGAAGGTGGTGATTCACACCTTTTATTTGCAAAACTAAATGTACTTCCAGGAGGACAGGTTGGCGTAGATTGGCATATATTATCTACCAATGTAGTTCCAGAAGGGCAATTTTTAACAGCAGCCCTTACACAGCGTTTAAGAGTTGTACTATAACTTGATCCTGATGGGCATGATACGCTTGCCTGACAAAGATTTCCATTTTGGGAATAGGGCAGGTAGCATGAATCAGTAGGCAGCCCCTCACAGCGTTTAGCTGTATCATTAAAAACTGTTCCAGGAAGGCAAACAGAATTTTTAATGCAACTGGATTCCTGATTGCTATAAAAAAAACCATCGGGGCAATCACCATTTGTCAAAGAAATATTGCATGTGTTTGTCACTGATTTGAATATGCCTCTATCGGGACAAACAGGGTCACGGAAGCATTTTTCTATCCCTTGGTCATACACAAAAGGGCTTGACATAGGGCATGTCACCGAAATTAAGGGATGCTTACACCTGTTATTTGGAGAATCAAAAACTCCATCAAAAAGACAAATGGGGTCTGCTGTAACTTCTGTGCAATCAATATTATCATGAGTACAAAAAAGCCTATTATTGCCGTCTCTCAAGCACTCAGAAAATTCAAAAGGCTCAAGAATACTGTTGCTATTACTGTCTTCTCCGCAAAAATCGTTAATAGGTTCCGGGGCTTGTTCTGCCCTATTGCCGAGTAAAAGTTCTTGGTCGATAACGTTTATTTGGGTAAAAACAAACCACTCTTCTTCCTCTTTTTGTTCCCACTTACAAGCAGTTGCATTCTTATCAGATTCGCAAGAAGGATTTGATAAGCTTGTACCTGCAAGATCCCCAAAAGAACTTGTGCTGGGTTGCTGTTTTTGGGGTGAATCTTCGCCTTTGTAAACAAAATCAAAAGAAACACTGATTAAGTTTTTTTCCAAGTCAACAATGTTGCATTTAATTTTATTTTGTAATGCTGTTCCTGGGACAGTCCAAGTGACATAGCTATTATCACATTGGATATTTCTGGTTTCACCAGAAGCCCGGAATTGAAGCATTTCAGACGAGGAAGAAATACTGGAATTAAGAAAATCAAGATTTCGTGTAATGTAAATTGAAGGGAGAATATTATTGTATGTTTTATGGGTGATTCTCCCGATGTCAATTCTGAGAAGATTAGAAATATCGTCTCCAGAATACGCTAGTTCTAAAAAAATCATGCAAACCAAAAAAAATAAATAAAAAAAATATTTGATTTTTTCCATCAAACCTCCGCAGCCTAAAGGTGAGGGCAGGTTAAAGCCGTCTTAATTTTAAAAAAAAGGGGTGCTCCCCTTTCGTTTATTATTCTAAAAACTCTTCGATAGGCTGATCTTGAAATCTTCGTTTATTGCCATGGGGGTCTTCCCCCGCGCGAATATTAAAATCATAGGAGCCAAACTGCTCAGGAGAAATATCACCATCTAAGAGCCTGATCGCTCTGTAAAGATTTTGCTCCAGCTCATTTACAGCGACAACACCGCTTGCAACGGGCATAGATTTTTCAGATTTTTTGGAGACAGTAACAATGCTTGGGGTTTTCGTAACTCCCAATTTCATAGCCAACGGTGTATCTAAATCAATCTCTTTAATGAGAACAAAGGGATATTTATTTTGGAAAAAACGAAGTATGTTTTTTTGGTCATCACAAAAACTACATCTAGGCTGGGTAATCAAAATTAAACCAAAATCTTTTTGCACTTTCTGAATGGTTCTTGATATTTCTTCTTGTCTCATATTGACAAGCGAAGATTGACCAGGGCCAACAATCGGGTAAGTAGCTCCTGTGTCAAAAGCATCATTTTGGACTCCATAGGCAGTTACAGCATAAGCAAAAGCAGTTGCTTTGTTTTTCATTAAGTCCTGCATAAATAAGTGCCTGTATACATTTCTTTGGGTTGGAGCCTGTATTGCAAGCTTTGTGGCAACTTCTTGTAATTCTCCTAATTCTTGAGGATGCGTATTCCACAATTCTGAATAGGTTTTTGAATCTACCTTTTCACGCAACACTTTTTCCGCAGCTTCAGAAATAGAGGGGGTTTTTTCTTCATCTTTTTCTTCTTTTTCGATTAAATCAGTATACCAATAAAAACCTTCTCTGTAGTCGTTATTCCAGAACTTTTCCTTCCGTCTTGGGTCATCCAGGGGAATTTTTTTTATCCTATCTTCCGAAAGAGAAAAAAATGATTCCGCAGATGCAAACGTAACGGCATTAAAAAAGAGGATGAGCCAAACCCAGAACTTTTTCTTTTTGATAGAAACCGCAGTATCGAGAATCGTAGCTGTCGGCGTGTGATCCCATAAAGAAGAAATGCCCTTTGGGTATTTTTCCATGAAAATTAAAGTGTTCCACATATTTTCCATTTTTTGCCTTATCCTTTGCTTTTCCTAAGAAAGAGCCGTTGCAGAAAAACTCTTTTTTTTCATTTACAGAAAGGTCATCATTTTCATCACAAACCACCTGTTTTATAAGTTGTATTTCTTCCATTTTAAATGGATGTTTTGTTTTGAAAAAAACATATTTTTCTTTTGTAATGTCAGAAGATATTATATCTTTTTTTTTGTAAACCCAAGCAAGACTATAATTGATAGAATCATTAAATATTATCATAATATGAGATAATACAAAGTTTGTTACAATGGATAACAACAAGCACAAAAAAAATAATTTCTTTCTTTTAGAAAAAAAAGTTTTTATTGATTTCATTCTGAATTTTTCCATATTTTTTTTCATTTGTCTTTTTTTCTAAAATTTCAAAAACTTTCGTTAAAGAAATATGCCCTTGTACTCTGTATTCAGCTTCAGATTTTGGTATTTGCCCTGGTGTTACCTCTTTGATAATAAACGCAGGAACAGTATCAACTTTATATTTTCTAAACATTGTTGGATCGATTTCAATTTCCACATTTTTAATTTCGAAGCCTTCTGTTAACCGATGTAAAAAATTTATTGTGGGTTGTACCGACTTTGCTCCATCGACAAATCCCCGCAAAAGAATCTTTTTTGAACTAATACTATTTGATTTATCTGCATCGCTTATATATTCCCGGATGGCATCAATACCCATGGAAGAAGAAACAAAAATTATAAGCTCGGTGTTCTTTCCATTAAACTCATTCTTTTCTTCTTCTTTTTGTTGGTTTTGGTTAGGGTCTGAATAGTATTTGTACCCAGATAAAAAATTATTTTGTTTTATGATTTCTGCACGTTTTTGTGCCTCTGTTATGATTGGTTCTATTTCAGTTTTGTAATTTTCAATAGTGTTTTTTAAATCTTCAGGAAGGCTCTGTTCTAACGATTCTCTATGTTGCTCCAAAAGGGTTTCTGCTTCTTTTGTTGTTAATGGTTTAAAATTTTCTGCTTGAGCAATAACAGAGAAATGAATAATACCTGCAAAAAAGACAAACCAATAAATCAATATAAACATATTTTTTTGTTTTATTTTAAACACTTTTATCCCCTTATATTCTATAATGCACAACAAACCCTTTTTCTGAAAACCATCCATGCAAAATTATCTGCTATGCCAATAGGATTTTTAAAAGCTCCCCATAACATCGCAGACCGCCCCATAACCTGTACACGCCCAGGAACTGGTTGAATAAGCTGAAAACGCCAATGATTTTTTTGCCATGTAGGCAGAGGGATGGGACTGCAAGCCCAGGTTGCGTAATCCCAGACAACTCCTGGCCGATGTAAAAAATTTAACCATCGACCAGCAGCAGTCATAGATGCTTGTGCAGTACCCTCACTGTTAATATTTCCTGTCATGGGGTAAGCTGTACCAGAGGAACCCAAGCACCAAAAAAGTGGGGCGAGTGGATAGCCAAGATTTGATGACACAGCATCTGCTATACATGCAACTGGTGCAATGGGATTAGCAAAAAGGAGCGTTTCGGGATACAACAGTGTGGCAAGTTGATCGTTTTGCCACGTTGGAATAACCTCAGAAAAATCCAGGATGTCAATTTCACTGGCACCAGAAACACACATGAAATCAACCAGTAACCCTAAGACTGACCACACCGGATACTGGATAAGATGTGCATTAAAAAATTTATGATTTGTCTTCTCATCGTATCCTGCTTGATTTCCAAACGGAATTGGTAGCTGTACACCAAGAGTCATCATACACATAGGGTCTTTCACTGTTTCAATAATATAGACAGGTTCCCACATCGAAAAAGATATTCCTGGCCTTGGTAAGGGAACAGGACAAAAACATATAGGTTGCGTCAATACTTCCGGTGGGTCTGATGTCCCTGGAGGCGAAATTCCAATTTGTACACCACCGATTTTGATAGGAAAAATAGCTGTCCAATCGACAGCGACAAGGGCGTTAAGAGGATTTGGGATACAGATAGCGTGTGCATTGTTAAAAAAAATAAATAAAAGAATAAATAAAAAATTATTGAATATTTTTTTCATTTTTTTTCCTCAGGGTCAAAAATTTCTATTTTCATTAGATCGCCTGCTTGAGTAATCTTTGCAGGGACTTCTTTAATTTTAAAAAATTTACTCAGATCTTTTGTCATAGCATAGACAGGAAAAGGAAATTTATGTGCATATTCAACCATATTTCCAAAGCTTAACAAGACCATCGGTTTTATATTTTTTTCAGTCTCAAACTGTTTTTTAAGCCATAAAAGCTGCCTTTTATCGCCTGGATCGATGATAAAAATAGTTTGGTCAAAAACCATATGATGTAATGGGTTTATTTTATAACCTTTTTTATACATATAACCACCAAAACCGTTTGGGATATCATAAGGAAGTGTGTATGTAGGATCAACATAATGGATAGCATCTTTTGAAGCCCAGGCTGTTTGTATCTTCATAGGGTGAGAATAATTATCGAGAGCCTTTTGAAGTCCTTGCGTTGCTTTTTTTTGTATTTCTGGGTCATTAACCCTTTCTTCAATTTCAGAAAGTATGTCCGGATCTGAAATTTTATAAGTGTTTCCATAAGTACCAAGGTCAATAATGGCTGCATGTGCTGCAATAGAATAAAAAAAGATCATTAAAGAAAGAATAAATATCAATTTCCACATATTCCTAATCCTTCCTAATTGGCCTGAAGTACAAACTTTTTCAGCATTCATATTCTATATTTGAAATGGCATAAAAAAAGCAGGAAAACATAAATCATGCCCACCTGCTTTAAATATTTAATTTTATTGAATATCTTATGAAATTCTGACTGTAAGAGCAGCTAAATCTAATCTAACATGCCTAAATCATACATATTTATATATTTTTCAACAAGTTCAACAGACGCAGATACTTCTTCCGCTATTTCTTCCGATGTCCATCCCAACCTAGTGAGTTTTTTACATAATAAAATAGCTTCTTTTGAATTTTTTTGAAATTTGTCAGAATTATCTTCTAATAGAAGAGAAATCTTTTCTACAAGTTTTTGTTTGTGGTATGAAAAGTTTTGAGCACTTTTACCCACCATTTCCGAAGCATCTACATAAGAAGAACAGGATGTTATAGCTTCTAAGATTCTTTGCTCTTCTTTTGTCAACATTTTTCTAATGCTTTTTATTTTAGTTTCAAAAATTTCAAGCATTTCTTCTTTCGATTTTCTTTCTTCTATTCTGTTTTGGATCGAATCAAAATCGGTTTTTAAATCAAAAACATCTTCAAATAAAGCATCTGTTTCTTTTGAAAAAAAGAAATTTTCTTTTTCATGAAAAGAGTCTTCAATATCATTGAATAAACTTAAATTGTTCATATCAATAGCAAATGGGTCAAGTTGACGTTTTAACCCATTAAAGTGCCAGCCGAGATTAAGCCATATCCATGACGACAGACTAGATCGTACTTCCTTGTGAGGATTCCATGCTTGCATGATGCTGGGAAGCACCAAATAACTTTCATTTATCAGATCTTGCACTGTATACCCGCTAGATCTCATGATTGCTTGAGATGCAAATTCGTAAGCTCTGCTTTGTATAATTTTTTCAAAAATTATATTTATGGGTTTCATTGCGTAACCTTATTTAAACAAAATTATATTTGATTCTTTTTATCCTTTTTGTTTTTTTATTTCTGTTTGTCAAGTTTTTAGTTCTGTGATACTTGTATATTTGAAAGCTTTTTGGGAAAAGATGTTTTTTATACTTGCGTTTATGCAAGCATACATTGTTTTACAGTTTAAGTATTGACGTTTTTTTTTTATAGGCATACAGCTTTTTAATTTTTTAAATAATTAAAAAGGAAATCCTCTGTGCCTAAAAATAAAAACGAAACCACGATTGAAGAAAATTCATTTAGAAATCGATTGTATTCAGTCCTGAAGGAGAAAGGTGGCCCATTTTGGGAAAATAACGGTGTTTATGGTAGCGCAACAATGCACGGTGTCATCACGCGAAATACTATGCCAGGTGGCTTTAAACTTTTAGAAATATGTAACGCTGGCAATATTTCTCCTTTTTGGCTCTTTTTTGGAATCGGCCCAAAAGAAAAAACAGAACTAATAAAAACCATAGAGGAACATATTTTTTTAAAAGAAAATAGTGATCGAGATGAATTAAATGTAGTCCTTCTATCAGAAAAAATACGGCTGCTAACCAGCCAACTTCCAGCAGTTATTTCGTCTATTTCCGATATAGATGAGCAGCAAAAAATATTACAAAATTTAACCATTCTTGAAACACTTATTCCTGTAATAAAGAAAAAAATAGAGGTTTATTATCACCAAAAAAATGAATTTTTTCTGATGTATGATAAATTTGGAAAACTTATCAGTGTAAATGATTTATTTCTACATAAAACAGGATTAGAAAGAACAGATATTTTACATACATTATTCCTTCTTCCTGTCCACGATGAAGATAAAAATATAATGCTTGAAGGACTAGAAAAAATATTTTTAGGATCGTCGTTCGAAGAAGAGGCATTATTGCGTGTGCGTATGAAAGATGGAACCTATGAACCTCAGTATTGGATTTCTTTTATCCGTCTCTCGCCTAAAGGTGAATATTTAGGCCGTCAAAGTATTGGGCGAAGCGTTAACTGTCTAAAAGGACAATTTTTTTATGAATGAAGATGAATTTGAAAAAGTAATAGATTTATACGTGGATGGTTTAGAGCCAAAAATACTTCTTGATCCTGGAGATAAGTATTTTTTATGGACGCTACTGGCGGTAAAATATAATTTTCCCTACAATTCTTTCTCTGTTTTTTTTGAAAAAAGAAAAGAAAATTTACCTTTTAAAAGCATTTTAGAAATTTGTTTTTTTTATTTTTCATCAAAAGATGAATTTTCTTTCAGAAATAAGACAAGGCATATTATTTCTAATGAAAACATTGAAGCTTTAATTTTTTTTGTGTTTTTGACAGGTGTAAAATTAGAACATTTTTACGAATGGATAAAATAAATTCATTTTTTATATCCTTCCTATTTCTTTAAAAAATATATTTTTAAAAACATGGAGGATTTTTATGGGTGAAGAGCTGGTAGTAGAGAAAATAGAAAATTTATTGAAAGATCATGCAATCCCTGGCGAAGGAAACAATTCCTGGTGGATAGACCCCCTAATGATTCACGAAGAGGATGGGTTTAATCCCAGAGATTATGATGCACCTGATATTAAGGCACACATTCAAAATCTCAAAAATGCCTATAAAAACGGAGAATATGTTGAACCTTGGCATGTCCAGGTAAAAGATGGAAAAATCTATGTCAGAGACGGTCATTGCCGAAGAAAAGCCCTGATTGAGGCTATGGAAGAAGATCCTTCTTTTAAAGTAAAACGCATTCATGTGATTGAATTCAGGGGTGGTCCAGCGCAACAGTCTCTGCTGATCCTGACATCTAATAGCGGGAAAAGTCTTTCCCCGCTTGAAAAGGGAAAGATTTATACCCGTCTGGTAAATTACGGATGGTCAATTTCAGAAATTGCATCAAAAGTAGGAGTGTCAGAGGTAACTATCCGTCAGCTATCAGAAATGTGTATACTTCCGATATTCCTTCAAGATCAGATACAAAAAAATAAAATTTCAAGCAGTCTTGCCGTAAATTTATTTCAACGATTTGGAGCAGATGAAAGCATAAAAATCATTTCTGATATTCTTCAAAAACAGGCTGTTGAAGGGATACATAAAAAAATTACAAAAAAAATGGTAGAAGCTTTTTTATCTAAAGAAATTCTTAAAGTTCAGCAGCCCACCCGATCATCAAAAAAAGCTGTCGAAATGCATAGTGTATTCCAACAACTTTCTGGTTTGTTTGAAAATATTGATATACAAAAAGATGAAGAGGTATTTATTGCAATACCTGGAGGCATCGCTTTACAAATTATTGCCTTATCAGATGAGGTAAGTGTTTCTTAATTTTTATTACCCAGATTCAGCATACTCCCTAAAAAATAGCCCTTCGAGGGCTATTTTTTTGCAAAAAATCAAATAAGCATTGCTTTTTTTATTACAACATTTTATTTTGATAAGAAAAAGGTATGATACATAAAAACAAAAAGATAGGAATTATATGTCTAAAAAAGAAAAAAATGAACAATTGTTAGAACAAGCTTATTTGGCAAATAAAACAGTGCGTGTTATCTGGAAAGAATCTGTAATTTTGCGTAGAGTTCGAGTTCTTGCAGGGTACTATGTAACTGTTCTTGACTATAAAAATAGAAAGATCACCGGATATGATGACGCATTAAATGCTTTCATAGTGGGTGATCCAGTCCGCGATTACACAATGACCAATCCTCCCAAAAAGGGAACCCCAAAAAGAACGTACAACAAAGGTACACTGTCAGGCGAGAAACGGGTGAATCTTACAGTACGCATAGATCCAGCTATCAAATCCGCCATAAAAACAATGAAACATCAAAGTTTAAGTTCAAAAATGGAGGACTTCTTTATCCAAGAGTTGAATATGGAAACAGAAGAAATTTTAAAAATTTATAATCAAAGTAAAAAAACAGAATAAAGAATTTTATTGATTATTATAAAAAAAGCCTTGCATTTTTTATGCAGCTTGTTTATACTTTTCTCAAGTTTTGAATATCAGAGCTTTTTAAGGAAAAACCTGGCTTTTTAACTCTTTTAAAAAAGAGTTATCGAAGGTTTCCATTTTGATGAAACTGTTATTCATCCTGAAGGAAAGGGGGGGGGCCTTGGAACCTGTAATTATCGATAATAAGGTTTTGGCTTCCACTAATTGTACAGATAGTATTGAAAAATATCTTTCCTCATTTCTTTCAATAGAAACTAAAAGATCATACAGAACTGACCTGTTGGATTTTTTTTCTGGCAAAATTTTTTCTGAAAAAGATATTCTGAATGTAACTTTTGAGGATGTAATAGCATGGAGAAATTCTGCCTGGGCAAGCCAGAGGCTTGCACCAGCAACTATAAATCGTAAACTCACTGCAATAAAAAAGTTTTTCGATCCTATAGTAGCCAGAGGCTTAATGCCTCACAATCCAGCAGACCCCAAAATAGTAAAACGTCTCAAGGATCATGGTTCTCAGGAGCTGAAACTCGGTCTTTCTAAAATTGACATGAGAAAGCTTATAGAGGCTTGTGAAATTGGTAATAAGCCTTTGGTGAATCTTCGGGATAAAGCAGCAATACTTTTGGCGTACAGTGCTATGCTGAGGCGTTCTGAAGTAGTAAATGCCCGGTGGGAGGATCTTCAAAAGGCTGGCTCTGGATATGTTCTGAAATTACCCAAAACTAAAACAGGAGCAAATGATTTTGTTCCTCTCGATGAGAGAATTTTTAAAGTTTTAAATCAATACTACAAGGCTGTTGCTGAAAAACTGATCTGTACGGATAAATTTTTAAAGTTCAAAAACAATTATATTTTTATTTCTTTTTCAAAAAGGTCATTTTGTGAACCACTCACAACAGATGCTTTTAATCGCATAGTTCAGGACAGGGCCAGAAAAGCTTCTTTGGACAGGAGAGTTTCTGCACACATTTTAAGACATACGGGTATTTCTCACCTTCTCATGGCTCAGGTATCCATTACCGATGTGCAAATTTTAGCAAGGCACACCGATCCAAAAACCACCATGGGATATGCACAGCTTTTAAGAAAAACTGATAAAAAGCATATCTCAAAACTCTTTGATATTGTTATTTTATAAGGAGAAAATATGTCAAAAAAACCTTTGCGGATAAGTAATAGCGAAACAATAAGACAAATCAACGTCCTTTCAAATATTTTTGGATATGAAAATCCAGAAACTTTTGTCCATTTTGTTATTGCGGATTTTTATTCCAGGAACAGGGGGGAAGTTTTGAAATTTTTAGAAGAAATTTCACCGCTCCCTGAAGACGAAGAAAGTCGTTATGGGGAAGAAGATGCAAACAATAAAAATTGAATCTGTGATGTAAAAGGAATTGTCGCTGGCCCTGCGGTTTATATTTGTGACGAGTGCATAGTTCAATGCGTTAAAGTTCTGATCCAAGAAGGAAAATTAGATTGGAAATATTTGGAAGAGAAGGTACAGGAAGAAGATGACGATGAATAATGCAGAGCAAATATCCTTCTCTTTTTGACGTGAAAAGGAGGTGCTTATGTTGCGGGAAATCGTTCATTATACGCCTGAAAACACAGTACAAAGATCCATCGAACTATTGATTAAAGCAAGTGTTCGTCTCAAAGGCAGGTTAATGTCGGAAGGATGGGTTGGGTCACAGGTAGTATCTGATATTGGGAACGAAATGGGTTATACCACAATGGTATTTGAAGGATCGCCCGGAAACTTGACGGTTAAGGGATGGAAAGATGCTCAGTCGTGGGAAGAAGCAGAAGATCGGTTCCAAATATTGAGCTATGAAACATACATTTTTCCGGAGAGAAATAAACGGGAAAAAGAAAAAGAGGAATTGGATCATGGGGAACAGTCCAGTGCAGGTGTCAACCCTGGAAGAAGATATGAAGATTGTCATGCAGCGTCTTCAGGATCTGAGGTCTGGCCGCAGTACCAGTATCAGCCTGGACGAGGTTGAAAATTTTCTTTTCCGGGGAAAAATAAAAGCTTGCCAAGGATAACTCCCTTCAGCAAGCAGGAAAATTTGATCAGGGCTTGCGGAGTCTGCATACCTTCCACAAGCTTTTTGCTATTTCAAAATATAATTACATATCTTTTTCTGATGGTGTATCTTGTTCTTGCGTTGTATTTTCTGCTGAATCTCTTATTAAAACATCTGCTTGTTGTGATGTCATAAGGATACATCCTGCGCTTGCATCTCTAAACATTTTGCCACAAGTCTCTACGTCTGATACGGTGTAAACTTGTCTACAACCTGTTTTTTCGCTTTGCCTTGTCATTTGTAAAGCGATTACTTCCTCATCGACACCCCCTTCAAGCATTCTGCCTACTCGATCAACGGCACGCCCAAGGCATTCCTTTGTCGTTATTGTAGTAGGGACTCTTTCAATTTTACCGACCTTACCGCCGTCAACCAATTTAAGTTCTCTCATAAATACCGCCTTTCAAAAAAAATCTGAAAAAATCCAGCTTTAAAATATCGGCTGGTGCTATGAGGCATGAAGTTAAAGCATGAAAAGTGGCTGTCAATAAAAACAGAAAAAAAACTGCTATACAAACAAAGCTGGTTACGGACTTCGTTATGAAGAATGGGAAGAGATTGAAGAGAAAGCAGAAACAGGATTACAGGCTGTTTTTCAAGAATTTTTAAAACAGGACTATTCTTATTTTTTGGAACAAATCAAAAAAACCGTCAAGCTCCAATAATTCAGTTTTTAGCAGTTTTTAAGGAAAGCATCTTTTTTCATATTTTGAAAAAGGCGTTTTTTTAGGTCTGATAAGTCCACATATCCGACCTAGAGTATGTTTTTATTAAGAACCCCAAAAAAAACCTATTTTCATCCGCTTCACATTATCCAAAAAAAACACAAGTTCTTGTTTTTCAAATTTCATACTTTCTTGCTTTTTCACACGCAATATCCAAAGATCTATGAATTTCCTTCAGGCTCCATATTTCAACTTTTGGTATTTTTAGTTTTGCTCCTTTTTTGATCTGTCCGTGTATTCGGAATTGTTTTGCACTAAACAGGTCTTTATGGATTTTGAAATAATATATTATTATGAAGCCATTGGTCATCCAATAACATATATGGTCATCTTCATTATTGTTCTTTTCTCCCATGTTCAAAGAAATTAAAAGATTGTCAATTATATCTTGATTCACCTCGTTTGTAGTATCAATAACTTTCATTACAGAGATAAGAATAAGGTTATCAAGGTTTAATGAAGTACCAAGCTTAATAGAGTTGTTTTTTATGCAAGAAGACAAAATATCTTCCATTTTTTTCCCAAGATTAACCCCAGAAAACTCAGGTAATGTGGATATTGATCCTTTCCAAAGTACACTTATCAAATAAAGATAAAATATTTTATATGTAAAATTACTCAATTCAACATAATTGCTTGTTTTTTTTACACCGTTACTGGTTCTAAATATTCGAGTTCCATATCTTTCATATTTGTCAGACAATATTTGCTCACAAGCTGAACATAATAACTTTTCAGTTGGATTTGAATTTGTTTTTTTTGGAATAGAATCAACGTCACATATCACCTCGATAAGCTGAGGGATGTCTTTCTTTAAATTTTTATAAATGGATCGTGGTATTATATGTGAATTTCTAAGATCATCATTTTTGCCACATAATTTACAAATCATTCTAAAAAATTCTCCAAAAAGAATCTTTGACATACCAAGTATTAAGGGGATGATGTAAATGAAATTAACATCGCTGCTATGGCACTATAAAATATATAATTCCAACAATAGCAAATGTCATTATTATATTAGATAATACAAACAATATATCGAGTCCTGGAAATACTTTATGATGAGAATATGTATGATCTACTTCCATATATCCTGGTACCGATTGAAACGTTTTCATTCTTTTTGAAAGAGCTATTTCTCTATTAGTCATCAGAATATTTAACTGATTGATTGATTCATATAATCTACCTTGTCTTAGTTGACTATCATCAATCATAATAGAAAAAATCTCCTTTTTGCGCATTGTTAATATCACTAATTCAAACCAAAAGAAGAGGACACATAAGAAATATCCCAAATGGAAGCAAAATCTGGATAAACTCCTGCGCCATTGGCAGTGCCCATTCAGAAAAAAAGAACTGCATCATAAAAAAATAATTTTTAAAAAAAAAGGGAAAAGAATGCCCAAAATATTTTTAAAAATTATTTCCGGGGGCCAGACGGGTGATGACCTGGCTGCCTTGGATCTTGGGATACCCCATGGTGGATGGATACCCAAAGGAAGATTGACTGAAGCTGGCCCTCTTTCTGACAAGTATCTGCTGACGGAAATGAAAACCAGGAGCTATTCTAAGAGAACTGAATTATGTTTATTGAAAATATGTTTTTGATTACCGATTCTGACAAAATGAAACCAAGCAGAGCCAACTATCGAAAAAACTACAATAGCACTCCCTTCATCAATAAAATCTTCATCAGGTAAGTATTGTGCTTTCAAATTACCGATTGAAAAAGCGATGCCTTCATCAGCATTATTAAAAGCAAACTTGTAAAGTTGCCTTAATGCCAGCTTATTGTGCTTCAAGCAGCTCTCTACGCAACACCATCTATCTCCAATATTAAAATAGTAATTATTTTTTGCATTGGGAGACGTAACAAGATTTTCGATAAATTTTGAGTCAATTTTTCCATTTGCTAATTCATTCAAAAATTCAGAAAAAATCATATGCTCCTTCAATTTTGATCTACACCCTTCTAAAACTCAAAGTTATCATGCATTAGAATTGAAAAAAGGTAATAATCTCGTAACTCTATTCAACTCTCCCCCCAACCCCCTTAAACTTATCAATGAATGCAGCTATCTTTTGAAAGACGCTTTGTTTTTTGGTCAAGTATTGGGGATTAAGCGGACTCATTTTTGGAAGGACCGCATTAAGCTCAGTCCCGTTTTCACTGGCATATTCCCGCTTCAAAGATGCCATGATATACCGCCTTGCTGCTTCTGTGTTGAGGTTTTCAGCCTTTATCAATTCTTCTGCTTCTCGTTGCTGTTCGGCTTGGGCAAATGCAAAAAATTCATCAATTATACTGGTCTTATCAAGAATGTTGTCCAGGTCGGTTTGATTTATAAAATCGACAACCAAACTTTCCTTGGCACGGTTTCCAACACTTGACCGAATTAAACGCCTTACTTCTTCTACCAGTGCTGTTTTATCTTTAAATGTTTTATTTTTTTCAAAAATCAATTCCAGAATATAATCCAGATTTATTTCTTGTGATTTCAAAAGCTCCACTTCAAAGACGACATCATCCCAATCAATGTTGGATTTTTCATTGTCGGCCCCCATTTTTTCACGCCGGAGCCAATCACGTATGTCATTATAGCTTGAACGATAATCCTGAACTGTACGCTCCGGTGGTACTGGTATTTCCTGCATCATGGCTACATCTTCATCACTTAAATGGTGAGCTGTCTTAAAATCCTCTACGGCTTTTGGATCAGTCATATCTACTTTTTGCAAGGCTTTTAAGCCTGCAAATTCATCAAAGTTTTGAAGTATATTCTCAATCTTCAAATATTCACCGAATAATTTTGCAAATTCTTTTTTGTCTGTTTCAGTGACAATTTTATCCGGATCAGGAAAACGCTTTTGCAGTTCATCCACCACTTCCAGATAGCCACGGCGAGCTTCACCACTGGCAATATCAGTGAAGCCTTGCATATATTCTTTGTAGCTTTTTTCAAGAATTACATTTTTTGTATTCTTGTCACCGAACAGAGTAATTGCATCAATGGTGGCCTGCTCCAGGTCACGGAAGGTAATAATGTTGCCAAAGGTCTTTGTTGCATCATAAATGCGGTTTGTTCGTGAATAGGCTTGCATCAAGCCATGATAGCGAAGGTTTTTATCGACAAACAAGGTGTTCAGGGTGGGTGCATCAAAGCCTGTCAGGAACATACCGACCACAATCAACAGATCAATTTCTTTATTCTTTACCCTACTGGAAAGATCCCGATAATAGTTTTGAAACTCATTGCCTTCAACGCTGTAATTGCTCTTAAACATGGCATTGTAATCATCTATGACCTTACTTAAAAACTCTTTGGCACTGCTATCCATTGCAGAAATCTCTAAGGTTTCATCAAGGATTTCCCCTACAGCACTTTGCTCTTCATTGGCTGCAAATGAAAATATTGTTGCAATTTTTAAGGGTTTGTCACTCCCCATTTGCAGATTGTTCAATGACTCATAATAGAGCTTGGCTGCGTCCACGCTACTCACGGCAAACATGGCATTAAAGCCTTTGGTACCCATCTGTAAGCGGTGTGTCTTCTGCCTGAAATTCTGAAGGATGTATTGAGAAATTTCTTGAATACGGGCGGGATGCAGTAAGGCTTTTTTATTTTCTGCTGCGGATAATTTCTTTTCGTCCTGCTCTGATTCAATTTCCTTAAACTGAGGGCGTACATCGTTGTAATCTACTTTAAATTTTAATACTTTTTCATCCCTGATAGCATCGGTAATCACATAGGAGTGCAATTCACAACCAAAGACACTCATGGTAGTTTCTGATCCCAGAGCATTTATAGGGAAAATTGGTGTCCCGGTAAAACCAAACTGATAATATTTTTTAAATTTTTTCTTGAGTTTTTTTTGTGCTTCTCCAAATTGAGATCGGTGGGCTTCATCAAAAATAAAAACCACTTGCTTGTTGTAGATAGGTAAGGCATCTTCACTTTTCATTAAATTATTTAATTTTTGAATGGTTGTAACAATAATTTTATTGTCATTATTTTCAATATTTATTTTTAGCTTTGCGGTACTGTCTGAGCCATTGACACTATCGGGAGAAAATTTTTGATATTCTTTCATTGTTTGAAAATCGAGATCTTTCCGATCCACAACAAAAAACACTTTATCAATAAAATCAAGCTCTGTAGCCAAACGAGCTGCCTTAAAACTGGTAAGGGTTTTGCCTGATCCTGTTGTATGCCAAATGAAGCCCCCGCTTTCAACCTTGCTCCAGTTTTTTGCCAAGTATGAGCTTTGTATCTTCCATAAAATGCGTTCTGTTGCAGCAATTTGATAGGGCCGCATCACCAGTAAAGTATCCGTAGTATCAAATACTGAGTAGTGCAGAATCACATTCAAAAGGGTGTTTTTCTGAAAAAAGGTTGCGGTAAAATCTTTGAGGTCTTTAATAAGGCTATTGTCAGATTTTGCCCAATTCATCGTAAAATCAAAGCTGTTTTTATCCCGTGTAATCGTATTGGCAAAATACCGGGTGTCTGTGCCGTTTGAAATTACGAAAAGCTGAAGATATTTAAAGAGTGATTTATCGGTATTCAAGCTCTCTTTGCTGTAGCGGTGTATCTGATTAAAGGCTTCCCTGATTGCCACGCCCCGCTTTTTAAGCTCTATCTGTACCAGGGGCAGACCATTCACAAGAATGGTTACATCATAGCGGTTGGCATGGGTTCCTTTTTGTTCAAACTGCTTAATAACCTGTACCTTATTCCGGGCAATAAATTTTTTATCGACCAGATAGATGTTTTGGATATGCCCATCATCAAATACAAAATCAAAAATATGGTCATTTTGAATTTTGCGGGTTTTGTCGATATTGTTATCGCTAGGCTTGTCTAAATACTGTTCAACAAAACGGAGCCATTCACCCTCTGTAAACTGCATATTATTAAGGGCCTGTAACTGCACTCGGACATTGGCAAGCATGGTTTCAGGAGTATTTAAATCCGGCAGAAATTCATAGCCTTGATTGACCAAATCCTGAATAAGCTCCTTCTCCAAGCCAGCTTCGCTCTGATAGCCACCGCCCTGCTGCTCAATTTTGATATATTTATCCAAAACGATAAAGGAGTTAGTTTCTGCAATGGGCTTGTACTTGGTCATACTTCTGCCTCTGATTTTGGAAAAGTTAAAAGCATATTGCGGTAATATTCATACTGCTTTTGACGCAGTTCTATTTCACGGGGAAGACCTTCGGTGATGGAGGACGTTAGGGCATCGAATTTGTCTAAAATGGATACGATACGGGCTTGTTCTTCAAGGGGTGGAACGGGAATAGGCATTTTTTCAAACGCTGTTTTTGATAAACGGGGTACACTAGCACGGCGAACTTGACCAGAAATTTTTGTTTGCTTAGTCAATAGAAAATAATATAAAAATTTACTTTTAAAATTGATGTGATCAGTAAAATAGTAAACATCATCAGCAGCCCAAAAATCTACACTGCTATACCCAATTTCACCAGCGGCACCAGCACTAATAATAAAAGTTGTATCAGCTTGCACATTACTTTCATGGTAATATCCAAGAGGAGTCATGCTATTTTGAAAAACTGCATAATTACCAGTTTCTTCCAATTGACTTTTGACAAGTCTTTTACCACGTTGAATTTTAGTCACCTCCCCCAATAACTTCCACTCCACCTCCCCATCTTCAAAGGTCAAAAGCTGGTCTCGGTAATATTCATACTGCTTTTTGCGTGCTGTAAGCTCGGCTGTAAGCTCGGCTGTAAGCTCGGCTGTAAGCTCGGTGAAGGTGTCCAAAATGCGGACTATTTCGGCCTGGATTTCGAGGGATTTGGTCGGGTTTTCGGGGCAGGGGATGGGGATTTGGAAATCTGATATCTGTTGAAGATTCAAATTTGGCTGTGCAGATACTTTATTGAACTTCTCAGCGTACTCTTTCATTGCACTTGTTTGCAAATAGTAATAGACAAACTTTACGTTAGCACAAGGTTCTAAACGGATAATACACAGGGCTTGATTAGTGTTCGCAGGTAGAATGTCTTTAGTAACTATCGCACACTTACCGATTGAACCTGCAATTGCAAAAAGAATATCATTTTCATCTAAGATTGACCGTTTGAGTTCTTTTTTATGAGTATCCTCAGAAATAAACATAAATTTTAGAGAATCAATACCACCATTATTAAAGCTTTCGGTTTTAACATAGTTAATACCTGAAACGGAATAATTCTTAGGCGTGGTACCTTTTGTAATTAACTTGGTTAAAGCCCCCAACGCCTTCCACTCCACCTCAACCCCATCCAGCAATTTTTCTATATAGCCCATTTTCATGCCTCAATCTCCGCTATAATAGTATCAATATCAGCACGAAGGCGGTCAATCTTTGCCACAGTGGTTTGAATCTCCTTGTTCAGTACCTGAATATCAATCTTATCCCGTGTATCTTCAGCAACCACATAGGAGCTTACGGAGAGGGTAAAATCATTTTTGGCTATGGTATCGAAATCCACTGACTTAGCCACATGGGGCACATCTTCTTTGGTGTCGAATATTTCCATGATGCGGTCTATGTGAGTATCGGTGAGGATATTGTTGTTGGTTTCTTTTTTAAAGAAATCTGCACCACTGGCATCAATGAACTGGATTTTGTTTTCAGTTTTATGCTTGGAAAGAACCAGAATATTGACAGCAATGGAGGTGCCAAAAAAGAGGTTGGGAGCCAGGGAAATTACGGTTTCAATATAATTATTTTCCACCAGATATTTTCGTATTTTCTTCTCAGCACCGCCACGGTAAAAAATACCAGGGAAACAGACAATGGCCGCACGGCCTTTGCTGGAAAGGTAACTCAGGGAATGAAGTACAAAGGCAAAGTCCGCTTTGGATTTCGGGGCTAAAACTCCGGCAGGGGCAAAGCGATCATCGTTAATGAGGGTTGGATCATCACTACCAATCCAGTTAACAGAATATGGAGGGTTGGATACTATGGCATCAAAAGGTTTTTCATCGGCGAAATGCGGTTCTAAAAGGGTGTTTCCCAGGGCAATATGGAACTTGTCATAGTTAATATTGTGCAAAAACATATTCATACGGGCAAGGTTGTAGGTGGTGTGATTGATTTCCTGACCGTAAAAACCTTCTTCTATAATGTGGTTATCAAAATGCTTTTTTGCTTGCAGGAGAAGGGAGCCTGAGCCTGCTGCTGGGTCATAAATTTTATTGACGGATGTTTGTTTGTGCATGGCAAGCTGGGCAATGAGCCTTGAAACACTTTGCGGAGTGAAAAATTCTCCCCCGGATTTTCCCGCATTGGCGGCATAATTTGAAATCAAAAACTCATAGGCATCACCGAAAAGATCAATTTTGTTTTCATTAAACTGACCAAGGTTAAGTCCTGCTACCCCTTTGAGAACAGCGGATAGACGGGTGCTTTTTTCTTTGACGGTGTTACCCAGGCGGTTACTGGTTGTGTCAAAGTCTGCAAACAGGCCCTTTATGTCTGTTTCGGATGGATACCCGTTAGCAGAGCTTTCTATGGCTGAAAAAATGGCTGCTAAATCGGTATTGAGATTCTCGTTTTTATGTGCATTTTTTTCAATATTTGAAAAAAGCTGGCTTGGGTAGATGAAATAGCCTTTGGTTTTAATGGCATCATCTTTTATTTCTTCTGTAATGACCGTATCTGGGAGTTCTGCATAATTTACACTATCATCCCCCCCTTCTATGTAGCTGGCAAAGTTTTCACTGATAAAGCGGTAAAAAAGCGTACCTAAAACGTACTGCTTAAAATCCCAACCATCTACGGAACCACGAACATCATTGGCAATTTTCCATATCTGGGATTGAAGTTCGGCTCGTTGTCCGTTGCTTGTCATTGTGAAACTCCAGTATAATTAGCTGAAATCAAAATAAAGAAATACAAATATCACTCAAAAAATCTGGTAACACAGGTATTTTTCATATGCGAAAATTTCCTTTTGGACAAGCCACCCGACTATTTATAATTTTCAAAACTTTTTTGTATGGCGATAATCATAATCTAAACTTGATTACGGCTCCATGCTGCGGTGGGATGGATTTACCAAAGGTCAAAATCGTAAAAAAACGGCTCCTAACTCCGTAAAAAGTCGTGTCCCTTGACAGCAATTAAGTGGCAAGTACGGGGTACGCCATTTACAGAACAGCCAGAGACCAGCCCGATCTACGGACAATGCTCTTGCAGGCGCAATTCTTAAAAGAGAGAAAAAGGGAGCAGAGCTGGATCCCGAACATGCAGGCAGCCTGAAAAAAATATTTAAAAATTCCTGATTCCTGATATCAATGGCCAATACTTTTGACCCATATATGGCCATTAAAAATGCCCTCCTTCAAACGAACGTGACTATTCTTCAGGTTCCACAACTCTGACCGCCTTTCCACCACATATTTTGCAGATACCACCAATAATAAGGGCTTTTCCTTCCATCCTACCTTCCCTCAAATGGATTTTAAAATCAAAAAAGAGCCTCCAATTTATAAAAAAAATCCCCGGCAAAGCCAGGGATTCAGTGGGGGGGGAATTGACTTCACTTCATATGTTTCTATCCACGCCTTGAAAGGCGACAACACCCAAAAAATTATTTTTTGGAATCTACCAGCTCTTTCAGAGCTTTTCCACATTTAAAAAACGGAAGTTTTTTGGGTTCTATCTTGACCTGTTCCCCGGTTTTGGGGTTACGGCCAACGTAGCTCTTATAATCTTTCACAAAGAAGGTGCAGAATCCCCTAATTTCTACCCTTTCTCCATCAGCAAGAGCTTCCGTTATTGAGCCAAAAAAAAGTTCAATCACCTTTTGAGCTTCATCCTTTTTTATGCCTGCTTCATTTTGTAGCTTTTTTATTAGTTCTAATTTATTCATTAAAAATATCTTTTTTTAAAAAGGTAAATAAGAAAATATTAGAATTATTGCTGAGTTTTGTCAATAAAAAAAGGGGCTTCCTCTTTTTAAGAAAAGAGAAAGCCCCTTGTACTTTTTGTTTAAAAAATAAATAAATATACGGTAGTGAAAAGCACACTTCCCATTTGTACGCCAACAAATATTCTTTTTATGCTGATGCCCATTGTTCTTCCTCCTTGAAAAATTGAAAATAAAAAGTTCAACTCCAGAATTTCCACCAAATCCTTTTAAGAATTAAAAAAATTTGATGGAAATTCTGTATGTTGAACGAAGGAGAAAGAACATGAGCATTAGCGACACAAGGTATTAACCCTGTGTCGCTATGCTTCTTTTATTTTTTAAAAAAAGAACATGGCCGCTTGCGTGACTCATTCCTTTCCATATGGCCTGAAATCAAATTTCAAAACCCCTTGATTCCAAGCATCATTGATATCACCTGTACCGCCATACCCATCTTTTGATAGGACAAAACAAATCTTGCCCTTTGAAATGGCATACTCGGCAAGGCGATGTGTTATTTCCTTTCCTGCACTATCCGGATCAAGGCAGAAAAACAATCTCTTTGCCGGGAGTTTGTCGATCAATAACCGACTGGTATTCCCGTTCAAAGATATTGTCCTGTTTGCCAAGGTATGGTTTTTCTCCACAAGAGAAAGTGCATCAAAAATGGCTTCCGCGATAAAAACCGAATCATTTTTAACCGATGCGGCCCTATCCATATTCCAAGGCCCCTTTGCGCCTGGGAGGAAATCATGCTTCAAGACTTTGTACCAATCTTCTCCTGAAGCATTTCCATTTTCTATTGTTCTCCCGTATAAATTTAAAATTTTTTCTCCGAAGGCATCGTAGATGGGAAAAACGATTCTCCCCGGATTCCACTGTCGGATTTTTTGGCCGTTGTGAATATGAGGCCATTCACCATGAGACGCAAACCGAACGCCGAAACGTCTTGCCGCACCATAAATTTTTCTTCTTTTAAGATAGGCTTCTCCTTCTGTGTGAAAATGAGGGAGACGCATGTATTCTTCCGTATAGTCCAGGTGAGCAAAGCGATCTTCTGGACTTTTGCTGGATGCAGCAGGGAACGAAGTTGCAAAATCAATTACAAACCCATTCCCATTTTCTTGAAGGGTTTTAAGAGCAGCCTTGAAGCTTTCGCCCCTTGGCTTTTCTTGCCCTGAAATCCATTGCAGATACGTTGCCTTGTACCCGCAATTATTCAGGCGGTTACATGAGATAACCCGATAATCTGGATCATCGTATGTAAATGCCCTTCTTTGTCCGCACCGGGGACAGAGAAGGGATATGCAGCCGTTTTGACGCTTCGGAGCTAAACCACCAGACTCAAAAAGCGTCATTTTATCGAGGCTGCGGTATGCCTTCTCCAATAAATCCATATTATCTCCCTTAAATTAAATTACGTTCTTCCCTCCATTCATGGCAGGGATCTTCGTAGTTACCGTCTATATCCCAGGTTCCGAAGTCGAGAATGTCATGTTCCTCTGCCAGAGATTCACCGGGATAGGCACGAAGCCATTCTGCTACATCAATTTTAGTGATACAGGGAAGGTAGTTTTTAGGGTCGTCTTTTTTAAAGAAAACCATTTCAATAATATCTCCGGTTTCCGTATCAAAAACGATCCTTCCATGAGAAGAATTTAAAATTCCTTGCATTAGTTTTCCTCAGTCTTTGTATATATTTAAAAAAATTTTATTTCCCCGAAGTGCATGAAGAACAGCCTCAAAAGCTTTAATTTCTGCGGCTGTCTTTTTTCTGACTTCAACAACTTGAGGATTATCTGAATTTTGCAAACTATCGTGTCTTTCCTGAAGCTTTGCTAAAATTATTTTAATATCTTTTTTCAAGATAAACCCCTTTTTGCCATTCTGGTTAAAGCCATTGGCAAATCCTCTGCTTTGTTTATTTCTTCCCAGGCAGAGAAAAAGTCTAATTTTTTGTATTCAAGGCCGATACCAAGCAAGTTAATACCGTGTCCCTTGATTTTTTCAGCCACAGATTTTGCAGTTGTGTAGCAATTTGGTTCACCATCCGTTACAACAATGATTGTTTTGCGAACCTCTCTGGGTTCACAAGACAATTCAACTCTGGCCCATTCCAATGCTGTATCAAGAGGTGTTGATCCATCAATAGATATTCGGATATTATATTCAGGTTTTATTTCGATGACAGAAAAATTTCTCATATCATCACTTGGAAACATTGCTACTCTAACCTCAGTATTTTTATGTTTTTCCAATGCTTTATACAGAGTAGCAACCGCTTCAATCGCAATACCAAAGCGGGAAGTATTTCCAAATCCTTCTTCCATACTCCCTGATCTATCTAAGAGCAGAATGAAAGAAGAATTTTGTCCCCTATTCATGGTTGATTTTTTAAAAATTTTTGTATCACCAATGGCAAGCCTAGAAGCTTTAGATATGATAATTCGCTTGCCTTTTCTTGACACATCCCTTGATTTTAAAATATCTCCTTCTGTCAAACAATTAAGAGATGACACTACCTTTTTCCATGGCAAAGGTTTTTTTAGATAAGTAAAACCATAATAGTCTATTCCTTTAAGCTTCATACTTGGCAGATAGGGTGTGTTTATTTCTTCTTCATCAAAGTCAATATGAGTTTCAAGAGCTTTAGCCATTAAACTGCCGAGGTCAAAAGACTGGCCCTGATCCCTGGTGTCAGAATCGTCCGAAGACTGGCCCTGATCCCCGGTGTCAGAATCGTCCGAAGACTGGCCCTGATCCCCGGTGTCAGAATCGTCCGAAGACTGGCCCTGATCCCCGGTGTCAGAATCGTCCGAAGACTGGCCCTGATCCCCGGTGTCAGAATCGTCCGAAGACTGGCCCTGATCCCCGGTGTCAGAATCGTCCGAAGGTTCGGCTTGATTCTCTTCTATGAGATCCAAAACCTTCAGAGCCATAATAAATACAGCCCTGGTGTCTGATTCTAATGTTAAATTTTCAACCGACCCTTTAATTCTTGAAACAATATCGGGGGCTATTTTTCGTTCCATTTCTTCCGCAAAATCCGAGAGATCTTGAGAAAGAAAATGACTTCTGGCCCAAAACAGGAGCCACATGGCTATGTATGGGATACTATCAGGAGACACCCTTGGTACTTCTAGCTCTCTATTTTTTTTTAGAATTTTTACCACTCTGTTCAAATTTTGCACACTGCCGGGATATTGCTTTCCAACAGCATACTCAATCCTGACATCCTCAAGGATGTTCAGGATACTTTTCAGGTGTGGCCTGCCTGACATAGCAGCCACCCTAAAAAAATGCATGTCCGTTAACTGAACATGCCCTGCCTCATGATCTATGTACCCATGAGCAAGGGCATGTCCTTCCGGAGATTTTATTGAATCAGGAAGAAAAATTGATAAGCCATCGGTGCTGGCCGTGTCAAAATTCCCAACCTGGATCGGGATGTTTTTTTGCTTCCCTATCATGCTTGCTATTACTTTGAGATCTTTCATTTATTCTCCTTTAATAATTGAATAAAAAAGGGAACAAAAATCCCCGAAGGGAAAATTGCTCCCTCCAGGGTTAAGATCATTGTTCTGATTTTTTAAAAATCTACAAAGGGAACTTCCCCTATGGGATCTTGTTTTTGGACTTCAGGCTCATTCTGATTTTCAAGCCAATTAGGAGCTTGTTGTATTTCTTCTTCTCCAAAAATCCAATCTTCGTTGGGAATGGGGTCTGGGTCAGAAAAATCAAAAACGTTCTGCTCTTTTATTTCTTCCTGATTTAAAGGATTTGTCCAACCATCAAGATCAGGAGAAGAAAAAGCAGACGAGTCAAAAGATTCGAGCAAATGCTCTGTATCTTCTGTATCGCTCCCTGTAGCTATCGGTGCCAGAGTCATAATCTCCATTATCAGACCAGAAGCCGTGAAAGCTTCTGAGCCTGTAAGCTTGCCTAGAGGCAATTTTGTCAGCTCGTCATCAATCCTCTTGAGGTTTGGGCCTAAAGAGGGCTTGAGAAAAGCCAAGCTGGTTGCCTTTTCCAGCAACTTTCTAAATTTTTCCATAGGCCGTGCGGTGATTTCCGCACGGTTTTGAAAGCTTTTTTCCCAAAGTTGCCTAGCCTCTTCCTTAATTTCTTCCTGAAAATTTTCGGCCAAGTCATCAAACATGGCCACTACCTCATTCTCAAAACCCGGTGGGGCCTGAATCTGGAAGAAAGAAAATGTGAAACGGAATTTTTCTGCAATGTCCGCTGTACTTTGCGGATGAATAATGCTTCTCCATTTCTCCGGGAAGCCCTCTAGCCAAGTCTGAAGTGAAGTCTCATATTTTTGCAGGAACAATTGCTTGCTCTGCAAAAATTCATCCCTTTTGATTTCCAGCAGTTTCTTTACTTCCCCTGCTTTCGCAAGGGGAAATGCAAAGCCTCCCAAAAATTTAACCCCTGTTTGTTCAAGGGCATGAAATGTCTGTTGCCTGATACGGGCAAAATCCCGTAAATCTTCGGGATTACAGACCTTTTTCTGGCCGAAAGTAGCCAGTTTTTGGGGTGGAAGCTCAGAAGAGTCCAGGCCCAAGTCTTCTGGCCTGATAACTTTTTTTCCAGCCCACATGGAAACAGCCACATTGACACAGATAAGTTTTTTATTATTAAGCATTTTTTTATTCTCCTTAGTTATTTTTGAATAATTAAAAAAGGAGAAAACACTCACCCAAAGGGGTAAGCATCTTCCCCTTCGGGTTTGAAAAAATTATTTTTTATTCTGTCTCTGTTGCCTCACCAAAAACACGCTGCTTCATACTTCGCAACGCTTCTTGTTCGTCCTTGGGGGCCTTTGCAATCAAGGAAACCTCAAGGGCTTCCAAGATTACGTCATGCCCCGCCATGGCCCGTTGCCAAATGTAACTCGCAATCTTGACCACACGGCACAACGACCGAGTTGAAAGAGTTACAGAAAGATTTCCCTGATCGAACTGCTCCCGAACCTCGAAAGCAAAATTCACCAGCATTCTTAACGCTGGTTCAGGGATTTTTGTGGTTTGGCCCTTGAGAATCAAAATTTCTTTCTCAAGAGACATATATCCCTTTTCCATCACCCAGAATCTATCCATCGCTGCCATATTCTGGGCTACTGTTCCTTGATACCTTCCGGTATCATCGCCGTTTCCAGCGGTGTTGCCTGTAGCAAGGAACCGGAAAGAGGGATGTGGCAATATGATTTCCCCTTCATTCTCCGGGATTATTAAAGGCTGGCCCTGAAGCACAGCATTCAATCCTGCAAGAGTGCCGGGATCGATTAAGTCAATTTCATCCAGGAGGAACCAAAACCCCTTCCTCATAGAAATAGTCAAAGGCCCGTCAATCCAAGCCATAGAACCGTCTTTCTGGATTGAGATATACCCTACCAAATCAGACAGCTCCATCCGGGCATGGCCGCAAACGGTCATGCAGGGAATGTTCAGCCGTCCAGCAAATTGCTGGATAAGGCTGGATTTCCCGCTTCCTGTAGGGCCGTGTATAAAAAATGGTTCAGTTGAGCCAATATTGGCCCAAAGAACCAGAGTCCTTATTTCATCCGGGCTGAATGAATATCCCTGATCCAATTTGAAAGGGATTGGGGATGACTCTTTGCGGCCTATTACTACCGCTCCGTTGGGAAGAGACTCAAGACCGGGGAGTTTATTAAGTTGGAATTTCAAGGCTATGTCCTTTCTTTTAAAAAATTAAAAAGGGAACACAGCCGCCCCAAAGGGAAGTGTATTCCCTTCGGGATTTGAAAAAATTATTTAATTTTATTTTCGGATACTCGAATAATCGGCTTTGTAGGCCGTTATAATTTGCGGGTATCCTTCAGGATGAAGGGCCGCAACTATGAAAACCCCTTTAAACTGAAACTTCAGAGGGATTTCATTGAGTATCGGTTTTATTTTTTCGCAACCTTCCACAACTGCCCAAGGCAAGCCTCGTTCCAGTGTACGGTTGGCTGCGTGGAAGGATAATGAAGTCATAATTCCACCACCCTTCCCCCAGGAAGAATTTCAATTTCTCCCCGGATTTTTTCATTTTTTAGCCAAATCGAACCTGTGTACTGGTCTAAGAACCCACGCACACAGGCAAAAGGACACCCCTCTTCCGGAGGAAAAAGGGTAGTCAGTTTTTGTTTTTTTTCGTTCCACCAGACCAACACATCTTGCGGGTCAAGAAGACCGCAAGTGTTTAGCTGGTAGGGTTTCAGGGAGAAATTAAAATCTTCCCTGTATTTTTGAGTGTCTAAAACGGCGCATGTTGGCATGTTCGCTCCTTCCAAAAAAAGGGAACACGCCACCCCGAAGGGAAGCTTGTTCCCTTCGGGGTATTTTAAAAATTATTTTTTCTTCTTCCTAGAAGCTGTCAGTCTTGGTGAAGACTTCTTAGGCTTCAACACCTTATTGTAAATTTCAGGGAACTCATTTTTCAGTTTTTCATTATCTACAACAAAGCTATCAGAAGATGTATTTACTTTGAGAGATGTAACATATTCTTCAGTCTCATAACTGGAGAAAAAATTTTTCCCGGTGAAACCTAAAAGCTGTTCCCGGATTAGATTCTTCTCCTTTTTTAATTTATTTTCTGCTTCTTTTTTTTCAATGAAAGACTGAAGCAGTGCCGTCATTTCTGGAGGCATTTTTTCTTGAGACTTCGGTTTTGCAGGGCAATCATCCTCAAAGTGACATTCTCCGCAAAGCAAGCTTGGGCGACAGACAGGAATTTCTTTGCCGTCCAAGCAATTTAAGATGTGGAATGCCCTCTTCTCGACCTGTTTGAAAAGAAGGTTGGAGGGCTGATAGGGGCCGAACTCATACCATTCTCCTTCTTGCAAATCCACGGACAAGATGCTGCCAGTGAGATTTTCCACATGGGGGTTGTTAAGCTTGAAAAGCCCCATTTGCATCTGAAGCTGTTCAATCCAATCCCCGTAGGGTTCAAGAGGAATGGGACCACTCTTGCACTCAAGAATGTGGACCCTATTCTGGCCGTAAAATATAAAATCCAAGTGACATTTCACCATTGGATTCTGTGGGTGGCAAAGCTCAAGCTGACGCTGAGGCTTCATATTGGCGTACTCAAAAAGGCCAGCAACAATATCTTCTGCTGCATGGCCCCTTTCAAACCGTAATAGGGTTTGAGTGTCATGCTCAATCCCTACGGTTTTTGACAAAAAAGCCTTGCGGGGGCAGCTTAGATCGCTTGCACCCACATACAGGCTTCTATCCCCAAGTTCCTTTTCCGATTTTGATTTGGAAAAAGAAAGGAGATTTTTTCCAAGAAAAGAAAGGAGTTTAGACATTATTAACTCTCCTTTTCTTCAATTTCTATGAGGTAGTCACCGAAACTACCGGGCTTCCCCCAAGAATGCTCCTGAAACAACCTTTCTCCTACCCGAACCCTGGATGGGGTCGGGAAAAGCGGAAAGCCCTGGATAAAGGCTTGTCCGTTTTCTTCAGAAAAATTGGAAATTTCAGCAAGTCTATTTTTAAAAATTTTGAATATTTTCATGTTGGTTGTGTCCTTTCATTTAAAAACTAAGAAAAAGGGAACACAACCGCCCCAAAGGGAAGTGTGTTCCCTTCGGGATTAGAAAAAAAATTATTTTTTATGCCTTATTCAGCCGCCAAGTGTTTGTTGTTCCCAGACGGACAAAACCGTTCTGGGAAACGAACTCGAAAGCAGCCTGATTGCCACGGGGAACCGTGACATAAAGCCCATCTTTTTCTTCCTTGAAGGAAACCCCCAAACTTCTGAGGGTCTGTGATATGTCTTCATTCGAAACATCGGAAGGTGGCGGTTCTGGAGTAACAGGACGGGCAGCAGCAGCCGCTTCATCCGCAGCTCTGGCCTGTCTTGCTCCCAAGTCTTCTTCAAGATCTTGCGTAAAGCAGTCGGAAGCAGCCGTTGTGGTCATAACAGCATCCACCATGGCACGCTTTTTCGCCATCTTTAATACGGTGTTATAATAATCCGCAGGGTTGTCATGTTCGACTTTCTGCCCTGCTTCAGCGATCATCCATCTTCCGGAATCGTCCTTTTTTGGAACGAAGCCCTTACCCCCAAGCAGTGCGGGGTTACGGTCGTTCCAATACTCTTTTGGTACAGGTTTGTCAGTTAATGTAACTTCCCCTGTTCTATAACGGTATTTGCTCTCCATCGTTGAGCAAGAGCCAACGCCCATGCCCAACCGGAGGCCATTTGAAGAAAATAAAGAAACGGTCACCTGATACTCCCGGTGGCCGTTCTGCATTTCTGTATGACGAATTTCTATTTCAGGCAGGAGTCTAAAAACGAGCATGAGCTTTTCGGCTCCGGGTTTTAACAAAACCTTTTTGCTGCCACACCCTGGCACTGTACCGTAATGCTCATCTTCCTTCATAACAGCAGACATTAGCTGTTGTATGAGCTGAACCTGTTTAAGAATTTCCTGAACGCTTACAGCACCAGACGTCAGGGAAAAATCCGACACGGAATGAGCAGGGGCATTGGTGGGATTAAATTTGGTAATATTTGACATGGGAATCTCCTTTTCTTTCTTTAAAGATAAAAAAAGGGACACCCCTTCCCCGAAGGAAAAAAATGTCCCTTCAGAGAATAAAAAATTTGATGACGGGCATTAGATTGTCAGTTTACCGGAGACAGAACCACGCATCGAGGTTTGGTTTGTATCTCGGCCCACTTATCTTCATCCATACTCCTTTTTGTTTTTTTATAAAATTATAGTTTTTTATTAAAAAATGAACAAATAAACAGAAGTCATAAGAAGACTGCCTACTTGAACACCCATAAAAATTCTTTTAATTGAAATCATACCTTCCTCCTTTTTAAATTTAAAAACCGGAAGGCAGATTTCCCGACCGGGAAACTGGCTCCCGGAGGGATTTGAAAATAAAAAACCCCGAAGGCTTGGAAAAAATTTCCAGCTTCCAGAGTTTTAATGAGTAAATAGTTAGTCTTTTTTAAAAAAAATTAAATACTGCAAACTTCCTTTAAAGCCGTTGTATAAGGTTTTATTTTCAAATTTTTATTATTATTCTCTATGTGCCAACAGTCATATTCTTTCTGAAGACCTATCCAACTATCAAATGTTGAATTAGGAAATGCTTTTGAAAGACGAAATGCCACTTCTGATGTGACAGATACTTTTTCGTTGACAATTCCAGAGATAGTTTTTCGAGAAACACCTATATCCTTTGCAAATTGTGTCACTGAAATTTTCAATGGTTTCATATATAATTCTCTTAAAATAGCCCCAGGATGACTTGGGCATCTTTTTCTTTTTATATTCATCGTTATAATCCTTAATGATAATCTATATAGTTGATAATATAAACATTACCGCTATCAAATTTAAAAGTTATACGCCAATTTCCAGAGACCTTGATAGACCAAATTTTGTTTTGCTTTGGTTCTAAAAGATGTAAATAAGATCCTGGAAAATTCATAACTGAAATATTGTCAGCTTTGTCCAAAAGATCAAGAATCAATCCTATTTTATTTGAGTGTTTTGCTTGAATTCCTTTTTTGTTTCCAAACCAATAAAATTCTTCTAACCCTTTATGAATGAATGATTTTATCATACCTAAGCCTTTTTTAAGCTTAATCTCATCAAGTACACTTGTCAAATAAGCAAATAAACAGTTGCCATAACATGAAAAGTGAATCCTGATGGATGGGTGTTTGTCCAGAAGGATCAGCGGTTTCCGAAGAAATGATGAATCCTGATGGATGGGTGTTTGTCCAG
>NZ_JCANVJ010000024.1:0-59258 GCF_059569355.1 Desulfobotulus sapovorans DSM 2055 | reverse complement strand
GGCATTTACCCAAGAATCTCCGGAAAAGGACTTCGTTTCACAGAACCCCTTCCGGAAAACCCCATGGACTCCCGCCTGATCTGGCGGTTCAACGCCTGGTGGCTTTCGACTCCGCACAAGTGCAGCACGGCGCGATCCGAGAACCAAGGACGCATTGTTGCCCTAGACCCCGGAGTCCGAACCTTCATGGCCTTTTACTCTCCCGAGTTCTCCGGAAAGATCGGAGAAGGAGACCTTGGCAGAATCCAGAGGCTGTGCTTTCACCTGGACAAACTGTTCTCAAAACGCAGTCTTTCAAACAACAGCCAGAAGAAACGCAGCCTGACCAAAGCCATCCGCAGGATACAGCAAAAAATCAAAAACCTCATTGACGATCTGCATCACAAAACAGCCCGTTTCCTGACGGACAACTTCGACTGCATCCTTCTCCCGACCTTTGAAACAAAGGACATGGCTTCTAAGGCCAGGCGAAAAATCCGCTCCAAAACCGTGCGTTCCATGCTGACCTTTGCCCATTACCGCTTCAAGATGTTCCTGAAATGGAAAGCATCCCAGCGCGGAAAGACGGTTCTGGATGTCACGGAAGAATATACCAGTAAAACCCACCCCCAGACCGGAGAAGTCCGGAATATCGGTGGTGCAAAACGTATTCCGCTGCTCAACGGGTCTTGGGCAGACCGGGACGTAACAGGCGCTTTCAATGTTCTGTTGAAAGCTTTGACAGATTCGTCCACACCGGTAACGGTGTGCAGTTAATGTTAGCGAACATTAAGAAAAAAGGATCGGTACTTCATGACGGAAAAAAAGAAACTCAAGGTGCTGATTGCCGATGATGAGGCCCATCTGCGGCTCATGTTCAAATCCATGGCTCTTTCCATGGGCGCTGAGGTGGCGGGAGAAGCGAAAAACGGGGCGGAGGCCATAGAACTGTACCGGGTTCACAGGCCCCATATCACACTTTTGGACATCAACATGCCCGTCAAAACAGGGGTGGATGCCTTAAAGGAGATCATGGAACTCTCCCCGGACGCTCTCATCATCATGCTGACCTCCGTTGCGGACGTTAAAACCGTTGAAAAATGTCTGGAGCTGGGAGCGTCCAACTATCTTTTAAAGGATACGCCCCTTGAGGAAATGAAAAAAATAATTAAGGAAACCTGGGATGCCTACAGAAACCCATGAGAGGGGGGCCTGTGTCCGAAAAAAGTGTTCAGAAAACTACCTATGATCTGAAGCAGATGCTGGCGGAACTGGAGGAAGACCGCAGTTTTTTCAAGCCCTCCGGGAGTGGGAAGGTCAAACAGGACGATATCCGGAACATGCTGCTCTTAAAAAAGAAAAAAGGAGCCCGCCGTGACACCGAAAACAAGGTTTCTGGACAGCCTGATTGCTGAGGGCATCCTCTCCTCCGAAGCGGCTTCGGAATATGCCAAAGCCCATCCCCAAGCTTCGCTCGATCTTCTCGAAGCCCTGATGCAGAAGGGCCTTGCCAAAAAGGATGTTCTGGCCAAACTCTGGGGAGATGCCATGGGGGTCTCCTATGTGAATCTTTCAAAAACCCTTTTTCAGGCCGCCGCTGTGCAGAAGCTTCCCGAGGCTTTTGCCAGAAAGCATCTTATTCTTCCCCTCTACGAGGGTCATGGTGTGGTCACGGTGGCCATGGCTTCGCCCCTGAACATCCATATCCTTGACGAGGCTGTGCGGCTTACGGGCTGTCAGCTCAGCCCCGTATTCGCCCTGCCCGATGAGATTGTAAGCGCCATTGATGTGCAGTATCAGTCCGATGACAGCCTGAACAGTCAGCTTGCGGCCCTGTCGGAAAGCCCTCTTTTCAAAAACAGGGAGAGGCTCAGTCTGGAACAGGTGGAGGCTTTTTCCAGGGATCAGGCCATTATCGCTTTTTCCAGAAATCTGTTGTTGCTTGCCCTGAAGGAAAGGGCCAGTGACATCCATCTGGATCCCCAGGAAGAGGAGCTGTGCATACGGTTCCGCATTGACGGGGTTCTTCAGGACAGGCTGAAGCTGGACAAAACCCTTGCAGCCCCCTTAAGCTCACGTCTGAAGATCATGGGAGGGCTGGATATCACGGAAAAACGCAGGCCCCAGGACGGTCGTGTCAGTCTTCCTTTAACCAGACGCTCCGTGGATTTCAGGATGTCGTCCGTTCCCGCCATTTACGGGGAGAAAATCGTTCTTAGGGCTTTGGGCCAGCTTCAGGATACGGAGGTGCCGGATCTTGAAAAGTTAAATTTTTCAAAGGCCAGTTATCTGGGGCTAAAAAAAACCGCCGATGCGCCCAACGGGATTTTTTTTGTCACAGGCCCCACGGGATCGGGAAAATCCACCACCCTTTTTTCCGTCCTCAAGTATCTGAACAGACCCGGCATCAATATCATGACCATAGAAGACCCCGTGGAATACCGGCTTCCCGGTCTGAATCAGGTGCAGGTCAACCATGCCATTGATTTTGGCTTTGCCTCCGCCCTGCGGGCTTTTCTCCGTCAGGATCCCGATGTCATTCTGGTGGGGGAAGTCCGGGATCTGGAGACGGCGAAAATCGCTTCCCAGGCGGCCCTGACCGGGCATCTGGTACTGGCCACCCTGCACACCAACACGGCCCTTCAGGCCGTGACCCGGCTCATGGAAATCGGGGTGGAGCCTTACCTCGTGGCCCCTTCCATTGTGGGCGTCATGGCCCAGCGTCTGGTGCGGAAAATCTGTACCCATTGCAAGGAAGCCTACAGGCCTGAAGGGGAGGTGCTGAGAAGATACTTTCACTGGGACGACTCCATGGATCTGTCGGAAGTGTTTTTTTACCGGGGAAGAGGATGCGCGGAGTGCAACGACACGGGCTACAGCGGCAGGCTTGCCATCCATGAGGTGTTTGTGATGACGGAAGCTGTGCGTGCCCTCATCGCCAGAGGGGCATCCATCCTTGAAATCAATGAAATGGCAAGGGAGGCGGGTTTTCGGCCCATGCGGTACGATGGCATGAAAAAGGTGCTGGCGGGTCTCACCAGCCTTGATGAACTGGAACGGGTCACCATGGGAGATGTGTAGCATGAAAACGGATTTTGCCCCGCCTGAAAGGGCTTCTGAGAAAAGCGTGGAAGAGCAGGTCGTTTCACTTCTGGATCATCCGTATATTGAAAAGCTTTATGACAGCATCTCCGAAGGCCTGCTGATCCTGAACCCGGAACGGCAGATCGTCTATGCCAACGGGAGTTTTCTTGCCGCCCTGGGAGTGGATTTTAAAGCCATCAAAGGCTTGCGTCCCGGTGAGGCCCTGCGCTGTGTCCATGCTTTTGAAACGGAAGGAGGCTGCGGCACCACGGAATTCTGCCGGGAATGCGGGGTCGCCCAGGGTATTTTGTCTTCCCAGAGGGGGATGCCGGCTCTCAAGGAATGCCGGATTCTTCAGAAGGGTTCCGGCGATGCCCTGGATCTTCAGGTGAAAACCTCGCAGTTGCAGGTGGCTGGTACTGACTATACGGTTTATGCCGTAAAGGATATCAGTGCAGACAAGCGCAGACGCATTCTGGAGAGGATTTTTTTTCACGACATCATGAACACCGCAGTGGGCGTACGCGGGCTTTCCGAGCTTCTCTCCGTATCCTCACCGGAAACCCTGGATGAGTTCAGGAGTATGATCTACAGCGGTGCGGCCAAGCTTGTGGAGGAAATTCGTTCCCAGAGGGATCTTGCCAATGCGGAGAACAATGAACTTCAGGTGCAGCCTGTTACCATTCATTCTCTTGATTTCATAAAAGAAATTGCCGGTCTTTATCAGAGTCATGAGGTTGGAAAGGAAAAAACACTGCATCTCGATCCGGATTCGGAGGATGTGGTTTTGGAAAGTGACAAGGCCCTCCTTTTCCGGGTCTTGGGCAACATGACCAAAAATGCCCTGGAAGCCTCACAGCCCGGTGATACCGTCACCCTTGGCTGCCGGAGGGAAGGGGACAGAATCCGTTTTTCCGTTCACAATCCTGCCTTTATGCCAAGGAACATCCAGCTTCAGGTTTTCCAGCGTTCCTTTTCCACCAAGGGCGCAGGCAGGGGCCTTGGCACCTACAGCATTAAACTTCTGACGGAGCGTTATCTCGGGGGGGAGGTTTTTTTCACCTCATCGGAAGGGGACGGTACCACCTTTTATGGTTTGTACCCACTTTAGAGGCGGGGCGTTATGCTCGAAACGGCTATGAAGGTGACTTTTGAAAGTCTGAAGCGTATTGGCGCAACAGTGCTTTCATGATTTTTCCATACCATTTGCTGTCTCAAAAATGACCATGCAGAGTCTGTTTTCTTACGGATTACGACTCTGACTCAGCCATGCCTTTTCCCTCGCTCCAGCGTCTACGCCCCATGTTTGGGGCTGGATCGTCCCGGCACTTTGTTGATACCCATTTCCCAGAGAAGGGATACCCGAGGATGCTGGCACTGGGCGCAGGAGCGCCCGGTATGGCGTTCCCATGCTCCAGCATGGGAACGATAGCTGAAGAAAGATGGTAATCAGTTTTAGTTTTGAGATGAAATCAGAAAATCCGGAGAATCAGCCCTGCAAGAAAAGTGATGACCAGAATCCAGAGGGAAAGTCCGATCCACCCCACTTTCTTTACGGTTATTTTCTTTGGGCATTCTCATCCCTGTTTTCATGCACTGCGCTTCACAGTACCTGCCCCTGTTTCCTGTGCAAAGGGAAGCTCCGCCCAGATCCAGCGGTTTTTCTCCCGGACGATGAGGTTTTTGCGGGCAAGGTCTTCCATGATGAAGGTGGAAAACTCCTCTTCTTCTCCGGTCAGGCGGCTGATGGCTTTGCTGAGGGCAGGAAGGGGATCTTCTTCCGGAGAAAAAATCCCGGCTTCTTCCAGAAGATCTTTGGAAAGGATGGCGAAGATCAGCTCCATGCGGCGGTTGCCCAGCACCCGGAGCTTTTCCTCTTCCGTGCCCCCGCCTGCGGCCACTCTGTCCTGAATCACCTTCCATTCCGCATGGAGGGGGGCGTAGCTTTCTTCCACAAAGGCCATCATGCGCTCCGGGGAAACGCCCTTTGTACGCACCACAGGGCTGTCCGCATCATAAAGCCGCCAGTCGCTGGTGAGAATTTCCATGTCATAGTCTTCAATTTTTTCCCGTACCGTGGTGCCGGGAAAGGGGCAGAGGAAGTGATACCCGGATTCAATGCCCAATTCATCCTGAAAAGCCTGGGTAAGCCTCAGGCTTTCTTCCGTTTCGCCGGGAAGCCCCACCATGAAGGAGGCGTGGGCCCGCATACCCGTCTCCCGGCAGGCGGCCACCGCCTCACGGGCCTGATCCAGGGTAATGCCCTTTTTCACCCGTTTGAGCATGTCCGGACATCCGGACTCAATGCCAAAGCTCACGGCCACACAGCCTGCGGCCTTCATGAGACCCAGAAGATGGGCGTTGATGGTATTGACCCTGGAAAAGACACTCCAGGAAAAGCTGAGGCCCCGTTTGCGGATTTCCTCGCAGAAGGCCTCCACCCGCTGGGCATTGGCGGTGAAAAGATCGTCTGCAATATTGATGTAGGAAAAGCCCATGGCAAGCAGCCCTTCAATCTCGTCCACCACCAGAGGCGCGCTGCGGTGCCGGACTTTTGCTCCCACCATCTTGCGGCCAAGGCAGAAGATGCAGCCATTGGGGCAGCCCCGGCTGGTGATGATGCTCACGGGGAAGCCCAGGGCCTGATACCGGGAAATGGGCAGAAGATGCCGTGCGGGCAGGGGAAGGGTGTCGAGATCCTCAATGTGGGGGCGTTTGGGAGTGAAGACAAGGCCTTCTTTTCCCCTGAAGGCAAGCCCTGGGATATCTTTCCAGGTTCCGGGATTCCGGAGCCGGGGCACAAGCTCGGCCAGGGTGGCCTCCCCTTCTCCGAGAACGATGAGATCCAGTTCCGGCGTATCGTTCAGAAGATTTTCGGCGTCAAAGGTGGCGTGGGGGCCTCCCATGAAACAGAGGGTCTGGGGGCGGATTTTTTTGGCGGCCCGGAGGATTTCCACGGCTTCGGGAGCGGTCATGGTGACGGCGGTGATACCGATGACATCGGGCTGAAACTCCTCAAAGCTCTTTTGAAGGATTTCAGGGCTCCAGGGAGCCACAATAAAGTCAAGAATCTTCACCTCAGCGCCTTGGGCAAGGCAGGCGGCTGCCACATAACAGAGGCCTAAGGGAGGGGATGGGGCCTGTTGCAGGGGGTAGGGGGGGGCAATGAGTATGATGCGCATGGGGCTC
Organism: Desulfobotulus sapovorans DSM 2055; assembly: GCF_059569355.1. Taxonomy (NCBI): domain Bacteria; kingdom Pseudomonadati; phylum Thermodesulfobacteriota; class Desulfobacteria; order Desulfobacterales; family Desulfobacteraceae; genus Desulfobotulus; species Desulfobotulus sapovorans. Next base: position 53,006 of record NZ_JCANVJ010000024.1, on the reverse strand, counting down.
CTTGACTGCCATGGGGCGGATGGGGGGTTGGGGGACAGGTGTGAAAACTGCTGCTTTTCCTAATCTGGCAGAAGACGGGCGTCAAGGATGAAAAAGGGGATGAACGGGGTCATGGGGAGGGAAGGCAGGCAGGAAAGGTGAAAATGTTTGACATGGGAAGCCGCGCCGCCTATGCCATTGGCATGGAAGGGGATCTGAACGGAATGGGATTCGGATGGAGGGAAGGGTGACATTTTTTTCCTGGCTGCGCTTATGTGCCCGAGGGCTTTTACCCGATGCCTGTCGGCTCTGTCGCAGGCCCCTTTCCTGGCCTGATGCCGGGGTGGGGGAGACGCTGCTGGCTCCCTTTTTCTGTCCGGACTGCAAGACGGGAGTATCTCCCCTTGTTTCCCCCCTCTGCCGGGTCTGTGGGCTGCCCCTGCCGTCCGCCGCAGAGGATCATGTCTGCGGACGCTGCCTTGAATCGTCTCCGGTCTTTCTGATGGCAAGGGCCCCCTGCCTTTACGAGGGGAAACTCGTGGACATCATCCACCGCCTCAAGTACCGTGGCCGGACGGAACTGGCGGCTCCCCTGGGGATACTCATGGCTCAAACCTTTTATCAGCAGAATTTTCGGCTTCCCCATCGGGTGCTGCCCGTGCCCATGACCCCCGAACGCCTGCGCCAGCGGGGCTTCAATCAGGCATCCCTTCTGGCGATGGCCTTCATGGAGGCAGCAGGGTGGGAAAAGGGGCATGGCCCCCTTCTGGATACCCGAAGTCTTGTGCGCCTCCATCAGGGCCAATCCCAGACCGGCCTTGGCAGGGAAGCCCGGAAAGCCAATGTGAAGGATGCCTTTGGCGTGACAGCCGGGGCTGATGGCGAACATCTTCTGCTGGTGGATGACGTCTTCACAACGGGGGCTACGGTGGGAGCCTGCGCCAGGGTGCTGAGGGCCGCCGGGGCTTTGTCCGTTTCCGTGCTCACCGCAGGACACAGGCCTTAGGGGCTGAAACCCATGGATATTCTGTCAAAAGAGGAGTTTTTGTATGCAAGAGCTGCTGGCAACCGTGTTTCAGTTCGATGTGCTTCGGGGCCGGATGGCCGAAAACCGCAACACCGTGATGCAGGCTCTGGAAGACTGTCCGCCCGGTCTTGTGGTGCTGCCGGAGATGTGGTCCTGCGGTTTTGATTATCCCCACCTGGAAGACCATGCCCGGAAAAGCCCTGAAATTCTGGAGGAACTTTCCGGTATTGCCGTAAAGAAAAAGCTTGTCATCGTGGGCAGCCTGCCGGAGTTTTCCGGTGGCAGGGTGTTCAATACGGCCCATGTGCTGGACAGTGACGGTCGTGTGGCTGGGTTTTACCGCAAAACCCATCTTTTTACCGCAGGGGGGGAGGGACGGGGCTTTGCCGCAGGGGATGCGGCCCCGGTCTTTGAGACCGCGGCAGGGCCTCTGGGGGTTCTGATCTGCTATGATCTGCGCTTTCCCGAACTGGCCCGCACCCTCATGGACAAAGGGGCAAAGCTCCTTGCCGTATCCGCCCAGTGGCCGTCCATGCGGAAAAGTCACTGGCGCACCCTGGCAAGGGCCAGGGCCATTGAAAATCAGCTTTTTGTGGTGGCCTCCAACCGCTGCGGCCAGGATGGGGAGCTTTCCTATGCGGGCGGTTCCCTTGTGGTGTCGCCCACAGACCAGATCCTCAGCGATCCCGGTGAGGATCCGGGGGCTGCATCGGCAAGGCTTGATTTTTCCCTGCTGGAGAACTACCGCCAGACCATTCCCTGCCTCAGGGAGCGCAGGCCGGAGGTCTATGCCCCATGATTTTTTCTCCCCATACTCTGGACATCCTGAAGCTTCCCGGTGTGTTGCATGGTTTTTTTGACCGTCATGGCGGCCTGAGTCCTTCGCCCATGGCGAGTCTTAATTTTTCCCATGGTGAGGGAGATCTTTATGTTGCGGAAAACCGCAGGCGGGTTTTGGCTTTTTTCGGGGGTGGGATGGATCTTGTGGGCCTGAAGCAGGTGCATGGAGACCGGGTAATCCGGATTGGGGCTTCCCACGGCAGGGGGGATGGTCTGGCCGATTCCGACGCTGAGGAAGCGGATGCCCTGTGTACCGACATTCCTGGAAAACTCCTTTTGATCCAGACGGCGGACTGTCAGGCCATTCTTTTTGCCGATCCCGTGAAAAGGGTGGTGGCCGCAAGCCACAGCGGATGGCGGGGCAGTGTTCAGAACATTGCGGCAAAAACCGTGGAAACCCTCATGGGGGAATTCGGCTGCCGTCCTGAGGATATCCGTGCGGGGATCGGGCCTTCTCTGGGGCCCTGCTGTGCAGAGTTTATCCACTGGCGACAGGAACTGCCTCCGGAATTTTCAGCTTTTCAGAGGGGGGACAGCCATTTTGATTTCTGGGGCATCACCCGGATGCAGCTGGAGGGCTGCGGGCTGAAGCCAGACCACATCGCCCATCTGGGAGCCTGCACCCGTTGCGAGGATCGCTGGTTTTCCTACCGGAGGGAAGGCCGGACGGGGCGGCTGGGTGCGGTCATCGGCCTTGAATAAGAGAACGACTGGACATGAAGGAGTCCTGAACATGGGAAAATATGAAAAAAAACTGAAGGAAATGCTTTTCCGTATGGGGTATGTTGCCCGAAACTGGCGGCAGATTGTGCATCTGGCCCTGGCAACGGAGCATTTCGGGGTGAACAACCGCAATTTTTCTCCGGATTTTTCCCTCTTTGGAAAAAGGGGGCCTGGAAAATTTATGGGCATTCCCGGACGCATCCGCATGATGCGGGCCAGGGCCTTCATGGGCTTTATTCCCCTGAAGGATGCGGTAAGGCTTTTTCCGGGCTATGCGGTCCGCCATGGCTATCTCAAGGGAGAGAAAAAACAATGAAGACGGAGGTGAAAAGACCGCTTCTCATGGAAAAGGTCAGGGCTGCAGGCTGAGCGGCCAAACTGGCTCCGGGGGTTCTGGAGCGTGTGATGGCGGGCTTAAAGCCCAAATGTCCGCCGGAGGTGCTGGCGGGAACGAAAAACAGCGAGGATGCGGGGGTTTTTCGTCTTTCTTCCGATCTTGCCCTGGTGCAGACCCTCGATTTTCTCACCCCCATGGTGGACGATCCCATGGATTTTGGCCGCATTGCCGCAGCCAACTCCCTGAGCGATGTCTATGCCATGGGGGCAAGGCCCATTACCGCCCTCAATATCGTCTGCTTTCCCGCAGGGGATCTGCCGGAATCCCTGCTTCAGGAGGTGCTGGCGGGCGGTCTTGAGAAGATCGAAGAAGCCGGAGCCGTGCTTCTCGGCGGACACAGTGTGGAGGATGCGGAGTTCAAATACGGACTTTCCGTCACAGGCCTTGTGCATCCGGAGAAGATGGTGCGAAACGGTGGGGCTGTGGCGGGGGATGTGCTGATCCTCACCAAACCCATCGGTACGGGGGTGCTGACCACGGCCATCAAGGGGAAACTGGCTTCAGCCGGGGCTGCGGCAACCCTGATCTCTGCCATGAAAACCCTGAATGCAGGGGCTTCTGAGATTTTCTGCCGTTTTGGCGTCCATGCCATGACGGATATCACGGGCTTTGGCCTTGCAGGCCATGCCCTGGAAATGGCAAGAGCCAGCAGCTGCCTCTTGCGGGTGCAGACGGCGGCGGTTCCCCTTTTTCCCGAAGTCCGGGACTATGCGGCCATGGGGCTTATCCCCGGTGGGGCTTACAGGAACCGGGAGTTCTGTGGGGAGGGAATTTCCTTTGAGGCTGGAGTGGAGCGCAGCTTGCAGGATCTTATGGTGGATCCTCAGACTTCGGGGGGGCTCCTTGCCGCTCTGGACGGGGCTGTAGCCGCAGACTGTCTTCAGGCCCTGCGGGATGCGGGAATTGCTGCTGTGGGTATCGGTCAGGTGGCGGAAGAAGGAAGCTGTGGGCATGTGTTCTTTTCATGAAAAAGCCCGTTAAAAAAGAATTTCACATTGACCTGGCCCTGAAGCCTGTGGTATTGGAAGCCCATTCTGCTGCAGAAGGTTCTTTGCGGTATGGTTTTCTGAAAGATTTCCGTAAGGAATATCATGCAAAAAGAAACATTTAAAATGATGCGGGAGTTGGCGACCTATGGAAGCCTGGGCATGAGTGTGGCCTTTTCCGTTTTCATTGGTGTTTTTATGGGAGTTCTGCTGGATCGCTGGCTGGAAATTCAGCCCTTTGGCACCTTTGGAGGTCTTCTTCTGGGGATTGCGGCAGCCTTTCGGCATATTCTCTGGATGATCCGCAGAATGGGGAGAGCCTGATGGAGTTTCAGGAACGTCTGGTTCTTTTTGTTTCCCGGGGGAACTGGGTGGTGCTGGCGCTTTTCTGTCTCTTTGCCCTCTGGCTGGGAGATCCGGCCTTTTTCCGGGGCGTTTTTTTTGGAGGGCTGATTGTGGCCCTTAATTTTCATCTTTTGGCCCGAACCCTGAAAAAAGCTCTGAAGCCTCCCCATCTGGCTGCTGTACACAGCATTATTGCCAAGTATTATTTGCGTTTCATCCTCAGTGGTATCGTTATTTTCATTTTGATTCTCGGGCGGTTTGTGTCGCCCTTAGGCTTGGTTCTGGGACTTTCGGTCGTTGTCGTCACCTTGTTTTGTGCGACGATCGTGGCATTGATTAAAATTTTCTCCAGTAAGGAGGCGACGTAACGTGGAGCATCCCTTTCTTATCTTCAGCTGGCTTTTTGAAAAGATCGGGCTGGGGCATTTTGCCCATGCCTATCCCCATGTGGTGTACTCCTGGGTGGTCATGACCCTGCTCATCGGCATCGGTTTTCTGGCAGCCCGCAGTATCACCATGATACCCGGGAAATTGCAGAACTTTTTTGAGGTTCTCATTTCCAATATTGAGGAATTCATGGTGGAAAACACGGGAGAAGAAGGCCGCTGGTTCTTTCCCATCGTGGGTACGGTATTCATCTATGTGTTTGTGAGCAACCTGGTGGGGCTGATTCCCGGATTTTTTCCGCCTACGGCCAGTCTCAACACCACAGCCTCCTGTGCTCTGGTGGTCTTTTTTATGACCCACTTCATCGGGGTGAAGTACCATGGTATTCATTATATCCATCACTTCACAGGCCCTGTATGGTGGATGATACCCATTATTCTTCCCATTGAGATCATTGGCCATCTGGCCCGTGTTCTTTCCCTCTCCTTCCGTCTTTTCGGTAACATGATGGGGCATGAACTGGTTCTGATGATTCTCTTTTTTCTGGCAGGTGCTTTCTTTGCGCCCCTGCCCATCATGGCCATGGGCATCTTTGTGGCTCTGGTACAGGCTTTTGTGTTCTTCCTGCTTTCGGTCATGTACTTTACCGGAGCCATGGAGCATGCACACTGATTCAGCGAACAACAGGCAAACTTGGGGTCCTGTTTTCGATATCACCTATTACTGATTTTTGGGGTTTATTGAAAGAAGTCAAGGAGGCTTTACAATGGAAGCAAATGCACTGCAGTTTTTCATCGCCTGTGTTACCGCCGCTGGTTTTGGTCTGGCCATTGCTGCATCCCTCTGTGGTCTGGCCCAGGGTATGGGTCTGAAGGCCGCCGTTGAAGGCATCGCCCGCAATCCCGAATCTTCCGGTAAGGTAACCGTTACCATGCTCATCGGTCTGGCCATGATCGAATCCCTGTGTATCTATGCACTGGTTGTGTCCCTGATTCTGATCTATGCACACCCCCAGGCCGAGGTGATTGCCTCCCTTCTGGGCGCCAAGTAAGCAGTTGAGGCCCCTTTGGGGCTGGCAGTAAAGAGAGACAGAAACAGGGGCCGGATTCCCATTTTGGGAATCCGGCCCTTGCTGTTTCTGCACGATGCCGTAACGACTCAGCAGGGCCTTCCTGACTTTGGCAGCCCTTTAAAATCTTCAGAAAAAGTCAATGGGCAGATGCCTTTTACAGCTTTTTTCCCTCACATTCGGCCCATTTCAAAATTTCATTACCACCTTAACTCAGCCATGCAATCGCAGATTTTGCCCATGCAGCATTGAACTCATCGTTCCCACGCTCCAGCGTAGGAATGCATCTTGAGACGCTCCAGCGCCTTGAATACCGGAACACTGTCATGCCCCAAACGCTTGTATGGCATTCAGAAACTGGATGCGCTCCATCTTTTTTGGTCTGGATCATCCCGGTGCTTTGTCAATACCCAGTTCCCAGAGAAGGAATTCCCGAGGATACTGGCCTTGGGCGCAGGAGCGCCCGGAAGTGCGTTCCCACGCTGGAGCATGGGAACGATAGCTGAAGAAAGATGGTAATCAGATTTAAAAAAGAAAAATGTTTGATTTTACTGAATAAATACAAGATGCCTTACTTCGGGTTTTTTCCGTTTCAGGACAGCTCCGGATCGAGGCCCAGCAGGGGTCTCAGAAAACGACCCGTGTGGGAGGCCGTCACCTCCGCCACTTCCTCGGGTGTACCTGCGGCAAGAATCTCTCCCCCGCCGTCTCCGCCTTCCGGCCCGATATCAATGATATGATCCGCGTACTTGATTACATCCAGGTTGTGTTCGATCACGATGATGGTATTGCCGTTCTGCACCAGACGGTCGAGTACGGAAAGAAGCCTTGCCACGTCCTCAAGGTGCAGGCCTGTGGTGGGTTCATCCAGAATATAAACCGTTTTTCCCGTGCCCCGTTTGCTTAACTCCTTGGAAAGTTTGATACGCTGGGCCTCGCCTCCGGACAGGGTGGTGGCGGACTGGCCGATGCGTACATAGCCAAGGCCCACATCGGAAAGAGTTTCCAGTTTGTTGCGGATGGCGGGGATGTTTTCAAAGAACTGAAGGGCCTGATTCACCGTCATGTCGAGAACTTCGGCAATGGTCTTGCCCTTGTAGTGGACTTCCAGGGTTTCCCGGTTGTAGCGCTGGCCCCGGCAGACATCGCAGGCTACGTAGATGTCGGGCAGAAAGTGCATTTCAATCTTGATGATGCCGTCCCCTGTGCAGGCTTCACAGCGTCCGCCCTTGACGTTGAAACTGAAACGACCGGCCTTGTAGCCCCTGGCCCTGGCTTCAGCGGTCTGGGCGAAGAGTTCCCGGATGTGGGTGAAGAGTCCTGTATAGGTACCGGGATTGGAGCGGGGGGTGCGGCCTATGGGAGACTGGTCAATGTTGATGACCTTGTCCACGGCTTCGAGTCCCTCCATATGGCTGTGTCTGCCCACCACTACCCTGGAACGGTAAAAGCGTCTTGCCAGAGCCTTGTTCAGGGTTTCCAGAACAAGGGTGGATTTTCCGGAACCGGAAACCCCGGTAACGCAGGTAAAGCAGCCTAAGGGGAAGGCGGCTGTGATGTTTTTGAGATTGTTGGCCGACGCTTCCACCACCCGGAGAAACCCTTTGGGGCTTCTGCGGACGGCGGGTACGGCAATGCTGCGCTTTCCCGAAAGAAACTGGCCCGTGAGGGAGGCGGTACACGCCATCATGGCCTTGGGCGTTCCCGCAAAAACCACTTCTCCACCATGCACCCCTGCGCCGGGCCCCATATCCACCACAAAATCCGCAGCCCGTATGGTGTCTTCATCATGCTCCACCACGAGAACCGTATTGCCGAGATCCCGCATCTGCATGAGGGTGGCGAGCAGTCTCAGGTTATCCCGCTGGTGGAGTCCGATACTGGGTTCATCCAGGACATAGAGCACACCCGTGAGTTTGGAACCTACCTGGGTGGCAAGGCGGATGCGCTGGCTCTCTCCGCCGGAAAGGGTAGTGGCACTGCGGCTTAAGGTGAGGTACCCCAGCCCCACATTGGCAAGAAACCCAAGGCGATCGCCGATCTCTTTTAAAATGGGGGCTGCGATCTGGGCCTTGCTGCCGTCGAGGGAGATGCTGCGACTGAAGCTCAGGGCCTCGTCCACGGAAAGCGCCGTGAATTCAGCAATGGTTTTTTTCGCTATCCGTACGGAACGGCTCAAAGGATTGAGTCTTGTGCCTTCGCAGACCGTACAGGGCATAAAGGTCATGTACTGCTGGATTTCCTCCCGCATCTGAGGGGAGTCCGTTTCCAGATACCGGCGTTCCAGATTGGGAAGAATCCCTTCCACCGTTTTTTTGTAGGCGATTTTCCGGCCATTTTTTTCGTAGTAAAACGGAAGCTGTACCTTGCCCGTACCGTGGAGAATGGCGTCCTGACAGGCTTTGGGAAGTTTTTCGAAGGGGGTGTAGATGTCCGTTTCAAAATGGGTGGTCAGGGCTTCGAGAAATTCGGAAAAAGCCATGGAGTTTTTCCCTGCCCAGGGCAGAACGGCACCTTCCCGCAGGGAAAGAGAGGTGTCCGGTACAATGAGTTCCGCATCAAAGGCCGTGCTGCTGCCCAGGCCGTCACAGGCGGGGCAGGCCCCCTGGGGGGAATTGAAGGAAAAACTTGCCGGGGAAAGTTCGGGGAAGCTGATGCCGCAGCTTAGGCAGGCAGCCTTTTCACTGAAGAGCAGTTCTTCTTCCGTCTCGGGAATCAGGACGGAGACCACTCCGGAGCCTTCTTTCATGCCCAGCTCAATGGCATCGGCCAGCCGGGTTTCAATGCCCTGTTTAATGATGAGGCGGTCAATAACGACGGAGATGCTGTGCTTTTTGGTTTTGGCCAGTACGGGGATTTCTTCCAGCTCATGGATTTTTCCGTTGATCCGTACCCTGGAAAAACCGTCCTTTTTCAGTCTGGAAAAGAGCTTTTCATGGGTTCCCTTCTGCTGGGTGACCAGAGGGGAGAGGATGAGGATACGGCTGCCTTCCGGAAGGGTGGCCAGCCTTTCCATGATCTGGTCAAGGCTCTGGGCGGAGATGGGCTGATGGCATTCGGGGCAGTGGGGAACACCAACCCGTGCATAAAGAAGGCGCAGGTAATCGTAGATTTCTGTCACTGTCCCCACGGTGGAGCGCGGGTTATGGCTGGCGGTTTTCTGTTCAATGGCAATGGCGGGGGAAAGCCCTTCGATGGTGTCCACATCGGGTTTGTCCATGCGGCCAAGGAACTGGCGGGCGTAGGTGGAAAGGGACTCCACGTAGCGGCGCTGGCCTTCGGCGTAGAGGGTGTCAAAGGCCAGGGTGGATTTGCCGGAGCCTGAAAGCCCTGTAATGACCACCAGCTGATTTCTGGGAAGATCCACGTCAATGTTTTTCAGGTTGTGCTGGCGGGCACCCCGGATGCGGATTTGATCGGTTTCCATGTGGTCTGATCCTTCTGATGGTGCGGGGAATATCCATAATACGGATGGAAATATTTTTATCGTCTCCGGACATTGCTGGCGTGGAGGGCTGCCATGCGGATGGCTGCCAGCAGGCTCCGTTCATCCGCCAGTCCCTTTCCGGCAAGATCATAGGCGGTGCCATGGTCTACGGAGGTGCGGATGATGGGCAGCCCCAGGGTGGTGTTGACCCCGTCTTCAAAGTGGCGCATTTTGAAAGGAATGAGTCCCTGATCGTGGTACATGGCCACAACGGCATCAAAGCGCCCCTGATCCACATGGTAAAAGAGGGTGTCCGGTGGAAAGGGCCCCTGGGCATCAATGCCCTCACTGCGCGCCTGTTCCAGTGCGGGCTGGAGAATACGGCTTTCCTCATCCCCGAACATGCCGGATTCTCCCGCATGGGGGTTTAAGGCCGCCACGGCAATGGTGGGTGCGGGAATCCCGAAGCGCTCCACCAGAGCCCTGTGGGTGATGCGCAGGGTGGTGCGCACCTTTTCCTGGGTGATGAGATCGGCCACCTGACGCAGGGCGGTATGGATGGTGACAAGGCTCACCCGGATGCGGTCTCCGGCGAGCATCATGACATAGTCCCGGGTTGCCGTGCGCTCGGCAAGCAGTTCCGTGTGACCATTATAAGAATAGCCGGAAAGGTTCATGGCGTGTTTGTTGATGGGACCTGTGACAAGGGCTGCGGCTTCTCCGGAAAGGCACATGTCAATCCCCTTGAGAATGTAATGCACCATGGCTTTTCCCGTCTCCTTATCCGGACGGCCCCATAGGGGAGGTGCGGAAAGTCGGCTCAGAGGCAGGATATTCAGGGTACCTGGCTGGAAAAAAGGGGGGGTATCGTTCCCGATTTCCCGGATATGCAGGTGCTTTCCCGTAAGGGCCATGGCGGTCTTGAGAATACCGGAATCCCCCAGTACCAGAGGATGGCAGTGGCTATATACGGAAGGATCGGAGAGGGCTTTGACGATGATCTCAGGGCCGATACCCACGGGATCACCCATGGTAATGACAACAAGTGGCAGCATATGTTTCTGTACTCCTGGGTGGAAAGCCTTTGGGAAGGACGGGCTGTAAAAAAATAAAGTGGAAAAAAATGGCTTGAAAAAAACAAAGCATTCCAATGTACGTTTCTGCGTCAAAGAAGGCAAAATTTTTTTTGGAGTCCATCGTTTTATGCGGGCATAATTTTCCGGATCCTATCTGAAAACACAGATTTTTTGCGTCTAACAAAGAAAAAAATGATGGCACTTTGTTAAAAAAATATTTGGGCTACTGGAGAGGCAGTTCCGGGCATAAGAGCTCTCTTGAAAGGAGAAGGCCAGCTACAGCCCCATGATTTTTTTTATGAACACAAGGGTTCTGTTTAATTTTATTTTTAAATATCAATATTTTATTTTGTATTGGGTCAGGATGCTCCATGGGTTTTGAACACAGATTCCCTGCATCTTTCTGATCCGTTTTTCATTCATTTTCCTTGTTCATGGTCTGGATAAAAAGGAAGGATAAACAGGCCTTTGTTTGTTGATAAGGATGTATTTCAAAGAAAAATGAAGAAAAACGGAGAAAATAGCAGTAATCAGGATTGGATGAATGTCGTCTGTGAGAGGGATCTTCTTAAAATCCTTATAAAAAGCCGGGATCTTTGAAAAGGGTGTAATTTTAAAGCCATGAAGGATATATTTGTTGTAAATCCCTTTAAAAACAAATGGTTTCATCTTTATTCCCCTTTTTGTCCCCAAAGCCTGCTGGTGCCTCAGGGCCGGGTTTGACGCCTACAGACTACTGGATTATGTACAGTCTGACTTTTCAAGGACCATGGTTGTCTGCGTCCGGAAAACGGACAGCACCATCGGCATGTTCATTCTGTAAAAACTAGAAGCCGGAAAAGTAAGGATTCAACACAAACCTTTCCCCTGAGTGATGCGAAGGGAAAGGGACAGGCATGTTTTTTCCTGCGGCATGGGATTGTTGACATTTTTTTACCCGGCAAGGGAAGATCAGGAAGTCAGGTTTATGGACGCACTTATCTGGGATCGTGTGAAAGCCAGTATCAAAGAACATGTACCTGCGCACAGCTATCGCATGTGGATAGAACCCATCGGCCTTGCCCGCTTTGAGGGGGATGCGGTGGATCTGGCCTGTGCCAATGCTTTTTCCCAGAAGCGGGTACAGGAGCATTACGGAAGTATTATCCGGAGTGAAATGGAGAAGGTCAGCGGAAAAGTGCTGGATGTGCGGTTCATTGCTTCCCAGGAACCCCAGATTCTGGAGAAAAGGGAAGGAACTCCCCGTCCCCGGATTCTGCGGCCTTCGGCTCCGGTGGAAAAGCAGATGGAACTTCCCCAGATTGCCTCCCAGCTTCTTTCCGGCCGGATGCTGCGTAAAAATTTTACCTTTGATCGTTTTGTGGTGGGGCAGAACAACGATTTTGCCTATACCGCAGCCCTTTCCCTGGCAGCCCAGCGGGGGGGCACCCTGAAGACCCTTTTTCTTTCCTCCCACACGGGGATGGGGAAAAGCCATCTCTCCCAGGCCGTGGGCCATCATATTCTGGGTAAAAATCCGGGAGAGCGCATTTACTATGTGACAGCGGAGGATTTCACCAATGAAATGGTGGGAGCCCTGCGATCCGATAATATGGATGTCTTCAAGGAAAAATACAGAACCCAGTGTGATGTGCTTCTTATGGAGGATGTCCATTTCCTTACGGGAAAGGACAGAACCCAGCAGGAACTGGCCATGACTCTGGATTATCTTTTTGAGGCGGATAAGAAAATTATTTTTTCCGGATCTGCCCTGCCTACAGATATTCCCAAACTGAATGAACAGCTGCGTTCCCGCCTTTCCTCAGGTCTTGTTTCCCCCATTGAAAAGCCCGATTTCCAGACCCGTTTGCGGATTTTAAAGAAAAAGAGCCGTGAAAGCCTGGTGGACATGCCCATGCGGGTGATGGAATATCTGGCAGGGGAGCTGGAGGACAATATCCGTCAGCTGGAGTCCGGTCTGATCGGGGTGACGGCCAAGCATTCCCTCCTTGGGGTTCCCATTGATCTGGAGCTTGCGGAAAGTGTTGTAAAAACCATTGTCTGCCGTAAACGGAAAATTACGGTGGAGGGCATCAAGGGCATTGTCTGCCGGGAGTTCAGTGTGTCCGCAGAGGATATTGTGTCGGCTTCCCGGAAACAGACCCTGGTGCGGGCCCGTCAGATGGGGATTTATCTGTCAAGAAAATATACGGATCAGTCCATACAGGCCATAGGCCGCAGTTTTAACCGCTACCATGCCACAGCGATCCATGCCATCAATGCCGTGGAAAAGGGGATTCGTGAAAAAACACCTCTGGCGAGACAATTTGAGGTGTTAAGCCGCAAGATTGAGTCCGGAGACTTTTAAAGAAGCCGGATTCTACAGGACTTTCTGGACGGAGGTCGTCTGTGATGCAGAAAAAACCGGGATGGCGGATGCTGCGGGAAATGCTGCAAGGGGCTGTGGGGGCGGATGCCTTTTCCGACAGCGAGGCCGATCGCTTGCTGTACAGCTATGACGCCACATCGGGAAAAGCCCTGCCCGATGCCGTAGTCTGGGCAAAGGATGCCCGTCAGATTGCCGCTCTGATGACGCTTGCGACCCGCCATGGTATTCCCGTAACGCCCAGGGGAGGGGGATCGGGGATGACCGGAGGCTCCATTCCTGTGGCCGGTGGGGTGGTACTGGTCATGGCGGGCATGAACCGTATTTTGTCTCTGGATACGGACAACCTGGTGGCCCGGGTGGAGCCGGGAGTCGTCACCGGGGATTTTCATAAATTTGTGGAATCCAGGGGGCTTTTTTATCCTCCGGATCCTGCCAGTTCCGCTTTCTGTACCTTAGGCGGCAACCTTGCCGAGTGTGCCGGTGGTCCCAGGGCCGTGAAATATGGTGTTACCCGGGATTATGTGCTGGGGCTTGAGGTGGTGCTGCCCACAGGCGAGATCCTTCAGACGGGTGTGCAGACCGCCAAGGGCGTGGTGGGCTATGATCTCACCCGTCTCATTGTGGGATCCGAAGGTACCCTGGCGGTGATCACGGCCATGACCCTGCGTCTTTTGCCCCTGCCCGAATCCGTACGTACTCTGACGGTGGTGTTCGATGCCATGAACCAGGCTGCGGCAACGGTTTCTGAGATCATCCGTCAGGGACTGATTCCGAGAACCATAGAATATATGGATCAGGCGGCTATCGCCTGTGCGGAAACCCGTATGCCGGGGGAGCTGCCCCTGGATGCCGGTGCCATGCTTATTATTGAGGTGGATGGGCGGGCCTCGGAAACCGCAGGTATGGTGGAGGATGTGGCGGCTCTTTGCCGGAAAATGGGGGCGAGGGAGGTACGGGTTGCGGCTTCCGCTGAGGAAGCCAAGCGGCTCTGGGCAGCGCGAAAGGCCGTTTCTCCGGCCCTTTTCCGCTATGGGCCGCATAAGATCAACGAAGATATCGTGGTACCCCGTTCCAGAATTCCCGATGTGGTGGAGAAAATACGGGAGCTCAAGGAAAAGACCCGTCTTATGATGGTAAGTTTCGGTCATGCCGGAGACGGGAATATCCATTTTAATATCATGCTGGATAAAAACGATGCCAAGGCCCTGCGCCGGGCGAACTGGGCTGTGGAGGAGCTTTTCCGCTATACCCTGGCCATTGGAGGAACGCTTTCCGGTGAACATGGGGTTGGTACTTCCAAACAGCCGTATATTGATATGGAGATCGGGCCGGATGAAAAGGCGCTGATGCTGCGTCTTAAACGAGCCTTTGATCCCGCAGGGATTCTGAACCCCCAAAAGATTTTCTGAGTGTTATCCGGACTCAGCCATGCCGTTTCAGGTCTTGCCTTTGCCTCCATGCCCTTTCCATGAAAGACGAAAACAGCCGTACATGGGATCCATACAGCGTTGAACCCATCCTGAAAGAGTTTCTGATGTTTTTTTGTGCGTTTTAAAAAAAGTAAATACCGAAAATAAGACTTGCCCTTTTCCCCGATATTCTTTAAATTCTCTCCCACGATTTATTCCTTTCTATATGATGTTATAGCCATTTTTTCTTTATTTTCAGATCCTTTGAGTTTTTTTTAAAAAAGAATACCTTTTCAGGGTAAGGGTCTGGATTTTTTTATGCAGGTTTCCGGGTGACTGGCATCCGGTTTTTAACATCTGCGCTTGGGTTCCCTTTGTGCCTGTTGAGACATACTTTTATAGTTAACTGATTTATCTGTTTAAAATCATCTGGTTATATCTGATGTTCTCTGCGGCGACGGAGGTGTTGTGCCCATGCCTTAACATGGATTAAGGAGGAGAATACTTTATGAACGGATTGCGAAAAATGTGGGCAGTGCTTCTGATTTCTCTTTTTTTCAGTCTTGCCATTGCGGGGATGGGGGGCGCTCAGGAGGGCAAGGTCGATGTGAACATGGCAACGGTGGAGGAGCTGGTGCAGATCAAGGGGATTGGAAAGGCCATCGCAGAGCGTATCATTGCGGAGCGTACGGCCAATGGTCCTTATAAAAGTGTTGAGGATCTCCAGCGTGTGAAGGGGATCGGTGCGAAAAGTCTTGAGAAGATACGGGCCTTTGTCATGGTTTCCGTACCGGAAGAGAAAAATCCTTCCTGACGACATGCGCTTTTGGGGGGAGCCGACAAATGGTGTCGGCTCCTGCTGAAGACAGTGTTCAGATGAAAAGGCGACTGACGGAAACGTCGCCGCTAAAACAGACATCCACATCCGAGCCAGCAGGTCTCGGTCTTGCGTGGATGTCTGCTGTATAGGCATATTGCTGGCTGTGGATACGGATGCAGGTATCATAGGGCGTTTTTTCCGGATGGCAGAAGTGCCATTCCGGAATTTTTGTTTGAAGGGGCGATGTCTGGGGGAGATTGATGTTGAGGTATTCTCCTTTTTTGATGGGCAGGTTCAGGAATTCGGGTACCAGGTTGTTTAAGAGAATCCGGGCCGCCTCCCAGTTGGGCTGACTGTTGGCAGCAATATACTGGGAAAGGGCCATGGCAGGTTTGCCCTGGAAGGCTGCTTCCCGTGCTGCGGCAACGGTGCCGGAAAGATAGATATCATAGCCGAGATTGGCGCCGATGTTGATACCTGAAAAAACGCAGTCTGCTTCCGGGACGATATGGCTGAGTCCGATGCGAACACAGTCCGCTGGGGTTCCCGAAATTCTGTAGCGATTTTTGCCTTCTTCCACCACCTGAACGGTCTCCCAGAGAGAGACCCTGTGGCTGATGCCGGACTGGGGGCTGTCCGGAGCCAGGATTACGACACGGGCGATGGGCCTGAGGGCGGCTTCCAGAGCTGCCAGTCCAGGAGCATCCATGCCGTCATCATTGGTAATTAAAAAAGTTTTCATGGCTTTGCTGTTTTCCTTTTTCGGAGGATAACCTTAACTTCAGCTGTCGTTTCCATGCTCCAGCATGGGAGCGACGGGGCAATGCCGTATGGTCAACTGAACGGTTGTTTTCGCCTTTCAGGGAAAGGGCATGCCTGGCCAGGGGAGTAACTTTTCATTTTTTGAGAAAAGCCGGATGCTGGTGTGAATCCTTGGCCCTTTCTTCCCATGGGGAAAGGGGAGAAGGGCATGGCATTCTCAGGCTGGACAGGATTCTATGGGAGTATTCGGACAGGGTCAACGCGGAACATGATCTGCTCTTTTTGAATGATTATTCGTTTATAGAATTTAAAATCATATAAGGATTTGATTTTTATGAAAAAAACCATTGACTTTTGTTGGTTTAAAAGGGTAAGTAGCGCTCACCTTTTTGTTTCCATTTTGTAGAGGAGAATGTGCATGGCTCTACCTCCAAGAAAGCAGCCTCCCGGAAGAATCAAGATCATGCAGGCTCTGCGCCTTCTTCTGGAGGATCAGGGCTTTGACGCCATCACCACCGCTGAAATTGCCCGTCTTGCCGGGGTAACCGAGGGACTGATTTATAAATATTTCAAGGATAAACGGGATCTGCTTTATCAGGTGCTGGAAGAGATGTTTGAAGGGGTTATTCTGCGGATTCGTGCCCGTATGGATCTGGAAACGGATGTGTTTGCAAAGCTCCATGCCTTCATTGATGAAACCGTCATTGTCTATGCCAGTCAGCGTGTTTTTGCCCGTATCATTCTTATTGAGGTGCGGAGCCTCCCGGATTTTTTTACCAGCCGTGCCTATGGCTGTGTGCAGGTGTACAGCCGTATGTTGCAGGCTCTTCTGGAAGAAGGGCGGGTATCCCGTGTGATTCGTCAGGATCTGGATGTGCGTTTTTTGCGGGATATTCTGCTGGGAGCCATAGAGCATACCTGTCTCTGGGGGGTTCTTTTCCACAGGGATCTTGATGTGGCGGGTGTGGCAAGTCAGCTGGTGCGTGTGCTGCGTGAAGGGGTTACGCTTTCCCCATAGACGGTTTCGGACAGTACCCACGGGGGCGCCCCGTCACGGGGGTGGTGCTGTCCGGGGCCGTTTTTTTAAATTTAAAAAGTGAGTTTTACTCACTTATAAAAACCATACCGACCCTTTGGGGTCAAGGAGGATGCAGGGCTATGGAGAAATTGTTCAATCCGGAATCCATCGTTATTTTCGGGCTGTCCGCAAAATCCGACAATATTCCCCGCCTGATTCTGGAGAATCTGCTGCGCTGGGGATACAGGGGACGGATTTTCGGTGTACATCCCGGAGGCAGGGAAGAGCAGGTTTCCGGAATTTCCATGTATGGTCGTGTGGAAGATCTTCCCATGATTCCGGATCTGGCCGTGCTGCTCATTCCTGCCCGTTATGTTCCGGAAACGGTGGAGGCCTGTGGCAGCTTCGGTATCCGGCATCTGGCCCTGATGTCCGGCGGTTTCAATGAGTTGGGAGAGGAGGGGGAAAGGCTGGCACAGAAAACCCTGGAAATTGCAGGAAAACATGGTGTCCGTTTTGTGGGCCCCAACTGTCTGGCTGTGGCCAATACCCGAAACGGACTCTGCCTGCCCTTTGTCCCGACCTTCAAACCTGCATCCGGTGGATTTTCCCTGATTTCCCAGAGCGGGGGGCTGGGGCTTTTTCAGTGGAACCAGCTCAGGAACGAGAATGTGGGACTGGCCAAATTTGCCAGTATCGGTAACAAGCTGAATGTAACGGAAATTGATCTTCTGGAATACCTGGGCAAGGATCCGGACACACGGGTGATCGGTATTTATCTGGAGTCCATTGCCGATGGCAAAGCCCTGGTGGAAGCAGCCCGGAAAATCGATAAACCCATTCTCATCTATAAATCCAATACCACGGAGGCGGGTCAGAAGGCGGCCATGAGCCATACCGCTTCTCTGGCTTCCGATGAGGGCGTGATGAATTCTGCTTTCAGGGAAGCCGGGATCATCCGGCTGAACAATTTCGAGGATTTTATCAGCGCAGCCAAGGCCTTTGATCTTCCCCCCCTCAGGGGAAACCGGCTTATGGTCATGAGTCCTGCCGGTGGTTTTGCCGTAATCATGGCAGATATCTGCGAAAAGAACGGTTTTATCCTGGCCGATCCCGGAGAGGACTTTTACCGCCGTATGCAGAAGATGGGCAATGCGGGAATCATTAAGTTTTCCAACCCCCTGGATCTGGGAGATGTGTATGATATGGCGCATTATGCGCCCATTTTCCATGGAGTACTGCACAGTGAAGGCGTGGATGGGGTTGTTTTTCTGAGCCAGTGGCCGGATATGCCCAAGGGTGAGGAAAAGGATATTTTCACCCGGATGTTCAAGACCGATATCTCCCGGGAAGCCGTCGGTGCCGTGCGTTCTTCCGGAAAACCTCTGGGAGCCGTGATTCTTGGAACAGCCCCCACCATGGACAGGCTGAAGCGTAATTTTGCCTATCCCCTTTTCAATACCCCGGAATCCATGATTGCGGCCCTGGCCATGCAGCGGGATTATTATGCCCGACGTGCAGCCCTGGCCGTGGAGGCGGCGGCTCCGCCCGCAGAGACCGAGGCTTCGGTTGGGCGTGTTCTGGCTTCCCATTCCGGGGATGTGGGCGAAGAGTTTCTGGAAGTCCTGAAGGCCCATGGCATTGCCGTTCCTGAGAACTGTGTTGCAGCCACGGCAGAGGAGGCGGTTGCTGCGGCGCAGACCATGGGCTATCCTGTGGTGCTGAAGGTGGTCAGTCCCGATGCCCTGCACAAGTCCGATGTGGGCGGTGTCCGGGTGGGACTGAAGAGCGGAGAGGAGGTGGCATCCGCCTTTACCGCTATCCGGGAATCCCTGTTTCAGCACCTTCCTGAGGCCCGTTTTGAAGGGGTGCGTGTGGTGAAAATGGCGGCGGAAGGGCATGATATGTTTGTGGGAGCCAGCCAGGATCCTGCCTTCGGCCCAGTGGTCTTTTTTGGGTATGGCGGGGTGTTTGTGGAGATCTTCAAGGATGTGGACAACCTGCTTTGTCCGGCATCCCCGTCCAAAGTGGCAGAACGTCTTAAATCTCTTAAATCCTATGCCCTTCTTCAGGGAGCGCGGGGGGGGATGGCGGTTGAGATTGAAGGCTTTTCCGATCTGGTTTCCAGGGTTTCCACCCTGGTGGCGGCCCATCCTCAGATTGTGGAGCTGGATCTGAATCCTGTGCGGATTTTCAGGGATGGGCGGGTTATGGCCCTGGATGTGCGTGCACGTATTGAGGGCTGAATCCGGGATTTTTTGCCCGCATCAGACGGAATAGCTGGTTTTTTGAGGTGATGGGAAAAGGTCTCGGGGAACGGGGAAGGCGCTGGCCTTCCCCGTTCTGCGTCATAGCCCGGGGAAGGGCATCGGCATGTGCGGGACAGGCTCCCTTTTTTGGGGTCTCAGAAAGATCTGGTTTTCATTTTTCAGCTCATGTACAAGGTTTCTGGCCGGAGGCCGGCGGAGTCCCTCCATTTCAGGATGGATGATCACAAGAAATCACATGGAGCCTTTTTCTGTCTCAGCGGGAGGAGGCTTTTCAGGAGCGTATGTTATGGCGGCACTGCTTTCGTGGAAAGGACTGGGCAAGATTTATGGTGAACAGATCCTTTTTGAAGGATTGAATCTCGGCGTGGCGGAGGGGGAACGTCTGGGGCTGATCGGTCCCAACGGATCCGGCAAGAGTACCCTGTTAAAAATTCTGGGGGGGCAGGAGAGTCAGGATTCCGGTGAAGTGCTGATGCGAAAAGGGCTGAGACTGGCCTTTCTTTTTCAGGAGGACAGCTTTCCTTCAGGCCGATCCGTTCGGGAGATTCTGGAAGATGCCGCAGCCTCAGGCCCGGAAGACCCTGAAGCCTACGGCAGAATCCGGCGCATCATGGGCGAGGCGGGGTTTCCCGATCTGGATGCAGGGGTGGACAGTCTTTCCGGTGGATGGCGTAAAAGGCTGGCCATTGTACGGGAACTGGTGCGTCTTCCCGAACTGCTTCTTCTGGATGAGCCGACCAACCATCTCGATGTCGAGGGGATTCTCTGGCTGGAAGAGCGTCTGAAAACAGCGGATTTTGCCTTTATCGCCGTTTCCCATGACCGTCGTTTTCTCGATCGTGTCAGTCAGCGCATTGTGGAACTGGGCCGCTACTATCCCGAAGGCTTTTTTTCCATGAATGGGGGGTATGAGCGGTTCCGGGAGCAGCGGGAGCTTTTTCTGCAGCAGCAGGAGGAAAGGGAAGCCCGCCTGGAAAACCGGATGCGCCGGGAAACCGAATGGCTGCGTCGTATGCCCAAGGCCCGGACGACCAAGGCCCAGTATCGTATTGACGCCGCGGGCAGGCTGGAAGATGAGCTTTCCGCCGTGCGTTTCCGGAACCGTCAGCAGACCCGTGTCACTCTGGAATTCGACAGCACGGAGCGGAAAAGCAAAAAGCTCATGGAGCTTGTGGATCTTGGGGGAAGGGTGGCAGAGCGCAGTCTCTTTTCCCATGTTTCCCTGGTGCTGTCTCCTGGAATGCGGCTGGGACTTGCCGGACGGAATGGCGCGGGAAAATCCACCTTCATGCGGATGCTGGCAGGAGAGATCCGTCCGGATTCAGGGGAGGTGAAGTGGGCAGACGGGCTTTCCGTGGTCTATTTTGATCAGAGACGGGAAGACATTGATCCGGAGATCAGCCTGAAACAGGCGCTCTGCCCGGACGGGGACAGCGTGCTTTATCAGGGACGAAGCCTGCATGTGGTAAGCTGGGCCTCCCGTTTTCTTTTCCGGGCTGAACAGCTTCACCAGCCTGTAGGGAAACTTTCCGGCGGAGAGAAGGCGAGGATTCTTCTGGCCAATCTCATGCGCCGTCCTGCGGATGTACTGCTTCTGGATGAACCCACCAACGATCTCGACATTCCCTCCCTTGAGGTGCTGGAGGACAGTCTTCAGGAGTTTCCCGGCGCTGTGGTGCTGGTTTCCCATGACCGCTATCTCATGGATACGGTCTGTCAGCGGGTTCTGGGTTTTGATGGCGAGGGTGGAACAGGACTTTTTGCCACCATGGATCAGTGGCTTGCCGATGTGAGGCGGAAGGAAACTCCGAAGGAAAAAAAGGAAAGCCCTCCCAGGACCCAGGTTCGGGAAAAAAAGACCAGTCCTGGAAAGCTCTCGTATAAACTGCAGAGGGAACTGGATGGTATGGAGGAGCGCATTCTCGACGCGGAGTCCCGGCTTCAGGACTTGAATTTACGGCTGACTGCACCGGAAATTCAGTCTGACGGGGCCGCCCTTCAGCATCTTTGCCTGGAGATGGAAGAGGCGGGGAGGGAAGTGGAGAGCCTCTATGCCAGGTGGGAGGAACTGGAGCGCCTGCGGGAGGAGGCCCAGGGCTAGAAGCCTTTCAGCGTTCTGCCCGGACAAGGGCCAGGGCAAGGCCGAGAAAAACCGTTCCTGCAAGGCGGTTGAGGATTTTCTGTACGCCCTGGGAGCGGTTCAGCCACTGGCCGAGGGTTCCGGCCATGAGGGCAATGCCGCCGAACACCACAAAGGTGGCAAGGATGAAAAAACCACCCAGCAGAAGGATCTGGAGAGGAACCGATCCTCTGGAGGGGGATGCGAACTGGGGCAGAAAGGCCAGGAAAAAAATGGCCACTTTGGGATTGGTGATGTTCATGAGAATGCCCCGGCCGTAGAGGGCCAGAAGACCGGGTCTCGGTTCCATCCCTGCGGAAATCCGGGTGCCGGAAGCGCGAAAGGCCTGCCATGCCAGCCAGAGAAGGTAGCCTGCTCCTGCGAATTTCAAAAGGGAAAAGGCCATGGCTGAAGTCTGAAAGATCACAGCCACGCCAAGGGCCACGGCGCTGCTGTGGGCCACAAGACCTGTGCAGAGTCCCAGCATGACCATGAGGCCTGCGGCGCTGCCGTGCAGGGCGGACTGGGTGAGAACAAAGATGTTGTCCGGCCCCGGAGCCAGGGCTAAAAGCAGGGATGCGGTCACAAAGGGAATCAGAATTTCCAGGGGGATCATGGGGGCCTCTTTTTTTGTTTACAGGGATTACCTGCTTTGTGGGCGTATCAGATCCTGTTTTTGCCTCCATGCCTTTTCCCGGAGAGGCGAAACAGCCGTACTTTGCCCCATACAGCACTGACCCCACCGTTCCCACGCTGGAGCATGGGAACGGCAGCTGAAGCAGGGGGGAATCAGATAAAGTTTTCCAGGGCCTTTCTGGCCTCTTCCGGACTTTCATAGATGTGGGGAGCTGCCTGCCGTCTGGCCAGGGCGTCTCCCAGCTTCATACGCATGAAGGCGCTGGTGGTGTAGCGGGTGACACCGGTATAGAAACGTTTGACCAGACGATCCACCATTTCAACATAGCTGTCCATGAGTTCGGGATGGATGCGGAAATTGTCGTAGTTGATAATGGCGGCGACCTTGTGCCCCAGGGGTTCCAGAATGCTTGTGGCGGCTTCCTCAATGTCCCGGATATCCGCTTCCGCCCAGATGGAAAAGCCCTCAAAATTGACAAAAAAGGTATTGTCTTCGCTGTGGTAGTGCAGCCGATGGGCCAGGGGAAGCTCCAGCAGATCCTTTTTCAGGCCCATGGGTTCGGGGGAGAAGATTCTTGGATCCATGGTTTCCAGATTGTCTGCAATGCGGGGGGGAAAGCCCATGTGGGCCAGAATATCCCTTTCGAGGTTCATACCCGGAGCGATTTCTGTCAGGAGCAGACCATGGGGGGTGAGCCGGAAGACACAGCGCTCCGTCACATAGAGGACATCCTGACCATTCTGGGAGGCTACCTTGCCACTGAAGGTGATCTGCTCCACATCTTCAACAAACTTGCGGCTTTCTCCTTCCTGTAAAATCACAAGCTGGTCATTTTTAATGGCGACCTCCAGTCTGCCTGCGGTGAAGGATCCCACAAAGACCACCCGCTTGGAATTCTGGCTGATATTGATGAAGCCGCCTGCACCGGTGAGGCTTTTGCCGAAACGGCTCACATTGAGGTTACCGAAACGGTCGGCCTGGGCAAGGCCGAGGAAAGCGATATCCAGACCACCGCCGTCGTAAAAATCGAACTGGGAAGGCTGGTCGATGATGGCATCCGTGTTGATGCCCGTTCCGAAATCGAGACCTCCGGAAGGAATACCGCCGATGACACCGGGTTCCGCCGTCAGGGTGAGGTAATCCAGCACCTTTTCTTCGTGGGCTACGGATGCAATGCCTTCGGGCATACCGATCCCAAGGTTCACCACACTGTTGGGCCTCAGCTCCAGGGCGGCCCTGCGTGCAATGATCTTGCGCAGGTTCAGGGGCATGTCTTCGAGGGACTGGGAGGGCACCCGGATTTCGCCGCTGTAGGCGGGGTTGTAAAAGGAGGAAAGGGTCTGCCAGTGGTTTTCCGGGCTGGCCTGCACCACACAGTCCACCAGGATACCGGGGATTTTTACGGCTCTGGGGGAGAGACTGTTGCGCTCTGCGATGCGTTCCACCTGCACAATGACAAAGCCTCCGGAGTTGTGGGCTGCCATGGCCATGGCCTGGGCTTCCAGGGTGAGGGCTTCCTTTTCCATGGTGATATTGCCGTCAAGATCCGCCGTGGTACCCCGGAGTATGGCCACGTTGATGGGCTGGTTTTTATAGGCAAGATATTCCTTCCCGTCAAAATGGATCAGCTCCACCAGATCTTCCTGGGTACGGGTATTGATTTTACCGCCCTCCAGACGGGGATCGACAAAGGTTCCCAGCCCCACCCGGCTGAGGGTACGGGGTTTGCCTGCGGCAATGTCCCGGTACATGTGGGAGATAACGCCCTGGGGCAGGTTGTAGGCTTCAATGCGGTTTTCCATGGCAAGCTTCTGAAGTTTCGGCACAAGCCCCCAGTGTCCGCCGATGACCCTCTTTACAAGGCCTTCATGGCCAAGGCGGTTCATGCCCTTGTCTTTTCTGTCTCCGATGCCCGCAGTATAAATGAGGGTCAGGTCTTTGGGTTTTCCGGAGGTGAGAAACTCCTCTTCAAGGGCGATGAGGATTTCTTCGGGAACGCCTGTGGTGACAAAGCCGCTGACCACCAGGGTATCGCCGTTGCGGATGACCCGTATGGCTTCCCTGGCGGAAACGATTTTACCTTTTTTTACCCTGCTGGAGGCAAGGTTGGACACAATGGGATGGCGGGGCTGGGTCATGGAGGCTCCTTGATCGAAAAAATACCTCTGCGTGAGGGTTTCGTTGCGGTTTGGTCTGCTGATGTCTATAATCAGGCGTATCAAATATGCCTGTGGGAGAAGGGTTTGGCAAGGGCCGCAGGAAACGTCCTGATGCCCTTTTCCTGTATGCCCCTTTTTTCGGGAAGGAGAAGCGTGTGGATGCTGCCCTGATCAATCCTTTTATTGAAGCTGCCCTGAAGGTACTGAAAACCACGGCAACCCTGGAGGGGCGTACGAAACCGCCCTACATCAAGAAAGACCAGAAGGCCCTGGGCCCCATAACGGGCTGTATTCTTCTTTCCGGGGAGCCGAAAATTTCCCTGGCCCTGACCTTTTCCGCCTCCTGTATCCTGACCGCCGTATCCCGGATGTTCGGGGAAGAGCTTACGGAAATCAATGAGGAGATCAGGGACGCGGTGGGGGAAATGATGAACCAGGTCTGCGGTCAGGCAAACAACAGCCTTGCCCAGTCCGGTATTTCCAGAAAGGCCGAACTGAGCCGGGTGCTTTCCGGTGAGAACCACCTCATTGAGCATGGGGGGGCGGGGCCTGTACTGCTCATTCCCATTGAAACCCCTTCCGGTGCATTTTTTATGGAGGTGTTTTTTACCGGCCCTTAAGGTTTCAGGCCCGGCCCAGACTTTCAAGGTAAAGGCGGATCAGCATGGGGCCCCAGAAGATGTAGAGCAGGGCCCCCAGAGCCAGAAAGGGGCCAAAGGGAATGGCCAGACGCATCCCTTTTTTTTGTTTCACCATGGCGAGAATACCGACCAGGGTTCCGGTGAGGGAAGACGCAAAAATGGTGAACAGCACACCTTCCCATCCGATAAAGGCACCGATCATGGCCAGCAGCTTGATATCACCCCCGCCCATGCCATCCCTTCCCGTGAGGAGTCTGTAGCCAAGGGCAACGGCAAGGAGGCTGCCTCCTCCCGCCAGAATACCGATGCCGGAGTTCATGAGTCCGATGGAAAAGAAACTGGCAAGAAAGCCCAGAGGAATGCCGGGTAGCGAGATGACATCCGGAATGATACGGTGATCCAGGTCAATGAAGGTGATGACCACCAGAGCAGCGCTAAAGACAAAGAGAATTAAGGTGATGGCTTGCAGGCCAAAGCGCCACATCAGAGCGGCTGCCAGGCATCCTGTGAGCACTTCCACCAGCGCGTAGCGGGGAGAAATGGGAATCTTGCAGTTGCGGCACTTTCCTTTGAGGAAAATCCAGGAAAGGACGGGGATATTGTCATAAAAGGCAATGGGCTGTTCACAGGAAGGGCAGCGGGAGGCGGGGTGCACAATGGAAAGCTCTTCAGGAATTCTGAGGATGCAGACATTGAGAAAACTGCCGACAATGGCTCCAAAGATAAAGGCGGAAACGAGAAAAAAGGTCACGGAAGCATCCTTGTTTTCGAAGGTAAAGGGGGGCATATGGCCGTGTTCGGGGGCGATTCCGGTCAAAAACAGCTTTCAAGTCCGACAGTATGAGAGCAAGGCTTTTAAAAATCAATCCCTGCCCGATGTTTACTTCCGGACAATTTTTGTTTCCTGCCCTTGCGCCCTGAGCGATCTTTACTATAATAAGAAAATCTGTGTCCGGAAAGGATGCGGACAGGAGAAGTTTCAGGGCGGTCTTTTTCACCATTCATGGAAGACCGTCCCTTTTTTTGGAAGTGTTGTTTTTGCAGCCTACAGGCGTTTATTCCTTGTGTGGGTGGGAAATTTTAAGGAGAGTCCATGGCGGAAATTGATAAGGATGATCTTATCAGCATCATAGAAGAAGATCATGATGTGGAAGATATTCCGGAAACCCTTCCCCTCATGCCCGTGCGGGATGTGGTGATTTTTACGGATATGCTGCTCCCCCTTTTCATTGGACGGGAGCGTTCCGTATATGCGGTGGACAAGGCCCTTTCTTCCAACCGTTATATGATGATGGCAACCCAGAAGGATCCGGCCAGTGAGGATCCGGAACCTTCTGAAATTTACAGTGTGGGAACGGTCTGCCGTATTCTTCGTATGCTCAAGCTGCCCGATGGGCGGATGAAAACCCTGGTTCAGGGAATCTGCAAAGCCCGTATTCTGGAGTTTCTGCCGGAGAATGGGCCGCTTATGGTACGCATTGAGCTGATGGAAGAAGCGGAAATGGAAACACTTTCCATGGAAACGGAAGCCCTGATGCGCACGGTGCGGGATCAGAGTGAAAAGATCATGTCTTTCCGTGGAGAGATGACCGGGGATGTCAGCATCATTCTGGAAGGCCTGGAAGATCCGGGCCGTCTTGCGGATCTGGTGGCCTCCAACCTGAGGCTGAAATTGTCCGAGGCCCAGGAACTTCTGGAAATTGAAGATCCTGTCGAAAGGCTGCGCCGTGTCAGTGATCTTCTGATTCGGGAGGTGGAGCTTTCTGCCATGCAGGCCAAGATCCATTCCGATGTCCGGGATGAGATTTCCAAGACCCAGCGGGATTATTTTCTCAGGGAGCAGGTACGGGCCATCAATAAGGAACTGGGTGAGGCGGATGAGCGCATCCAGGAAATCGAAGAATACAGAAAGCGTCTCAAAAAAGCCAAAATGCCCAAAGCCGCCCAGGAAGAAGCGGGAAAACAGCTGCGCAGGATGGAGCAGATGCATCCGGATTCCTCGGAAACCGCTGTGGTACGCACCTATCTGGACTGGATGCTGGACATGCCCTGGAACAAATCTACCAAGGATGTCCTGGATATCAAAAAGGCCCAGAAGCTTCTGGAGAAGGAACATTTTGGCCTGGAGCGGGTCAAGGAACGTATTCTGGATTACCTGAGTGTCCGCAAACTCAATCCCGCCACCAAGGGGCCTATTCTCTGTTTTCTCGGGCCTCCGGGAGTGGGAAAAACCTCTCTGGGCAAGGCCATCGCAGCCGCCATGGGCCGGAAGTTCTACCGTCTTTCTCTGGGAGGGATACGGGATGAGGCGGAAATCCGGGGACATCGCAGAACCTATATCGGTGCCATGCCTGGCCGTATTCTTCAGGGACTGAAGCAGTGTGAGTCCAAAAACCCGGTTTTCATGATGGACGAGATTGACAAGGTGGGGTCAGACTACAGGGGCGATCCTTCCTCAGCCCTGCTGGAGGCGCTGGATCCGGAGCAGAACGGGGATTTTTCCGATCATTACCTCAATCTTTCCTTTGATCTTTCCGGCGTCATGTTCATCCTTACGGCCAACATGACGGATACCATTCCCTGTGCCCTTCTGGATCGCATGGAAATTATCGAGATCCCCGGTTACACTCCGGAAGAAAAACTGGAGATTGCCAAGCGCTATCTTCTGCCGCGTCAGATGAAGGAAAACGGACTGCAGGAAGAGACTCTGGTTCTGGGGGATGCGGCTTTAAAGCTGATTATCGAGGAATATACCGCAGAAGCCGGGGTGCGGAATCTGGAGCGGGAGATCGGTACCATCTGTCGCAAGACGGCCCGGAAGATCGCCGAAGGGCATACGGGCAAGGTGCGGGTGGGATGTGGCAATCTTTCCAAATTTCTGGGGATCTCCAAATTTCAGCCTGAGATGGACAAGGAAGAAAATCAGGTCGGTCTTGCCACAGGCCTTGCCTGGACCTCCGTCGGGGGAGAGGTGCTGTACATTGAAGCCTCCCTTTTGCCTGGCAAGGGGGAGCTGATCATCACAGGGCAGATCGGCGAGGTCATGCAGGAGTCCGCCCGGGCAGCCCTCACCTATGTCAAGGCCAATCTGGGGCGTATGGGCAAAGGGCCGCATTATCTGGACGATTTTGACATTCATATCCATGTGCCCGCAGGTGCCATTCCCAAGGACGGGCCTTCTGCCGGTGTGGCCATGATTACGGCCCTTGCCTCCGTCATCACGGAAAAACCCGTGAATCAGGATATGGCCATGACAGGGGAAGTGACCCTGAGGGGCCGGGTGCTTCCCATTGGGGGCCTGAAGGAAAAGGCTCTGGGAGCGTTGCGGGGAGGGGTGCATACCATTCTGATTCCGGAGAAAAACCGCAAGGATCTTGTGGAAATTCCGGCAGCCGTGAAGCGTAAGATTTCCTTTGTTGTGGTGAAGGATGTGGAAGAGGTTCTTAAACAGGCCATTTCCGAAGATATTCTTTCGGGAACCCCGCCTGCGGCCAAAACAGCAAAACCCCGCAAAAAGAAGGCTGAGGCATGAGGCTTCTTGCAGCGGATACCAGTGGTACGGCGGCCAGTGTCTGTGTCCTTGACGGGACGCGGGTGCTGGCCACCCGTTTTGTCCACCCCGAGGAGACCCATTCCCGTCACCTCCTGTCCATGATTCAGGAGGCCCTGGCGGATTCCGGCCTGGGTTTGCAGGATTTACAGGCTCTGGTGACCACCATCGGGCCGGGAAGTTTTACGGGGGTGCGTATCGGTGTCAGCACCCTGAAGGGGCTTGCCATGGCACAGCACCTGCCCCTTTTGGGAGTTTCCACACTGGAGGTTCTTGCAGCCCGTTTTATGGCCTTTCCCCAGCCTGTCTGTGTCATGCTGGATGCCCGGAGAAAGGAAGTGTACACCCAGCTTTTCCGGGTTTCGGGAAAAAGTCCGGAAGCTCTGGGGGAGCCCATGGCCGCAGACCCCCGGAGGATTGTTGCGGATCTTGACGGCTCCGTTCTTTTTGCGGGCAGCGGCGCCCTTGCCTACAGGGAAGAGATTCTGGCGGAAATGGGCGAGAGAGCACTCTGGCCAGGGCTTCTCTCCCATGACCCGGATGCCAGGGAAGCGGCCTTCCTGGCTCTGTTACAGGGCCTGGATGCTGCCAGGCCTGCTTCCCGTATCCTGCCCCTGTATCTGCGCCAGTCCGATGCGGAGCTGCAATGGATCCGGAAAAACGGGGAGGAATCCGGGGTACAGGCCTGAAGGGCTGAAAAGGCCGGAAGTCAGGGCTGATTTTTCCAGCGTTGCAGACTCTGGGCGGCTTCCTGACTGGCCTTGTCCAGATCTGCTTCCACAGCCTCGGTTTTTTCTCCCCCTCCCATGGTCAGACGCCTTCCCGGGCGCAGGTCAATTTCTTCCTTGAAAGCCTTGAATTCTGCGGCCATGATTTTTTTGTAATCCATGAAATCCTGCATCATGGCCGTCTGATAATCCCCGAAGGTCTTTTTTTCAAATGCCGCATATTCGGAAAAGCTCATGTCCTTTGGGGATTTTGCCTCGAAATGGGCCATGGCCTGTCCGTCCTGACGCTGTACGCCCACATTTCCCTTGAAAAGAGAGATATCTTCACGTTTTCCCGTGCTGGAGACCATGAAACGGGTTCCCTTGACACCGATGACCACAAGGGGGGTCTGGGCCGTGATTCTGCGCCCGTCCCGTGTTGTGATTTCAAAAAGAGCCAGACCGGATTCAAGCTTTGTGGCATCCGGGGCCAGCACGGTGAGCAGGCTGTCTCCATCGAGAAGCACTTCCCCGTACGGAGACAGGATCAGGGCTTTGGCGGCGCGGGTGGTCTGAATTTTTTCGCCCGTTTTCAGAACGCGGGGAAGTGTTCCCGGAGGCTTGGGAAAGGGAGATCCCGGTTCCAGGATACGTACGGCTCCTTCGATCCGTTGCAGTATCAGAGCCTTCTGGGGGGATTCGGGTTCTGAAGGCTCCGCAGGGGAGACCGGTTCAGGGGAAGGCGGCTGGCTCCCCTGGGAGAAGCCTCGGGTTCCGGAAGATGCAAGGATCACAAAACAGAGAAAAAGGATCTTGACGGAAAGACGGAAAGGGACGTGCATGTCGGGGCTCCTTTGGGTCGAGAGCTATGAGTGTAGGTGTACGCACCGTTTTCACGGACATCGGAGTCGTTTTATGCCTTTGACGGAGAAAATTCAAATGGCTTTTGCGGATTTCCTTACGGGCGACATTGCCCATAATGGCCTTTTATGAAAAACAAGGCCACACAATCCGCAGCTAAAAAGGGCTTGGCAGCAGCGGAGTGTGCTGCTATATTTTGCTTGTTGGCTAAATGACAAAACAAGGAGGTTCCATGGATGCCATTGTGGCCCTTGCAAGGGCGCTTTCGGACAGCAGTCGCCTGAGGGTGCTGATGGTGCTGGCAGAGGTTCCGGATCTTTGTGCCTGCCATCTGGTGGACATGCTGGGGGTTACACCGGCAACGGTTTCCCGGCACATGGGGGTGTTGCGTCAGGCCGGTCTGGTGGATGCCAGAAAGTGCGGAAAATGGATGCATTACAGCCTTTGTTCCGGTGTCCCGCAGGCAGACGCCCTTCTTGCCTGGATGAAAATCCATGTGCCGGAAGAGGGGGTGATCCTGAGGGACAGGGAGTTTGTCCGAAACCAGATACCTAAAAGTTCTGGCTACACGGGAGCCTCCTGTTGTGGGGGCTTGTCCTGACAATATTTTTAAAGGCCCCACACAAAGCAAACATAAAGGGCGTATATGAAAGTGCTGATCCTCAAGAAAGGAAACCCGTCATGACAGAAAAAAAGAAGCTGCTTTTCCTGTGTACCGGCAATTCCTGCCGCAGTCAGATGGCCGAAGGCTGGGCCAGACATCTGAAGGGCGATGTGCTGGAGAGTTACTCCGCAGGCATTGAAACCCACGGACTCAATCCCAATGCCGTTCAGGTAATGGCCGAAGCAGGGGTGGACATTTCCGGGCACAGCTCCAAGCTTCTGGATGCGCTTCGGGATGTGAATCTTGATTATGTGGTGACCGTATGCAGCCATGCCCATGAGACCTGTCCGTATTTTCCGGGAAAGGCCAGGGTCATGCATGTGGGCTTTGATGATCCTCCGAGACTTGCCGCAGAGCTTGACGATCCTGAAGAAAAACTGAACTGCTACCGCAGGGTGCGGGATGAGATCCGGGCCTTTGTGGAAACCCTGCCCGGAAGCCTTGACAATCAGGGAAATTCCCCTGCCTGAAGGAGGCTGCATGTCTGAAGAAAAGGCTGGGCTGCCGGAAGAAGAACCGGGTGTTCGGATACGGAAACGCTATGGGGCTGTGGCATCGGGAAAGGTTTCGGGCTGCTGCGGAGACGGTGGTTTTGCAAGTATCGCGGCAGAACGTCTCGGATATACCATGGCAGAGGAAAAGGTGGTGCCCGAAGGGGCCAATCTGGGCCTTGGCTGTGGCAACCCCCTGGCCCTTGCGGCCCTGAAGCCCGGAGAGGTGGTGCTGGATCTGGGCAGCGGGGCAGGCTTTGATGCCTTTCTTGCGGCGGAGCGGGTCGGGCCGGAAGGCCATGTCATTGGCGTGGACATGACCCCGGAGATGGTGGAAAAGGCCAGGGCCAATGCAAAAAAGGCGGCGGTGTCCCAGGTTTCCTTCCGCCTTGGCGAGATTGAATACCTTCCCGTGGCGGATGTTTCCGTGGATGTCATCATCTCCAACTGTGTCCTGAACCTTTCCTCAAGAAAGGATCAGGTTCTGCGGGAGGCCTTCCGGGTGCTGCGCAGGGGCGGGCGGCTTGCCGTTTCGGACGTGGTGCAGATCCGGCCTTTCAGCGATGCCCTTCTGGAACATCCCGATGCCCTCTGCGCCTGAGTGACGGGCGCCATTGGCCCGGAGCTTCTGGAGAAGCTCCTTGAAGATGCGGGGTTTACGGATATTCATATTGAAATTCAGGAAGAAAGCCGGGAATTTATCCGGGAATGGGTACCGGGTACGGATGCCGGTGCCTGTGTGTGCAGCGCCCGGATTCAGGCCCGCAAACCCTGAGCGGATGGACGGTTTTTCATGGGGAACCTTACGGGAGCTGAACTTCCGCACCCTCATACCGTAAAAGGAGAAAAGAAGATGGCACAGCAGGCGGCAATGGAAGAAAGGCGGATGAAAAGCCTTTTTGAGCGTTACCTCACCCTCTGGGTGGGGCTTTGCATTGTGGGTGGCATTGTTCTGGGTAAGCTTGCCCCGGATTTCGCCCGAACCCTGGATGGTATGGCCCTCACGGTGAACGGAGCCCCGGTGGTGTCCCTTCCCATTGCCATCTGTCTGTTTTTCATGATGTACCCCATCATGGTGAAAATTGACTTTGCCAGTGTGGTGAAGGCGGGAAAAAGCGCAAGACCCGTCCTTCTCACCCTTTTCATTAACTGGGGCATCAAGCCCTTTACCATGTACGCCATCGCCCTTTTTTTCCTGGGCTTTCTTTTCAGGGGCTTTATCGGGCCTGAAGCCACGGATCTGGTAAGAATGCCTCTGGGTCTGGATCTTCCTCTGGGGGCGGCACACGGAGCCGGTACGGTGGTGCTCCATGAAGGGGTGCGTATGCTGGAAATCCCCCTGTGGCGCTCCTACCTTGCGGGCTGTATTTTGCTGGGGATTGCGCCCTGTACGGCCATGGTGCTGGTCTGGGGCTATCTTTCCAGGGGCAATGACGGCCTGACGCTTGTCATGGTGGCCATCAACTCCCTCACCATGCTGGTGCTGTATGGGGTTCTGGGCGGATTTTTGCTCGGTGTGGGCCGTCTGCCCATTCCCTGGCAGGCCCTTCTGCTCTCCATCGCCATCTATGTGGCCCTTCCCCTTGTGGCGGGCTATCTTTCCCGCAGATGGATTCTGGCCATCAAAGGAAAAACCTGGTTTGAGGAGCGTTTTCTCCATGTGCTCACTCCTGTGACCATCACGGCCCTGCTCTTTACTCTGGTGCTGCTCTTTTCCTTTAAGGGAGAGGTGATTCTGGCCAATCCCATGACCATTGTCTGGATCGCCATTCCTTTGACCCTCCAGACCCTTCTTATTTTTGCCATCGGCTATGGTGCCGCCCGGATGCTGAAGCTTTCCTATGAGGATGCGGCACCTGCGGCCATGATCGGTGCCTCCAACCATTTTGAGGTGGCCATCGCCACGGCGGTGATGCTCTTTGGGCTGTCCTCCGGTGCAGCCCTTGCCACGGTGGTGGGGGTGCTCATCGAGGTGCCCCTCATGCTCATGCTGGTGGCCTTCTGCAAGGCCACGGCCGGATGGTTTTCTCCCAGAACATCCTGATGGATCGGTGCTCCGCCTCCTTGATGACGATTTGAAAAAAGGATCCCCCGCACCTTTTTTTTGAGGAAGGTGCGGGGGCCGTTTTTGGGAAAAAGGGCAGAGATGACGCGCTCCACATCCTTGACAGAGTTCTTCCCTTTCTTTAGCGTTCCACGCGGGATCCTTTCTCCCCATCGGGGCCAGACACCAGACCACCCTATTCCGGATACAAGGAGATTGTTGATGCAGACACTTCGCAAAGGGCTTTTTTTGGTTGTTTTCATGCTGTTGAGCGTTCTTAGCGTTTCCGCAGAAAGCCTGAGCTGGACGCCGCTTGAAAAGGCGCTGGAGTCAGCGGCGGCTTCTGGCAAAAAGGTCTATTATTATTTTTATACGCCCACCTGCCCCTGGTGCAAAACCATGGCGGAAGAGACCCTTTCCGCAGAGGCGGTCATCACAAGGCTTAATGCGGATTTTGTGCCGGTGAAGATCAATGTTTTCAGCGCCAGGGATCTGGCCCGAAGCTTTGGTCTGGAAACGGTTCCCGCAAGTATTTTCCTTTCTCCGGAGGGAACCGTGCTGCTGAACCGGCAGGGCTATCTTCCGCCTGAAAAATTTCTTGAGGTGCTGGAAAGCCTGTAGGGGAAGGAAGGCGTTTTGGGCAGGGAGTCTGGGACGAAGCAGCGGGAGAACCTTTTTTGTCCCGGCTGGTTTATAAGGGGGCATTCGCAAGAAAGGGTCTGAGGATGAAGTAGAGACCCAGCACACCGATGCCAAGGCCTGCGGATTTCTTGAACCACAGACCGCTCTGCTGGAAAAAACCATTTTCCAGTACCTTTCGGACAAAGGCCATGCTGGATCCGGCGATGGCGATGGGAAGACAGTGGCCGATGCCAAAGAGCACGATAAAGACAAGGCCCGAGGCCAGGGTTTCCTGAAGGGTCATGAGGGCGAGGATGGGGGCGATGAAGCCGAAGGTGCAGGAGCCGGAAAGAATGCCATAGGCCAGCCCCAGGATGAAGGCTCCGGAAAGCCCCCGCACCCGCAGTTTCGAAAGGGCACCGCCGGACATGGAGCAGGCCTGAACCCCCAGCATGTCCAGAGCCACCCAGAGAAGAAGGACTCCCACAAGGAGGGTCCAGTAGGGGCTGATGTCTCCCATCATACGCCCCAGAAGGGTGGCGAGAACTCCCAGCACTGCAATGGTGATGAAAAGTCCCAGGGTAAAGGCCAGGGCGTAAAAGACTCCCCGCGAGGCTCTGGGGTTTTCTTCCTGGCCCGCCACATAGCCCACAATGAGGGGGATGGAGGCCATATGGCAGGGGGAGAGCAGCACACTCACCACACCCCAGAGAAAACTGCCTGCGGCTCCAATCCAGAAACCGCCCATCATCCATTGATGCAGGGTCATGAAGAAGTCATGGAACATGGTTCTTTTCTCCCGGTGGTGATTTCTTTTTTGTTTATTCCACGCCCAGTTGTTTCAGTACATCTACAATGCTTTTTTTGTCCATGAAGCCCACATGACGGCCCGCTTCCTTTCCTTCCTTATCAAAGAAAATCTGGGTGGGTATGCCCCGGATACCGTATTTTCTGGCTTCTTCCTTATGTTTCCACACATCAATGAAGACAATGGCCGCCCGGCCTTCGTATTCTTTTTCAAGTTCTTTCAGGATGGGAGCCATCATTTTACAGGGGATACAGCTTTCCGCACCGAGATCAATCATGGTGACCATGCCCTTGACGGGCAGTTCGGGAATTCCAGTGTTTGCGGATGCAGGGGAAACAGAGCAGAGTACCAGGCCGAATACGATGAATCTGAAGAAGTTCATGCTTTATTCCTTAAAAGATCCAGGAAGAGGTAGGAGGAGAGGAGAAGAAAGGAGGCATCTCTCAGAAGATAGAAGAGGGTGTCTCCGGAAGCTTCTCCCGGTTGGGTGGAAAAGCAGCCGCAGGCGATGTCAAGCCCCCGGTAAAGATTGAAGGCAAGGGCCAGGGTAAATCCGAGAAGAAGGCCGTTGGTCAGGATGAGGGTTCCCGGCCAGGCGATGCGGAAAAGGAGGAGAAGGGCGAGAAGCACCTCCAGCCAGGGGAGAATCAGGGCCGCAGGATGGATGAGGGTATCGGGGAGAATCTGGTACAGGGCGATCATCTGGGAAAAGCCCCTGGGGTCGAGAATTTTGGGGAGTCCCGCGCTAAGAAAAATGAGAGCCAGACTGACCCTTGCCACGAGGGCCAGTCCCTCCCATGGGAAATCCCTCCGGGATAAGGCCGGATGCTGCATCACGGCTCCTTTCTTTCCACGGGAAGACCCGCTTCCTGCCAGAGGCTCCAGCCATTGACGAGAACCCGTACCTTTTTATATCCAAGCTCCCGCAGAAGCCTTGCCACGCCGTGGCTCAAATCGCAGTGCCTGCCATCGCAATACACCACAAGAACGGTTTCCGGTGCCACCTCTTCAAAAAAAGCAGCGATATGGCTGTCAACGTCGCCATAGGGCAGCAGGCGTGCGCCTTTAATATGACCCTGATCATAGCTTCCCCTGTCCCGTGCATCCACAAAAAAAGCCTGATTTTTAAGGAAAAGATTCCGGGCTTCTTTTATGGAAAGGGTTTCCCCCGAAGCTTCCATGAGGGCTTCCGGGGTTTTGAAAAGGGGGAGGCCCTCTTTTCTGAGAAGGTTCACGCCAAGGGCCAGAAAGGTGGAGACCGCAAGGATGAGGGGAATCTGCCAGAGGCTTTTCTGAAGAATTTCATGAAGTTTCATATTTTGCCCTAAGGGATGGATTAGCCCTTTGTCTCCCTCACACCGTTCACGGTGAGCCTGTCGAACCGTGACGAAAAAGCAAAAGGGATGACCTTTGTTTTTTTTCGACCCACCCTTCGACAGGCTCAGGGTGAACGGACTAAGGGAGTTGAAAAATACGGATATACCGTCCGTGAAGTTCACGGCTCTCGTCTGAAATGAAGAATCGAATTTCAATGAGTATATTGGAAATTTTCATCTCCTAAAAAAAAGGGGAAGGAAGCCAGAAAAGAATCCCTTCCCCTGTCCGTTCAGCGAAGCCAGCCCATCACCTCTTCCTTTTTGGGAACCTTCCCCACCATTTTCACGTCTCCGTTGATGATGATGGCGGGGGTGCCAAAGACTCCGTACCCTGCGATTTTCAGAAGATCCGATACCTTTTCAACGGAAGCCTCAACGCCGGCTTCGGCGACGGCTTCCTTCACCACCTTTTCCGCCTGTGTACATTTGGGACATCCTGGCCCCAGAACCTTGATTTCCATGTTTGCTTCTCCTTTTTCAGGATGGGGACGGGGCTGCCCGGATCGTTTTCCGGCAGTTTCCCGTCAGATTTCTTTACACGAAAAAACTGCCATAGAACATTCCGGCAGCGGTGGACATGACAATGACAAGAAGGCTGAAGACAGCGGTTTTTTTAATGCCGATGACACCGGAAATCACGATCATGTTGGGCAGGGAGAGGGCCGGGCCCGCCAGAAGCAGGGCCAGCGCCGGGCCCTGGCCCATGCCTGCGCCCACCAGCCCCTGGAGGATGGGGATTTCCGTTAAGGTGGCAAAATACATGAGGGCACCCGCAAGGGAGGCAAAGAAGTTGGCGAAAAGGGAGTTGCCGCCCACAAGCTCTGCGATCCAGGATTCGGGGATAAGGGCCGGATGACCGGGACGGCCCAGAAGAAAACCCGCCACCAGCACACCGGCCGCAAGGAGGGGGGAAATCTGCTTCACAAAATCCCAGGTGGAGGCCACCCAGGCCTTTCTTTCCTCCTGAACAAACCAGGCTCTCAGCATGAGGCCCAGCACGCCAAGGAGAAGGGCGGTGACATACCACTTGATTCCGAAGAGAAACTGCCAGATGGCGGACTCCCCTTCGCCGGGCCGGGCAAAGGCGGCAAAGACAAGGATCAGCACCATGACCAGCATGAAGCCTGCGTCCTGCCAGAGGCTTCTGCCCGGATTCTCTTCATCCGGAAGATAGAACTGGCCTGCGGTGCGGGCGGCGTCGTCCTTTCTGAAGATGAAGGCCATCAGAAGACCGAT
Source organism: Desulfobotulus sapovorans DSM 2055 (assembly GCF_059569355.1). NCBI lineage: Bacteria > Pseudomonadati > Thermodesulfobacteriota > Desulfobacteria > Desulfobacterales > Desulfobacteraceae > Desulfobotulus > Desulfobotulus sapovorans. The sequence continues at coordinate 16,189 of NZ_JCANVJ010000024.1, read as the reverse complement.
GATAAGCGCAAAGGACACCGCCCCGATGGCGCGGGCAAGGCCCATCTGCCAGCCCAGCACCCGGGCCGTCAGCACAATGGCCAGCACGTTGATGGCGGGGCCGGAGTAGAGAAAGGCCGTTGCCGGCCCAATACCCGCTCCCCGCATGTAAATACCCGCAAAAAGGGGCAGCACCGTGCAGGAACAGACGGCGAGAATGGCGCCGGACACCGAGGCCACGGAGTAGGCCAGCACCTTTTTGGCCTGAGCGCCGAAATATTTCAGGACGGAAGCCTGGGAGACAAAAACCGCAATGGCTCCTGCGATGAAAAAGGCGGGGATGAGGCAGGTGAGCACATGCTCCCTTGCGTAGTCCTGAAGCATGAGAAAGGCTTCCAGACCGGACTGCCGCGTGAGGGGGTGGGCCCAGGGAATGAAATAGGCCCCGGCAAAAAGCCCGATGATCCATAAAAATTTGCTTCTTTCCTGCATGGGATTCTCCTTATGCCATAACGGATGGGAAGTGCTGTCCGTCATCAGGGCGGGCAGGCGGGTACGCTTTGTTCATGTTTTCCGGATGCGGTCTCTGTGGATCTCCGGAAGACGGGCGCGCATTTCGGCTACGGCCTTGTCTTCATTGAGCCAGTGCGGCATCTGGGCAAGGAGGCTTTGGGCATAGGGGTTTTCCCCTTCCGGAGCCAGGGTGTAGTTCACCCAGGAGCCGTCCTTTTCCCAGGACACAAGACCTGCCTCTTCCAGTATTTTTAGGTGTTTGCTGACCGTGGACTGGGCAAGCCCCGTGGCTTCCTGAAGTTCGCAGACGCAGAGCCTGCGGTCTTCCAGGGCTTTGAGCATTTTGAGCCGTCCCGGATCGGAGAGGGCCTTCATGACTTTGATCAGGGGTTTCATTGTTTATCCTCCATCATATCGACATATGGCAATATGTTCCTGTGTGGAGATTCTGTCAATGGAAAAGTTGGGGGGATATTGGAAAAAAACGGGGGAAGAGACCGGCAGCGCAGGATGTCTGCCGCCTTTTTCCGGGAAGAAAGACGCAGGGGGGCATGGGAGATCCGGAAGGTCTGCGGGACAAAGAAAGAAAAGGGCATTCAGCCGTTTTTTTGCAGGCCAAATTTTTTCATCTTGTACCGCAGTACCCGCTCGCTGATGCCAAGGCTTTCTGCAGCACGGGTCTGTACCCAGCCGGAGGCCTCCAGGGCTTCCGTGAGCATTTCCCGTTCCATGGCTTCCAGCCGTTCTTCCAGTGCGCCTTTTTGTTCGGAAGCCTGAAAACGCACCTCATGGGGCAGATCCTGGGGGCGAATGAGGCTGCCGCGCACCAGGGTGACAATTCTCTGGATCATGTGTTCCAGTTCCCGGACATTGCCGGGAAAGCTGTATTTGATGAGGGTGGCCATGGCATCCGGGTGAAAGCTGATGGGCCGGAGACCATAGCGTTCGAGAAAAAAAGCGCAGAGTTCGGGAATATCTTCCCGGCGCTGGCGCAGGGGCGGGATCTTGAGTTCCAGCACATTGAGGCGATAGTAGAGGTCTTCCCGGAACCGGCCCTGGAGTACCATGTCTTTCAGATCGCGGTTGGTGGCGGCCAGTACCCGGACATCAATGGCAAGATCCGTTTCCGCCCCCACACGGGTTAGTCTGTTTTCCTGAAGGGTACGCAGGAGCTTGGCCTGAAGCGCAAGCGGAAGTTCTCCCACCTCGTCAAGAAAAAGGGTGCCCTTATCCGCCAGCTCAAAGCGGCCCCTGCGTCTGGAAACGGCACCGGTGAAGGCACCCTTTTCATGGCCGAAAATTTCGGATTCAAAGAGATTTTCCGGGATGGCAGCGCAGTTCACCTCAATAAAGGGGGCCTCCCGTCTGGGGCTGAGCATGTGTACGAGCCGGGCGATCCGCTCTTTTCCCGTGCCCGTTTCCCCGGAAATGAGGGCGGTCCAAGAGGTGGGAGCAATGCGGCCGACCATGGAAAGGAGGGCCTGCATGGGAGGGCTCTGACCGATGAGGGTCAGGGGAAGGGGGGCTGAGGCGGCCATGTCGCTGACTTCTCCGGACTCCTCCTCAATGAGGAGGTTTTCTTCAAGCTTCTGGATTTTTTCCAGGAGAGCCATGAGATCCACGGGTTTTTCAAGGAAATCGTCCGCTCCCAGTTTCATGACGCGGACAGCGGTATCCACGGAGGCATGGGCCGTGATCATGATGCTGCGAACCGTGGGGTTCAGGGTTTTGATTTCCCGGAGCAGGGTATCGCCCGTCATGCCCGGCATCCGCTGATCGAGAAGAACCAGCTGAAAGGCCTTTTCCTGAAAAAGCCGGAGGGCGGAGGGGCCGTCTTCGGCTCCAGCCACGGTATATCCCTGATTTTCAAGAAAGCCTCTGAGCATGTCCCGCTGAAGCGCCTCATCATCCACAAGCAGTATTCGCATGGCGTTTATTCCCCGGAGTGGTTGGAAAAAGGTTGGGTACGGGCGGTTTTGTTTTTCTGGAAAGGCAGGGAAATATTGTTTTTGCTTGCTGGTGCAGCCTGTTCTTTTTGAGGTTCAATATGGATGATGACTTCTTTTAAGCCGAAATTTTGATTGATGAGGTTTTTGTGTACTTCCTCAGCAATGTCATGTGCTTTTTTTATTGTTAAATACTGATCAACGACAAGGTGCATATCTGCGAGTATTTCTGTTCCTAAAAATCGGGTTCGAATATTATGAACATCCAGAACTTCTGGATGTTTAAGCGTATACATTGATATTTTTTGATGGATTTCAGGTGAAGCCGCGGTATCCATGATTTCCTTTATCGGAGACCAAAGGATCTTGATGGATGCATGCAGTACAAAAATGGCTACAATAAGAGCACCTATGCTATCGACAAAAAACAGGGAAGGAAAAATAATGGCTGTAGAAACAGCAAAAAAGGCTGGTATAGAACTTAATGCATCAATGCGGTGATGCCATGCATTGGCTATCATTGCGGGGCTTTTGACGGTAAGGCCTACTTTGTATGTCCACCGATAAAGGGCTTCTTTGGTAAAAATAGAAATAACAGCAGCATAGGCAGCCATTGGGAGCGGCTCACACCGGATTCCTGCAATGAGTTTCTGGATAGCATCAATTCCAATACCAATGGCTGCGGCAATGAGAAGTCCTCCAATTGTAAGTGTAACCAGTGTTTCAATTCTTTGGTGTCCATAGGGGTGCTCTGAATCAGGAGGTTTTGACCAAAGTCCTGCACCTATAATGAGAACAATATCCGTAATAGCATCCGTTGCGGAATGGAGAGCATCCGCAGTGAGTGCATCGCTGTTGCCCCACCAGCCAGCAGCATATTTGATTGCCACAAGAAAGAAATTTATCAAAAGACCAACGAAAGTTACATAGCGTATTGTATCCGTTTTTTCTGATTCCATTGTTGCCTTTTAGCAAATTTATGGGTTTTGATTTAAAGGATTACTACTCTTCTTCAGCCATCGATCCCACGCTTCAGCGTAGGATCGATGGATTTCATGCTGTAAGGGTAAATCCTGCGCCTGCTCTCCTACTCAGGGAAAATGTATGGAGGCAGAGGTAACACCTGAGACGGTATGGCTGAGTCAGGGGAGTAATGAGATTGATTTATGATAAAAAAAATATACTCATATTGGAAATAATTATAATTTAAATTGAGTGTATTTCTTTTATTTTAAAGATTTTATAAGTATATATTAATCAATAATTATGTGTCCAGTAACAAGTATGAATAGTATCAGGCTGCACAATATTTTGCTTGTGTGTATTTTATAAGTAAAATTTCTGTAACTGGATGATAATAGTTTGAATTTTATTGATATGCCAGTTAATACCATTAGGCCGACAGCCAGGAGACTGATATCTGGCAGTATGCTGGAATCACAAGATGACAGCATAAAGTGAATGAAAGCTGATAATACTCCGATTGTATTCAAAACGTAGTGGGCAGGCATCAGATATTTTGAATTTGTTTTATTGAGATATTTTATTGTTTCTTGGTTTGACTTTGATAGAAAATTCTGTTTGCGGATTGTTTTTGTAAATATTTGAAATAGAATTGGGATATTTGCTAAAAAGAACAGCCATGCCGCAATTTCACCACTTGATTCATTGCCATGATCTTTTTTTAGCGTCTGAGAGTATTTTTTTATATTTTTATGTTTGGAATCGCTATCGGCACAAGCAGGTAAGGCAGAAAACACTATAAAAGCTGTCAGAACAACAATAAAGGTTATGACTATTTTTTCTTTGTGGTTGTACATTATGATCTCCCATATGAAAAATAATTATTTTAGGTTAGAATTTTTAAAAACATAAAAAATCAATAATTTATGCATGTAAAATTTGATATCTAAAAAGAAGCATGTATATCATTGGATTTGTACCAGTTTGATATTTTTTGAAAAAAAGTTTTTACTTTATCATGTAAAAGTATCCTCCTTTTAAGAATTTCATCATCTACAAGCAGTATTCGCATGGTGGTCACCTTCCGGAGGGGAGGAAAAGGATTCGCTGAGGGCGGATTTTTTTTTCTGGAAAGGCAGGGGAAGACAGACCCTGACCCCCAGCCAGCCGGGACGGGACTGACGAAGATCCAGATGACCGTCATGGGCACGGAGAATCCGAACGGCAATGGAGAGCCCGAGGCCGGAGCCATGGGTTTTGGTGGTCACATAGGGGGCAAGGAGGGTTTCCAGGCCTTCCGGTGGCAGGATCAGGCCGGGATTCTCAAACCAGAGCTCGATCTGCGTTTCATTCGGGCGGGTACCTATATGCAGAACGCCGCCTTCAGCCTGGGCTTCAATGGCATTTTTAAGCAGATTTTCAAAAACTTCCGTCATGAGATCCGCATCCATCTCCACCATGCAGGGAGAGGGGAGGGCAGCGTGGATGCGGATGTTTTTCTCAGCGCAGAGAGGCCGGTACAGCACGAGAAGGGTATCGAGAAGGGCGCTAAGATCGGTGAGAACCCTCCGGGGCGCAAGGGGGCTTGCGTAGCGTTTCAGTTCCGCCACAATGGTATCGGTTCTGCGGACAGCTTCGCCCATGGCATCCAGAAGGGCATGATCCCGGGGCTGCAATCCTCCGGATTCCAGTCTGAGGCGCTGAATGCCCATGCTGATGGCGTTGAGGGGATTGCGGATTTCATGGGTAATGGCGGCGGATGCCCGCCCCAGAGCGGCGTGTTCCTTTTCTGCGGCCAGCTCCTGTTCATAGCGGAGGGCTTCCCGGACACGGGCTTCGTGAAAACGCTTGAGCAGCCATGAAAAGAGACCTCCCAGTCCCACGATGACCACGGTAAAGGCCCAGAACTCCAGCCCGAGCTGGCGGATGCGTCTGGAAAAGGGGGTCGCCGTCATTCCCACCAGAAGCACATGACCTTCCATGGGCATACGGGCATGGGCAATGCGCTCTTCCCCTTCCCCTTCAAAGGTGACGTGAACGGGAAGATCCGCAGCGGAGGGTTCGTGAGGGACGGTGACTCTGGGTTCCATGCGGATATACCGGATGCCGCTGAGACGGGAGATCCCTTCCATCAGGTTTTCCAGCCCCATACGGTATCCCAGGACTGCCAGCCGGTGATCTTCCAGTGCCACCTGGATGCAGGGGCTGCCGTTTTCTCCGGGGAGGGCCATCATATACAGATGGTGCTGTTCCAGATGAAACAGGCCGCTTTTCCGGCAGCTTTTTTCGGAAAGGGGATACCAGCCTTCCGGGCCTTCGGACAGACTTCCGTCTCGCTCAATGCGGATTCCCTTCAGTCCGGCTTCCCGCGCAAAGGCGGCCAGTTCCATGTTGGAAAAGGGTTCCACCCCATCCAGAAAGTCCACAAAGCGGGCAGTGTTGCCGAGGAAGGTGGTGAGAATCTCTTCCATGACTTTTTGGGACAGGATGGCACGATCCGCATTCATCCGGATGGCCAGGGCCACCATTTCCACATGTTCCTGCACATGGGTGGAAAAGGTTCGGGAGGCCTGACGGAGCTGCCAGTAATAATAGGAAAGGGCGATGAGAATGAGGATGGCGATGACAAGAAGATTGGCCTTCCAGACTGCGCCCATAGGGGGATGTTTCATCGTCGTCCTCCGCCTCCATGGGAGCCTCTGCCCTCATGGGAGCCTCTGCCCATTCCCCGGCCCCGTCCGATTCTGGAGCGGACGCCTGTGGGATCTTCGCCTGTATGGAAGCCGTTGTTGTGTACCTGCCCGAACCCCACATGGGTGGCCGTGAAATGGCGGGGATCGCTTTCTGAAAAATTTCCCCAGATCCGGACGATATCACCGGGGAGGAGGGATGGGGGGGAGGAGTCCCGGTCATAGGCGATGGTGATCTCTTCTTCCTGGGTTCCGCCGGACATCGTCTCCAGCCGGAGTTCTCCCCGGTCCCGGTTGACGGAGAGCACCCTTCCGAACAGGGTCTTTTCTTCGCAGAAAGCTTCTGAAGCCAGAAGACCTGTCAGGCTGCTAAGGAGTATGAGAACCCATAGAATGTGCCGCATTGAATCCCTTTCTTCCCGCAGGAGACTGTTTTCCATGGAGACGGAGGGGGAAATGGCAATGGCGGCTGGCCTGTGTCCGGAAAACGGATGCGTGCAGGGTGACGCTGAAGGTCACCCTGCGGTTTCAGCAGAAATCAGGAGTTGACACAGGTACCGGCCTGTCCCCGTGGGCCTGTGCCGTCTTTGGGCCCATTGCCCCCATTGCCCGTGCCATCGCCAGGCCCGTTACCGCCTCTGCCCGTGCCATCGCCAGATCCATTGCCGCCCCTGCCCGTACCATCGCCAGATCCATTGCCGCCCCTGCCCGTGCCATCGCCAGATCCATTGCCGCCTCTGCCCGCACCGTCACCAGATCCATCGCCCTGTCCACCGTTTCCCCTGCCCCCGTTGCCTTTTCCGCCTTTGGCAATCAGCCATTGGCCTGTTTCTGAAAGACCGTCCTGGGCGAAAGGACTTTTGTGGAGAACCGTACCGCTGAAGGCCGGCTGTGTTTTCAGGGAAGAGGTGTGCATCTCAAGGGATGGGCCTGCCCATACGCTGCCGGTCATAACGCCAATGGCCAGACCTGTCATGCTGATTTTTACCACTGTCGGGATTTTCATGTCGATCTCCTTGATGAAAGAGGGTTGGGGTATCGGATACGGCTACCTGCCCCTTTATCTTATCAAAGAACGTGCCATAATGATTTTCAGTAAATTCAATGATTTTTTACGCTTTTTTCAGCCCTGTTCGACAATCAGCGTTGAAGCTCGACAATTTGGTCGAGACGGAAGTCCGGCAGAAGGGCGGCAGGACAGGATTATGGGGGCGGATCCGGAACTTCCTTTGTTCGCAGAGAAAGGGAAGCCTCCGGAATCCAGCGTCTCAGGGTTTCAAGGTAGCCCTTGTAATGGGCCAGATAAAAGGAAAGACCGGGGCCGAAGTTTTTTCCCAGAAGTCCGTTGATGAGCAGGGTACTCACATGTTTTTCTTCTTCGAGAACCAGATGGCAGGCGTAGAAGATGCGTCTTTCATCGCTGGACATCCGGTCGATGCGCTGCCTGAGGGTTACCTGTGCCCTGGGCTGGTACATGAAAAAATAGAGAAGATCCAGGGCATTGATGGCCACCATGGTGGAAAGTCCGGATTCCGGGTGGGTTTCCGGGAGGGAACGGTTATCGGAATCGGCCAGCAGGGCGAGAATCTGGGAGTGGGGAAAGGCCAGTTCAAGATTCATGCAGGTATCAAAAATCTGCCGCATTTTTTTCCGGTAATCCTGGCTGCGCAGACCGAGGTTGTGGAAACGGTCGGCGAGTCCTTCAATGATGCCCGCCACCGTATCCGACGCGGCCTTGGAAATGACCGCAGCCCATTTTTGCAGAATGGCGTCCACCTGGATATGGCCAGCACCGGTAAGAAGCTGACCGCAGATGGCACTGAAGAAAATGGCCACGGGAATGGAGAGGAGACTTCGGAAAAAATTCCCGATGACAGCGGCCCTGGGCAGCCCCCGGAAAAAACTGTGGGTGGAAAGATAGACGCCGTTGGCCAGGGCCATGAAGGCGTAGAGGGCGACGGGATTGCTTGCGGTGGTGATGCCCAGGGCCTGATCCAGAATACGGGTTTTTACCACATAATCGAGGAGGGGAACGGAAAAGCCCGTAAAAAGAAGGGAGTCCGCCACCCGGCCCCAGCGGACATGGTCGTGCCATTTGAGAAGGGGGGAACGGCGGATTCCCCCGCCGCCCAGCACGGATTGCAGGATATTGCGAAGTCCTGTGATGGCAAACCAGATCACAGCACCGAAATAGGCGAGAAGCCACCAGTCTTTGGTAAGGGCGAAGGTGAGGAAGGCCGGGATAAAGCCAAGGAGCACCTTCAGTCCCTGGCTGAGTTCCGTGTTGAGGTAGCTTGCCCGATGAAAGCGGAAGGGGCTTGTATGCAGGGGCGATGAGGTTTTTGACGCGCCCTTTGCCGGATTCAGGGTGCCGCCCAGGGTGATGACATTGCCCCTGGGTTCCAGACGGACGGCATCTTTTTTGATAACGAATTCGGATACGGCTCTGTGGGTAATGGGACGGAGAAGGCGCACATAGCGGAGCCGGTAGAGAAGGGGCGCCAGCCGCTGGAGGGGAGGTTTTTCGGGAATCCAGGTGGTACGGGGCCGTACGGGAATGCGGATACCCGGTCTGTGGTGGTGTTTGCCCATCTTCCGGTCCAGATACCGGCGTGTGCGCAGGGGGAGGGTATCCCGGAGGACAAGCCCCATGCCATAGGAGCGGGGAGAGTTGCCGGTGGAGTCTGTTCCGATCCGGGTTTTCAAGGGCCGTTTGCGGTAAGGGGCCACCAGACGATCCAGTTGAAAAATGAGTTCCTCCAGGCTTTGGCCCTGTTCCTTTGCCGCCTGCTCCGGTGAGTTTTCTAAGGTATCACAGCAGTCCAGCAGCATACGTTTGAGGACAATGATGTTGCCCTGATTGAGGGCCAGCTGAAAGGCGTTGATGTCCTTGTAGGCTCCCGCCCTGCCCAGGGCCTGATCCTTGAGATTGTAGATTTCAAGGTGGGAAATGCGGCCTTCTGAGCGGAAAAGCAGCTCGGCCACATCGGCTACCTTCAGGTGCTTGAGGTTGAGGGTGAGGGTGAAGGAGGGATGGAGGGCGGCAAGGTCTGCCATCAGGATTTCAGCGGGTCGCGTGAGCAGTTCGGGAACATCTTCTCCCTGGGGCGGGAGCGTCTCTTCGTCTTTGGACGAAAAAAAACGGAGTTCAATGGATTCCGGAGTCAGCTCCTCAAGGGCTGTCCGGAGTTTCCGGGCCTGTTCTTCCAGGAGGTCTTTTTGATCCGGATCCGGGGCATCAGGGGGATTGTTTTCCGCAAGGGCACTGCGGATGGCTCCGGTGAGGAGGAGATGCAGATAGGCCGAGAGGTGGAGAAGGGCAGGCTGCCCCGATCCCACCATTGCGAGAAAGTCGTCCTTTCTGGCAGCGGGGATGGAAATGCCCAGCAGGTTTTCCAGCTCCGGTCTCTGGACGGTGTTGAAGGTGGCAAGGCGTTTCAGCACCTCGTCTGCCATGTAGCGGGAAACGCTGCGGGCCTTGTCCATGAAGGCTTCCACCCTGGGAAGGCTGAAGAAGCGGGCCATGGCTTCCACTGTGTCCAGACCGGAGGGTGTCCAGATGAAATGCACCATGCGGTTGCGAAAAGGGACGCTGTATTCAATGCCGATGCTGGCCTTGATGCCCATGATGGCGGCAGCGCTCATGAGTTCGGAGATGGCCTGGGGCGGAATGTGGTTGTAGTAGATCACCCGGATTTCCCGGATTCCCTTGATCCAGGCGTCCATGATGAGGTGGGAGGGGCTTTTCCGGCCCTTGGTGTTGGCGTCGTGGACATGGTCATCAAAGCTGATCTGGTTCCACTCTTCGGGCATTTCGAGCAGGTGGTAATGGTGCAGCAGCCTGCGGATGACCCTGGGTTTTCCAGCAGCAGCCCGTCTGAAATCATGGGCCAGGGTGAGCTGGCGAAGGGTATCGCCTTCGCTGCGGATCAGTTCTTTCATGAGCTGGAGCATCACCCTTGCCGTGTTGTTACGCAGGCCGCTTTCCGTGGAACTCATAACCTCTTCCACCAGAGCCTGGAGGGCGGTGAGCCGGTCTTCCACCCGGCCCGCATCCAGACTGTCCAGAAGATGCACCGTGGCATAGGCCATGCGCAGTTCGCGGGGGGCGGCCATTTCCTTGATGCCCCGGGGGTGGAGATAGGGGCCGATACGCTGACGCAGGTATTTGCGTTCCTTTTTTCGGGTGCGGATGTCCTGGACAATTTCGAGAAGGTGGTGATCCGCAGGATCAAACAAAAGTTTCTGCCATTTTTTTCCCATGATGCCTCCTTTGCTCACAGACAGAAAAAACCAAAATCAAAAAGCAAAAAATATGCCTCATATGGGAAAGTCTTGAAATCAGGGGGGCGTGTCGGTTTCTGCTGCTTTGGGTTCAGGAAAGAGGGCGTTTCCTTTTATGGAGTGTAAGAAAAACGGACAGGAAAGTCCTTTTTTTTCTGACTCAGCCATGCGCCCATCGTTCCCACGCTCCAGCGTGGGAATGCATCTTGAGACGCTCCAGCGTCTTGAATCCCGGAACACTGCCATGGCCCAAAAGCCTGTAGGACGTTCAGAAACCGGACACTCCCCATGTTTGGGTCTGGATCGTACCTGTGCTTTGCCAATACCTGGTTCCCGGAGAAGGAATTCCCGAGGATACTGGCCCTGGGCGCAGGAGCACCCGGTAGTGCGTTTTTACACTGGAGCACGGGAACGCTGACTGAAGAAAAAGGGGAAGCAGATGCGTCTTTGCTCTCTTGACATTTGGGGGATATCTGGCAAGAACGGATGACATCAAAAATCAGAAAACTTTACGCCATGATGCGCATGAAAGGGAAATCATGATTTTAAAGAGCAGCCTTCACCGGCATCATGATCTTGTCCTGAAAGAAGGAACCCAGATCCTTGGCCGTTCTCCGGAAAACCCCCTTGTGGTGGCGTTTCCCCATGTGTCGCGGACACATGCCAGAATCACCGTTTCTGGCGAAATGGTGCTTGTGGAGGATCTCGAGTCTAAAAACCGTACTTTTGTGAATGGCAGGGCCCTTTTGCCCCACAGCCCAAGAGCCGTGCATTTGGGGGATACCCTGTCTTTCGGTGCTGCGGAATCCTCCTTCATCCTTGTCCGGGAAACCCCGCAGGAAAGGGAGAGAGAACCTCTTTTTTCCGCTTCCGGAGAAAAGGGGCCTGAGATCCGGCTGGGCAGGGCGAGAACCAATGAAATTGTGGTGGAGTCATCCGTGGTGTCTTCCCTGCATCTTGTTTTCAGGAAAGGAGAGGATGGCTTCTGGTACGGGGAGGATCAGGGCAGTTCCAACGGCACCTTCCTCCAGACCCGTGACAACAAGGTGACCCGGTTCCGTCTGGAGCCGCAGCAGGTACTTTACCTTGGCACCTACAAGCTGCCTTCCGAAAGAATTCTCCAGTTTCTGGAGGCAGCACAGAAAAAAAAGCCGGAGCGTATCCGGGCAGATGCGGATGTGCAGATTCTGGGCCGTGATCCTGAGGCGGACATCGTCATTTCCCATCCCTCCGTCTCCTGGCACCATGCAAGGCTTTCCAGGCAGGCCCAAGGCTATCTTTTGGAGGATCTGGGTTCCAGCAACGGCACTTATGTGAATGGAAACCAGATTTCTGCTCCCACCCTTCTCCGGGATGGGGATGAAATTCTTCTGGGCTTTTATGCCTTTGTGCTGGAAGCGGCGACTGCCGGTAAAAGCGTTCTGATGAAAAAAGAGACCCTGGACGGCTTTATCCTGGAAGCCAGAGAGGTCGGCAGAACCACAGCCAACGGATTTTGTGTTCTGGACGCCATCAGCCTTGCCGTAAACCCCGGAGAACTTGTGGGGCTGATGGGCCTTTCCGGAGCGGGAAAAACCAGTCTTCTCAAGGTTCTCAATGGTTACGACAGGCCCACGGAAGGCCGTGTCTTCATCAATGGAATGGATCTGCATGAGCATTACCCTATGTTTCGCACAATCATCGGCTATGTGCCCCAGGACGACATCGTGCATCCCGAGCTTACGGTGCAGGAAGCCCTTGAATACTATGCGGGCCTGAGGCTGCCCGCCGACATCCGGCCCGAAGAAATCAGAGACCGTATTCAGAGCGTTCTCCATAAGCTGGGCCTTTCCGATGTGGCCCATGTCGTCATCGGTTCTCCGGATACGGAAAAGGGCATCAGCGGCGGGCAGCGCAAGCGGGTGAACCTTGCCATGGAGCTTCTGGCGGATCCGGCCATCCTCTTTCTCGATGAGCCGACCTCCGGCCTCTCCGCAGTGGACGCCCTGAAGGTCATGGAGCTTCTGCGGCATCTCGCAGATCAGGGAAAAACCATCCTCCTTACCATCCACCAGCCCAGCCTGGAGACCTACCGGCTCATGGACAACCAGATTGTCCTTTCTTACGGGAAACTGGCCTATTACGGCCCCGGTTATCCGGATTCCATCCGTTTTTTCAATCCGGGTACTGAACATCCGGATCTGCCTGCAAGTCCGGACAGGGCACTTATGGGCCTGCACGCTGGCGAAGCCAGGGAGGAAGGCCGGGAGCGCAGCGAAAAGGGGCGCTACTGGCAGCAGCGGTACAGAGAGTCGAAGTTGTATCAGACCTATGTGGCGAAGCGGCGGCGAAAGGCCCAGGAACTGAAGAGTGATGAGATCCGCCTGTCCGGTCTGCGCCAGTTCGGGATTCTGTGCCGGCGGGCCATGAAGGTGAAGCAGAAAGACAGGGCGGGAACCCTGCTGCTCCTGATCCAGGCTCCGGTCATCGCCTTTCTGGTGGCCATGCTTTTTTCAAGGGAGGCTTACTGGGGGACAGAATGTTTTCCCGGCATGGCCCCCACCCTGTTTTTTGTGCTGGCCATTGCTGCGGTGTGGTGCGGCAATATCAACGCTTCGCGGGAGATTGTGGCGGAAAGGGCCATTTATGAGCGGGAACGCAGGGTCGGTCTGCATATCTGGGCCTATGTGGCCTCAAAATTTTCTGTGCTGTCCCTGCTCTGTCTGGTGCAGAGTTTTTCGCTTCTGCTGGTGGTCTGGCTCTTTACGCCCTTTTGTCTGGAGCTGGGATCCGGCATACTGCTTTTTTTCATCCTTCTGTTGATGAGTTCCCTTGCGGGTCTCAGCCTTGGACTTCTGATCTCCGCACTTTCGAAAACCCAGGCCCAGGCTCTGGCCATTATTCCTTTGGTGCTGCTGCCCATGATTCTTTTTGGCGGCGGGATTATCAGTGTTAAGCAGATGCGGGAGAACCCCAACCCTCTTTCCCTTGCCGCAGCCCAGCTTACGCCCACCCGCTGGGCCGTGGAAGGCATGACCGCCGTGTTTATGGCGAAAAACGATCCGGAACACTATTGCAGGGGAAAATACCCTTCCGCCCCGGCTCCCGCCCTTTCCCGCTGTGTGCTGATGCAGGATTTCATGGCCAGGGATTACGGAAACCACCATGCCTCCATGAGCCTGATTTTCGGAATGCTTTTTCTGCTGATTCTTCTGCCCCTTGCCGGGGTCTGGCAGAAGCTGAAAGGGGTCTGACCGATTTAAAAAACGGGCCTCATTCTGCACATTTTCTTTGTGCAGCGGGCAGGGATTGGGTACAAACACATCCTGCATCCCATGTGTCGGGCTTCTGCCCATGATTTCGGTTCAGGTAATGGAAAGGAAACAGAATGGAAAGCGAAGAGCGCCAGGACGCCTTGCCCGCGGGAACCCTGCTGCATGGCTACCGGGTGGAAAAGGTGCTGGGAGAAGGGGCCTTTGGTATCACCTACCGTGTGCGGCACAGCCATCTTGAGAGCCAGCATGTACTCAAGGAATATTTTCCGGATTCCGGGGTGCGGGATCCGGGAACCCGGCACGTCAGCGTTCGCAGTCAGGGGCAGAAGGAGCTGTTTCAGTGGGGCCTTACGAGTTTTTTCAAGGAGGCAAAGCTTCTTCATGGCCTGAGCCATCCCAATATCGTGAAGGTGACCGACCTTTTCGAGGCCAATGGTACGGCCTGTTTCGTTATGCCCTGGATTGAGGGCAAAACCCTCCATGACTGGATGAAGGAGAACCCGAAGCCCGGCCAGAAAGCGCTGGAATCCATCTTCATTCCCCTGCTGGAGGGTCTCAAATACATCCATGAAAGGGGGATTCTGCACCGGGACATCAAGCCGGAGAACATTCTTCTGGCCTCCAGGGGAATGCCGGTTCTGATTGACTTTGGCGCGGCCCGTCAGGCCATCGGTATGAAAAGCCGGGTGCTCACCCAGGTGCTCACCCCCCATTTCGCCCCCATCGAGCAGTACGGCAGCAAGGGGAATTTCACGGCCAGCCTCGATCTCTACAGCCTTTCGGCCTGTATGTACCAGGGCATCACAGGGGGGCTTCCCGATGTGGCCACAGACCGCGTGCCCGAGGATACCCTGAAACCCCTTCAGGGCGCTGTGTTTGAAAAGCGGTATACGCCCGCCTTTCTTGCCGCCATTGATAAGGGGCTTTCCGTCTATGCCAGGGACCGTCATGACGATGCCTTTTCCATGCAGAAAGCCCTTCTGGGGATGGATGCGGGCAGGGAAGAGGATGATGAAGATTTTGATGATGCGCCGTTGCCGCCTGTTCATAAAGAAGAGGAAAGACGGGAAAAGGCCGGGAAGAACCATGGGGCAGGGGTGCATCCGAAAAGGGAGGAGAAGGTGACTGCCTCCGGTCACCAGGCTTCCGTACCTCAGAAAATGCCTGCTGGCAGGTGGGAAGCGCCGCCGTCTATAGCCGCATGGGAGAAGGCGTCAAAGGGGAGGAAGATTTTCTGGCTTTTGGGGATTGTGGGGCTGGTTTGGGGCAGTTGGGCACTTGTTTATCCGTATTTTACGGATTCGCCGTGGCGGAATCCTGAAGCCGGAGATTACCGGGACAACGGCGACGGTACGGTAACGGATACAAAGACCGGCCTGCAATGGATGCGTTGTTCTTTAGGCCAGAGCTGGAACGGCAGTACCTGCACAGGGAATGCGAGAAACTATACCTGGGAGGATGCCCTGGCAGCGGGTAGAACCCATCGTTTTGTAGGAAAGTCGGACTGGCGTGTGCCCACCATCGAAGAACTGGACACTCTGGTGGTTTGCAGTTCCGGGAAACGCAGTGGAAAAAGCGGTTCTTGCAGGGGGGATTACCGGAAGCCTGCCCTTTATGCCGAGATCTTTCCCAATACCCCGGCAAGCTGGTTTTGGTCTTCCTCGCCCGCTGCCTACTCCAGTTACAATGGGTGGTACCTCCATTTCGGCAACGGCGCTGTCTACTACAACGGCAAGGGTGACGCCCCCCAGGTGCGTCTTGTGCGCGGCGGACAGTGATTTTTGCCTTTTTGGCGTGGCCTGTGAAGCTGTAACCTGAGGATTTTCAATTTCCCCATCGTTCCCACGCTCCAGCGTGGGAATGCATCTGAAGACGCTCCAGCGTCTTAACCCCATGGAAGCTGTCAGGCTGAAAGGAGTCAGTCCCCTTTCAGCTTAATCTTTGCCAGATTGTTAATTTGTTCTTGCAATGATGATACCGTAAAAAGCGTCATTGTTGTCCATTTCATAGGCTGATACACTGATCTTAAAATTTCCTGACGATTTCGGACTTACCTGAACCATGGCGATATTTTCAGAGTCATCATCCTTTCCGACAACATTGTTGTTTTCATCCAAGACTTTCAGATCGATATCCTGAACTCTTTCCTCATCTCCTATGGCAACGATGATGTATGAATTTTCCGACTTTAAGGTATAAGTCTGGCTCATCTTCTACAGTCCAATTTTAATAATCCAATGAATTCAATGCGATAAAAAGCAATAACAAACCTTTGGCACCACCTGTTATCCTGTTTTCCCAAAACGCTCTTTTTTATGTTTCGCAAATTGCCTGTGGCATGGCCACACCAACAGCCTTGAATATTTTTCCACATACGCCATGACTTCTTGTACGAAGTGCAAGTCTTCGACCATTATCTTCCACAATAACTCTTTGCAGAGACTCAAGGTCATTGCGGATGGTTGCCCATTCAAAGTGATGACCAGCGGCTTCAAGTCTCATGGCGAGCTCTTTGCGGAGTAAAAGAGCAAGAAAACTGCAAAAGACATGACCTCGTATG
>NZ_JCANVJ010000023.1:0-61771 GCF_059569355.1 Desulfobotulus sapovorans DSM 2055 | reverse complement strand
CATACCAAAAACAGTATCTTGGATCAATATGAAAAATCAAAAAATATATCTATTTTAAACACTTATGCCATTTTGGCTTTTTTGCGAGTGCATCAAAGTTGGGTTAAGGGAAATCCACTCAGGGAACACGGATACTTTTCTCCGCACTTTCCGTCACATTCCCCGCTCCGTCATACACCCGCACCCGATACACATAAACCGTATCCCCGTTCACGTACCTGTCCCTATAAATCCCGGCAGGATGCATGGCCTTCACCGTGCGGAAAACGTCTTCCCCTTGCCGCTTTCTCTCAATACTCATGGCCTTAAAATCTTCTGACGCAATCAATACAGCCACCTTCACCTGCTCTTCTTCCATGGAAAGGATCAGCTCCTGAATGCGGGGCGGGGTTTTATCCAGGGCATGAAGAAGGAGGGGACTGGATTCGGAAGAACGGTTGCCTGCCCTGTCTACAGCCACGAGGTGATAGACAAGCTTCTCCCCTTCCCTGAAATCCCCATCCGCAACCTGCACGGCCTGCACAGGCTCCGGGGTCAGCTGTACCCTGCGGTTGCCTTCGCCCCGGAAAAGCAGGTAGCCCAAAAGATCCTCTTCCTTTGAAGCCCGCCAGCGCAGAATGAGGGTATCCCCCTTCTGCTCCCAGCCCTCCCAGACCGGAGAAAGGGGAGGGGTGACATCGGGAAGGTGGATTTCCAGCACATCGGACCACTCGCTGGGATTGCCCCGCATGTCCTCAGCCCGCACCCTGTAATAAAAAGCCTGTTTGTCCAGAGCCTTAGAGAGCGTATCCACAAAAATCCGTGCCTGCTGGGGGCCATCGGTCAGCCTTGCCCAGTCCGGGGCATGGGCATCCAGGGCCCGGAACACGCTGTAACCCGCAAGATCCGGAGCTCCCACACTATCCCACTCCAGTATCACCTGTCCGGGCTTTGAAATCCCCCGAATCCCCCCGGGCCTTGCGGGCGGAATAAGATCCCGGCAGGGAAAATGCGCTGGCGGCGACATGAGGCTTTCCCTGCCATCCTCCCACAGGGCAGTGATGGCATAAAAATAGTCCGTATCATACCTGAGATTGCCATCGTTAAAGGCCGTGCCTTCCAGAGGACTTTCCGTAAGGCGGATAAAGGCCCCGTCTGGCATCAAGCCCCGGAACACATGGAAACGAAGACCTGGGGCATCGGAGACCCAGGAAAGCCCCGCTTCCCGATCCAGGGCTTCGATGGACACCGCAGCAGGCGGAGCCGGTCTTCTGGCCGCATCCCGGATGGCGAAAGCGGGGGGAGACAAAAGGCTCTCATCCCCGAAGGTGTCAATCCCGGCAACCTTGTAATAATAGACCTTATCCGCATCAAGATTCGTATCCGAATAAAAATAGGGCGGTGTGACCCGCTGACGGGCTTCGTTGATTTCATAGTTCACCCCCACGGGCCTTTGGGTGATCCGCTCATAGGGGCCCTCCTCCCCTGTGGCCCGGTAAATATGAAAGGTACTGTAGGCATCATAATTACTCCACTTCAGAGCCGTTCCCCAGGCATAGCGTACGGCTTCTGCATGGGGAATGTTCATCGGCGCAGGCACCCGGCTGTCCACCAGGGTGCGGACTGTGGCAACAGGCCTGCCATCCCGTTTCGCCTCCAGGGTATAGAGATAACGACCCGGTTCGGAAATTCCCCTGTCTGTATGGGTGATTCCCAGGATCTCCATGAGATCCTTTCGGCTTTCCGCAAGGTAAAACAGCATGCCCTTACGGTTTTCCTCTTCCGCCAGCACCCTCAGTTTCTCAAAATCCGTCTGGTAGAGGGACTGGGGCCAGAGCAGAGGGGTCAGTTCCTTTGCCACATCTTCCCCGAACAGGCCTTCCACCTCGCTTCGGGTTTTCATGCGAAAAGCGCCCAGCGCCACAGCCTCCCCAAGCCCGCCTGCATCCAGAACCCTCTGGCGGGTCAGGTTGTAGTGATAGTCCAGCCCCTTGTCTTTCGGAACCCACTTCAGCCGGACACCGGAAACCTCCACCTTGGAAAGAAAGACCAGCTCCATTTCCTGCTGCACAGCGGCAAAAGCCCCAAAGCTTATGAAAAAGAAAAAAAGGATGGGATACACAATGTATTTTTGTATTTTCACTGGGCAATCACTCCATGATGGTAGTCATAGTGATAAATGGCAAAATAGGGTGCGGAAAAAACCGTATATTCCGGATCACAATGATAACTATGCTGGTTACCGTTGCATGACATCGGAACATGCTCAATGGCATCTCTTTTATACCGTAGCGTCCAGTTAAAAATGCTCTCTCCATAAACGCTGGTATCATAGCCTCCGCCCGTACCCGCAACGGTTCGCACCGCCTGCATCCGAACCACAGCCTGGTGGTAGTCATGGTCATACTGAAAGCTGTGGTTCTGGGTGCCCGGATATACAATTTTTTCCTTGGGAATCAGAATCAGATGCTTTGTGGCCGTGGGCGCACTGATCACCTCATAATCCCGTCTTCCCAGACGAAGGGTGAGAAGGCTGTTCTGAATGGAGGGATAATTCCCCTTTTTCTGGATTTCAAAGCTAAGCCCTGTGCCATCCCAGTTCAGGGGAGCTGTGGTTTCAAAGGTGAAAATCAGATCTCCCGGAGCCCCGTGGGAAGAAACGGGAACGGGCCTGGGGTTGTTCATGAGCCAGAGTTCGTACTCCAAAAGAGCCGCCGGGCAGTAGGCCATGAGGGCGTCAAAGGAAAGAGTCTGATTGCGGGGGCAGCTCCCGTATCCGGAGGTATGGTAGGTCCAGTCGATGGCCGAACGTTTCTGCTGATGGGCCTCATCCCAGAAAATCAGCTCCGTTTCCACCTGCCCCCCCCATGCGCTGCCCGAAAGGTGCATGGACACATGCAGGGGATTGATGTCTCCCACCTCCGGTGTCCAGTTGTAAAAATCATCTGCGGTGAGATTCTGGGCATCCTGGGATTCCCGGATCACCTGGGCATTGGAAAGGGCCTGGGCACTCACCTCAAAGGGACTGCGGTAAATGCGTCTGCCCTCGGCATCCAGCACCTCAATGGCATAGACCCCGCTGCGATACCGGGAATAACGGTAAGCCGCCCCGGCTGCTGCGGACTGCTGGGGACTCAGACCTGCCTGGGAAGGCTGGGTCGCGCTGAGGGGGCCTCCTGTGGCCAGGGTATAGCCCCCTCCCGTGGCAAGGCTGTAGGGAGAGGAGGTACCGGAAGGCCCGGATCCGCCGCCTGAGCTCGCTGGACTGGAACCAGCACTTCCCATCGCAGCACCTGTCCCAAGGTTTCGTGCCTGATCCGAACAATCCTCCCGCCAGCACTCCTCTTCAGTGAAGGGATTGTGCTCACGTCCCTGAATCATGAGGGCAGACCGCACCTCTCCGCTCACCTCATCCCTGTAATACATCTGACCCGTGAGGGGCGAAGCCGGTCTGGCAAACTTCACCCACTGCTGGGTGGCGGCAATGGTATTCTCCGTTGTCAGCCCCTGAAGCCAGGCCTCCGGCCCCACAACGGTCTCTCCTGTGGCATCCACCACATAATGCCGGTTGGTGGTGGCAAAGGTCTGCCCCGAAGCCGGAACCCTGTAGTAAATCCGCACTTCCGTATCCGGGAAGACCACCTCATCCGAAGAACCGGGATACACCTTTTCAATGATTTCCCTGGCTCCGGAAAGAGTGGGGGCATCCGCTGTGGTGAAGTTTGCCACCCGAATGCCCTCATCATAGGCCACTCCGGCAAACACCTCGGCTGCGGGTCGGCCCCGCCAGGAATCCTGGGGACGCACGCTGCCTTTCACCTCCAGAAGATGGGCGCGGGCATAGAGGGCATAGGCCGTCTTCCGGCCCAGTTCATCAAAACTGCGCACCTTGACGGTATCCTTATCATCCACCCCGCCGATGGGCCTTGGAATATCCTGTCCCGTGGCCTTGTTGCGCAGGGCCAGGGCATTGACCCCGTCGGTTCCGCTGCTCATGTCAATGTAGTCCGCAAAGCCTGTGACGGCTCCGGATCTGTAGGAGGGATTGTTCCGCACATCCAGAAGCCGGAGCATATACCTTTTCCCGTTATCAAGAATGAAAACCTCATCCACGGGCAGGGTGGTTCCCAGCTCCACCCCCATACTTCTCGGGATATCCGTGGCACTGTCTGAAGGAATCAGATACCCCACCAGCGGAAAACGGGTGGGATCGTCAATTTCCGCACTGTCCGGTTTTTCCGGAATCCAGAAGGTCATGCGGTAGGTGCCGGAAACAAGACCCGCACAGAAGGAATACCGGAACTTGGCCTTGATCCGCATGTAGGTGGGGTTGGGGGTTCTGAACTGCATCTCAAGGGAGGCATAGGCCTCGATGATGGCATACCGCTCCCCGAAAGCTTTCACCCCGGCCTCAATGCCGATCCACACCCTTCCCTGAGCATCCACATAAAAGGGCCGGATGCTGGCCACAAAGTCCATGGCCACCCCCCCATAGAGTCTGCCGTAAAAGCAGGCCGCAGAGGCGGAAAGGTCAAAGCTCTGGCTGAAACCAAACTTCATGCCATTGCTGTCCATCATGAGATAGCCGTCTCCGGTGAAAAACCCGGCAATGGCCTTTACGGATACGGGATTTTCTTTCGTACCGATATAGATATGCCAGTCTCTGGATGTGGGGCCGAACTGTATGCTGCAATTGGCCCGTACATCGAGAATATCGAGACTCGCCTCATCGATGAGAAACTTGGCATTCCCCACAAGGGAAAAGTAGGGCTGGGACACACCGATGGTGATGGTGGCCCGCAGGTAGCGTTTTTCCGTGGCTCCCAGATTCTCTTTCAGAAAATAGGTGTCTCCGGAAAAAAGGATGGGGGCTCCGGGCTGAAGGGTGAGCATCATATCCCCGTGCCAGGTATAGCCCGTATCCCCCGATGTTCCCAGAGTGAGGCCAGCCTGACAGACAAAGGGGACACTGGCATCCGGTGTGAAGCTCACCTGTCCGCCGCTGCTCACGGCCTTCATGTGATAGGCCACCCCACCGTTAAAGGCATAGATGCTGAGCGGGATGGGGGAAAGGGGGATGGGCGCTCCCATGGAAGCGGCAAAGCCCACCCTCCACCAGGTATAGGCGGGAGAGGCCTGGGTATTACGACCCAGCTCCATCTCCGCCGCTCCGCTCATGACACCGGCAATGGAAAGATTGGCGTCCGCAGCAAAACTGCTGGCAGCCCCATCCCATTCCAGCCCGCCCCCAATGCGCACCCCATACTGGTTGTAGGTCAGGGCAATGCGGTTGATGGAAAAGCTACTGGGTGAGGCCGTGATGGTCACAGCCCCCCTGGCCAGATCCCCCAGCTCCGCACTGCCGCTGATGGTGGTGGAAATGCTTGTGGAAGAAAGGGTGAGGCCCAGATCCGTGATGGCGACCGTGAGGGGCCCCATGGGAAGCTTCATGTTGTCCGGCTGCTGCCGCAGGGTGAGGCCTGAAAAATCCACGGCATCTTTAGAGATACGCAGGGCATTGAGCCTTACGGCCTCCATATCCTTCAGCATGGTGTGGGTAAAATGCACTTCCGGATACATGGAAAGGGAAAGGCCCGCTTCCTTTGAATAGGACGCACTGAGATCCTGAATGTTGAGAATGGCCAGTTCCTGAAAACGGGTGATGGGCGGAATGCTGGCGTTGGTGGCAAGGCGGAGACTGTCCAGACCGGATGCGGACAGAATACCTTCCATGGCAAATTCCAGGTTGAAAAACCGCTCCAGATTCAGATCCAGACCAAGACTTCCCGCAGCAATCCGGTTCTGATCCAGACGCAGGCTGAAGGTATTGAGACGGCCCCCATAGCCCTGGGTGCTGAGTGTTAAGGGCGCGTTCAGGGAAAATTCTCCGGAAAGCCCCGTACTATCCACCCGCATTCCGCTTCCCCCAACCCGAACTTCCGTATCCAGCACGTTCATGGAAAGGGAAAGGGCATCGAGGGTCAGTTGTACCCCGCTGGCACCCAGAAGAATGCGACCCTGAATATCCTTAAGTCCCAGATCCGGCATACCGGGAAGGGAGGCTTCCGGCAGGGTGAAACGCAGAGCGCCTTCGGCAAAGAGCAGGGCCGGTCTCGCCGCTTCCTCCAGGGTGGCAAAGAGCCTGCCCGTATCGAGGCTGCCGGAAAGATCCGTCAAAGAAACCTTGGAAAGTCCGGGTCTGGACCAGTCAATGGAAAGGACGATGCCTGACAGCAGGATATCCACCCCGAGAGTTTCCAGAATGCCAATGCGGGCCGGGCTGTCCCAGTCTGCCCCAAGGCGGGTGACACCGGAAAATCCCTCCAGACCCATCTGAAGGTCTGCCACCTCCAGGGTGGGCAGTTCCAGCCCTCCGAAAAGGGGCGGCAGATCAACAGCACCACTCACCAGCATCCCCTGGGGAGAAAAGCCCAGCCGCCGCACGGCCATGACCATGGCCTGGGCTTCCGTAAGCGGAGCTGAAAGATCAAAGGCCGTATCCAGGGCAATGATACCGCCGGTGACCCGTTTTGCGGCCGCATCCACCACAAGATCCGCAAAATCCACGGCCACCTTCAGATAGCCCGCCTCATCCTTCAGAAGGGCGGGGAGCCTGGGCATGGGCTGATCCGACACCACCATACCGGAGCCGGTGAGTCTGCCCTCGCTGTACCGGGCATCGGTGAGCAGGCGGAAGGGGCCGATCTGAAATTCTCCGGCAAAATTCATGTCTAAAAGCCGGAAAGTGCCGTCACTGTAAAACTGGGCCGTGGCCTGGGCCTCAGTATCCGCACTCTGGGCCTGAAGGGCCATGGCCCCCTGAAAGCCTACCCAGAAACGGGAGCCCTCTGCGCCAAGGCCCCATTGTTTCAGAAGCAGCTCCACATCCTGGATCTTTGCCATGGCGGCAGGGCTTAAGGCATGCCAGCCTTCAAGACCTTTTCCAAAGGAAAGGGCATCCTTATAGATCTGAAGTCCCCGCAAGGCGATGGGACGGGCCGCAGCCGCAGCATCCTTCCCCGCCCCCTCAAGCGAATCCCGGCCTTCAGCGCCAAGGCCAGCGACGGTGGATGCGGCCGTATCCCCCAGATCCTCCCCGCTGACGGAGGTGAAGGACTGAAGCATGGGATGGGTGAGGGTAAGATCACAGTCCAGATCCACAAAAAAGCCTTTTTCGTTAAATCCTGTGGCAATGCGCTGCAAATCAATATCCGCAAAGCCTTCCAGGGAAACGCGGGGTTGCATCCGATCCAGATTCACCCTCAGGCTGTCTAAGCCAAAGCCGTTGAAATCCGCATCCACGGCAAGGGCAATGCCGCCGAATTTTTCAAGAATCAGGGAACCGGAAAGCCCCAGATCCAGCACATTGTCTGCCAGAGAAAGGGAAATGCGCTCCGGCAGCAGGGGAAAGCCTTCCAGGGGCAGCTGTTTCAGGCCTTCGCTGAGAAGAATCTCCGCCTGGGTGGAAATACCGGAACGGCTGATAACCAGAGGGGTTTCGTCGGGAATGGGAATCTCAAAGGGCTCGCTGAACCCCGGAATACGGAGCACACCGGAAAGGGTCAGACTGGGAGAAAGGCCCGGCCTCAGGGTGCCGCCGGGGTTTTCAAGGGTCACATCCGTTCCCGGTATCACAAAACGCCGGGCTTCAGCCTGAACTTGGCCCGTCCCTTCCCGTACCCGGCCCGCAGCCCCTTTAAGGGAGGCACTCCCTGAGGCTTCCGTGACCATCCCCGCAAGACTGCCCCAGCTGAAGGCCTCGTTCTGAAAGCCCAAAGGAAAGGAAAGGCCTCCATAGGCACTGCCCAGAGCCATCCCTGCGTCTAAATCGGAAAGGGAAAACTGTCCTGCTCCCGTATCCACATGAAAGGCAAAGGAGCGCAGGGTCAGAGTGATGTCCTGGGGACTGTCAAAGAGCGTCCACACCAAAGGCGTCTCCGGCGCCACATTGCCGCTGGCGCTGAAACCATTTTCTCCCAGGGAAAGCCCTTCCAGAGCAATGGCCTCCATACCGGGAAACCCCTTAAGCCGGACACGGGCATCGGCCAGGGCCGCATCCGGCGACACATGCAGGGCCTTCAGTTCAATGCTGGCAAGGGGCAGGGAAATCTCCAGTCCTTCGGGCAAAGGCAGATCAATGGCTCCGGAAAGGATTTTTCCGCCTGCGGCCTCCAGATTGGTGAACAGCACATCCAGTTGCAGACGGTCTTCGGCATTTCTCAAAAGATCGGGCAGGGAGGGAATGGGGGCTTTAGAAATCAGGGTTCCCCTGCCGCTGATGCGGCCCCCGGAAAGGGTGGCATCCGTATGCAGGATAAAAGCCCCCATTTCAAGGGAGGCGTTGGCGGCAAAGTCCATCACCTCAAAACGGCCATCCAGATAAAACTGGGCCGTAGCCTTTGCCTGGGAGGAAAAAGCGGGCTGCTGGACGGTGGCACTGCCCTTCAGTCCGGCCCAGAGCACACCCCCTGCCACACCCAGTCCCCAGGATTCCGCAGACAGGGAAAAACCATCCAGGCTGGCCTTCATGGGGGTGGAAAAACGCTGCCACCCCGCACTGGCTGTGGGAAGTTCCAGGCGATCCTTAAAAATTCTTAAATTGGAAAAGGCAAACTCCCGGCCTGCGGAAGCCAGCTGCCGTCCCTTTCCGGCCCCCTTCTGTCCCGCTTTGGCAAGACCTGTTCTGGCATCCTGCTTCAGATCTCCCCCATCCTTCCTTAGATCCGTGAGGCTCTGGCCCTGAAGCCCACCCCCAAGCCGGTCAAAATAGGCAGCCCCTTCTTTGGAAAAATCCCGGTCTGTATCCGCCACAAGCTGTTTCAGACCCGGATGGGTGACTTCCAGAAAACCATCCAGATCAATGGACACCCCATTGCGTCCACCAAGGGTCAGACGGGTTTTTTCCAGATGGAGAGTGGCAAAACCGGGAATGGGCAGCACAAAGGGGCCTGCCTGGGTCTCAAGATTGTGAAGCCCCGTATCCCGGATGTCTGCGCGGATATCGAGGCTGGCATTGCGCAGGGCCTCCAGAGTAAGACTCGCGGTGAGGGTTCCGGAAACCCGGTTGTTCCGGATGACAAGGGAAAGGCTTTTGGCCCTTGCGGCAAAGCCTCCCAGATCAAAGCCCGTATCCAGTTTGTCCAGCGAAATCCGGCCCTGGGTGGAAAGACCCGAGGCCGTAAGGCGCAGAGCCGAAGGCCCTTCCAGATTCAGCTCCAGGGCACTGTCCAGTACGGGAATCTGCATACGGCCTGAAAGCACAAGACCCTTCAGTCCTTTTTCAATGCTGCCGCCCAGATCGGAAATCTTCACAGCCGTACCGGGAAGGGTAAGGCGGCCTGCGGCCTCACCCGCCTCCTTGCCCCAGCGCCAGATCCCGTTTCCATAGACCACCTTCTGGTTCGAAAGATCGCCAAAGGCTTCGGAAAAAACCAAAGAAGCGTCCACATCGGAAAGGGCCAGGCGTTTTTTCCGGGTATCAAAGTCGAGAGCCAGGGCTTTCAGCATCAGGCTCGCCCCGTACTCTCCTGCAATAAGGGGGATCTTCTGGGGACGCCGGGCCTTGTAGGCAATGCGGCCTGCCATGCCCTGGGGGGTAAAGGCCAGATCCCGGAAAGGAAGGGTGGGGATGGAAACCCCGTCCAGACTCAAGCCCAGAGCCCCCGTCATACTGGCACCTTCCGGGGAAAACTGCATGGAACGGATACGGAAAACAGCCCCTTCCATGGGGGAGAGATCAAGATTCACCGAAGCGTCAATGCGGCCTGCCACAATGTGGCGCAGGGAAGGATCGGGCTTTAAGCCGGAAAAGCTGACCTCAAGACCCGGCTTCTCCCCGCTCCCGGAAGAAAGATCGGCATTGAAAACCCCCAGATCCAGAAAGCCCCTGCCCCGCAGCCCATCGGGGGTACTTTCTCCATTGGCCCTCAGGGTGAAAGGGCCGACGGCGATTTCAAAATCCTGCACACCTTCAAAGGACTCTTTGCCCTCCGTCGCCTTTCGCACCACCCGGATGCCGAAGGCATAGGTTCTTTCAAGCTCCGGCCGGAAGCGGAACTCCCACCGTCCCTGGCCTGTTGCCGCCTGCCAGCTTCTTCCGCCATCCAGGGTAATTTCCACACCGAGACTTTCCACAGGCGCTTTTGGGGTTTCGCTTTCCAGAAGTCCCCGGAAAATAACCTCTCCATCTCGCAAATCTTCCGGATAAAAAATGATCTCACTGCGATCCAGATCCTCAAAATGGGCATCATTGACCGTGACAGCATCAATATAGCCAAGCTCCATGCCCTCATAGGCCAGGGCGGCAAAGGGGAGGAAAAAGGCAGCAAGGAAAAGGGGAAAAAGACGGCGATACAGGGAAACCATGGTTCCTCCCTTGAAGGATAAGGAAGCGGAAAACAACGTGGCAGATTGTGAAAACACCGCTCCCGCAGGACAGGAGCGGTTCAGACCCTCAACAAAGCATCAGAAACCGAAAAGGTAGGAAAGCTTGGCCACATGCTCCCGTGTATCCTGCCCCTTCTCATTGTCATACTCCCGCCTGCCCGCAGAAATGCGAATGGCCCTGGAGCGATCCCCTCCGGGATGATAATTCCCCCGGATTTCATAGGCCCGGTATTCGTTGTCCTCGGAACGATCCCGGTAGGTGTTACGGGTGGCTGCGCTGAGATCCGCAGACCAGTGCGTTCCCGCATCATAGCCCAGATCCAGACCACCGCCGAGGGCATTCTGGTCTCCGGATTTTCTGTCAATCCGGTTGGCGTCCAGACGAATTGTGGCCCGCCAGGTATGGTCGTCTCCGATGCGCCTGTTCCAGCCAAAGGTCCCCCGCAGGGTATGAATCTGCTGATCTTCCGCACCTGCGGTCCTGTCCTCAATATCCGTAAAAATCCACCTCAGGCCATACCGCCAGCCGGAGGCCGTACGAAAATCCGCTCCCAGTTCACCGATGGACAGTTTCTGCTCCGTCCCCCGCCCCTTGCTGTCCTTCCGCTGGGTACGGAGATTCAGATCTCCCCTTTTTACCCATCGGGGTCGCCAGTTGAGATCCAGCACCCCTTCATTGGTTTCCAGGGTACCGGAAAGCTGCCTGTCCAGATTGTCATGACGGTTCTTCAGGGTGAGACGGGCCTTGAACTCCTGGGAAAGCATCCAGGTGGTGTCACTTTCCACCCGCTCCGTATCCCGTGGCGCACTGCCTGCCAGAGGGGCAAAACCGGGTTCCACCCTTTCATAAAGAAAGTTCATACGCAAAGACCGGGGCAGGGGGCTTGTCAGCAGCCGCAGCCGTACGGCCCCGGACTCACTGGGCCCGGACTCACTGCGGGTATTTTCTTCGGATCGGGTAAAGGCCCCTTCGCCACGGGTCTGAAGATAACGATTGAACCGCCAGTTCCACTGAAGCCCCGTTGTGACGGCTTCCCCAGGAGGGAGAGGATCAAAACCCGTCTGCCGGAAATCCCGGTTGACATGATCCCGGACTGCGGAAGCCGCAAAGGAGATTTCCTGGCCCGGCCCGAATTTTCCCGTGGTTTCCAGACCCGCCACATAGCGATCCACAGCCTCCCTGTCGTTGTCGCCATACAGCTCCTCCCAGCCTGCCTTCTGGATGCCGGTGATGGCACTGACATTCCAGCCCTCCTGACGGCTGCGGCCATATTCGACCTTGCTTCCCTTCAGGGCCGCAGACAGCACCATGGGGTTATAGGAGGCAGCCACATCCCCCAGCTCCGCCTGAATCTCTTCCCGTCTGAAAAAGGCATTGAGGTAGAGCAGTCGCGCATCCTGGGCATCCACCTGCCGGTCGTTGGTGCCCCGGCCCCGGAGACTCAGCCCCATGCTGCCACCTTCCAGCCTGCGGGTCGCAGACAGGGAAAGCTCCTGACGGAAGCTTGTGTCTTCGTTCAGGGTGGTGTTGGGATCATTGGATTCCTTCCACTCCAGACTGGTTTCGGACCGGCCCGATACGCGCCATAGGGAAACGGTTTCCTTTTCCGTGGCCGCCCAGAGGAGGGGAGAAAAAATCAGAATTGTCATAAAAAGTATCGTCAAAACAACCATTTTTTTACAGGACATGTACAACACTCCTCAGTCTAATAAGGCGGAATGCATGTATTGCTTTCCCAGAAGCCCCCATTCATTTCAACACAATCAAATTCGGTTGTGCAGGCAGACAAATTCGAAGGAGAGCATCCGCTATCCACAGGTTTCGGAGGAGCTGTGTTGCACTTACCATCATACCAAAACAGCTCTTTAGATCGGCATGACTCCTCCTGGGTAAGACACTGAAAGGACTCCCATACCTTTCCGTCCTGAAGACACTTCGCCTCTTCACTCACTGCATTGCATATCCCGCCATACCAATATCCAGGCCCCATGGTATTCTCGCATTGGGCCTGAGTGGTACACAGATACAGATGGTTAGCATCACAAACATCCGCTACCTGAGCCTGACTGTGACACTGGCCTTCATACCAGAATCCGTAGGCCATACAGGCTTCCGGACTCAGGCAGCCTGCAAGATTGTAAGGCGTACAGTCCTGGGGAGAATCCGGCTGCTGGGGGGATCCCGGTTCCTGCGGCGTTCCGGGCTGCGGTACCTGCACTCCGGCACGGATTTCCTCTCCGCTGATCCTCGGCACCTCCTGCTGCCATTCCCGCAGGCTGGCACCAAAAAGACTGTTGCCCGCCAGTTCCACAAGCAGATACTGACCGTTCACCTCATCAAAAAGAAAACGGGAATAGCCCTGCTGGGTCAGCACACGGCCCGAATCCAGGGATTCATAGCGTTTTTCCCAACGCACAAAGAGAAACTGACGGATATGATCCGACACCACCCGGTCAATCCAGTAATCCACCTGATGGATCTCGTAATTCCGGAAATCGCTGTACAGGGCATCGGTGAAGGTGATGTAGTCCTGACGAAAACGCTCGTCCGAAACAAGCTCCAGAAAACCATGGACATCCTCGTCTTCATAAGCCGCAAGAAGGTTCTTGAATACCGCCTCCACCTTCATGGCACGGCTCTGATCCTTCACCACAATATCCCGGTCAAACTGTGTTTCTGCGACTCCATTCACCACCATCCCCAGCCATAGGGCGCATAAAAGCACCAGCCGGATCCCCGCCCTGCCCATCATAGATGCCTCCTTAAAAAAGTCAGATCACCAGACCCGCATACAGCCCGGCCCAAAAACCCCGCCATCAGAAAACAAACGCCGTTCCAACAGCCATCATGAAAACCATTAAAAAGATGTACCTATCAAATATTCTTCCCAAAAGCATCCCCTAAAACGCGCATTCCCGGGAAGGCCGCCAGGTTCCAACAAAGCAAACTGCCCGGACAGCGCCGGAAAAAAATTCCAAACCGTCTGGGCAGTAAACCGCATATCGGGATCAACAATAAAAAATCAGTGTTTAAAACTTCGCTGGCCCGTAAAGACCATGGCCGCGTTGCATTCGTTGCAGGCTTCAATGGACTGGTAATCGTTCATGGAACCACCGGGTTGAATCACAGCAGCCACCCCTTCCTTCAGGCCCACGTCAATGCCGTCCCGGAAAGGGAAAAAGGCATCACTTACCATGGAAGAACCAATCAGACCGCCCTTTTCCGCAGCCACACGGGCATCAATTTCCGCCCGCTTGTCCGCATCCTCCATGAGGTTGTAGGCTTTGCCGTAGGTTTCAAAGCAGTAGCGGTCGGCAAGCTTTTTATACGCCTTGTCCCGCGCGATTTCCGCGACCCCCACGCGATCCTGCTCGCCGGTTCCGATGCCCACCGTGACCCCGTCCTTCACATAAATAACGGAGTTGGAGGTAATACCGGACTCCACCAGCCAGCCAAAAAGCAGATCCGCGTATTCCGCTTCCGTGGGTTCCCGCTTCACCCTGTAGGTCTGACCCTTGTAATCACAGACCGCAGGCAGGAGATCCTCCTTTTTTAGGGTGGTGGGCACAAAGCTCCACTGGGCGATGAGGCCTCCGTCCATGAGGCTTTTGAAATCCACCACAGGCTGCCCCACAAACTCATGAAGTCTTGCCATGTTGCCGATACGGATGACCCGGAGATTTTTCTTGGCTCCCAGGATCTCCATGACCCCTTCCTCAAAGTCCGGAGCCACCACCACTTCGGCATACTGGCTGGCCACCGCCTCTGCCGTGGCCCTGTCCATGGCCCGGTTCATGGCGATACAGCCCCCGAAGGCGGCAATCCGGTCGGCCATGTAGGCCTTGTGATAGGCTTTTTCCAGGCTCATATCCTTTGCCACACCACAGGGATTGTTGTGCTTCACAATCACCACCGTAGGCGTGTCCGCAAAATAGCGGAGGATGTTCAGGGCATTGTCCGCATCCGTGAGGTTGGTTTTGCCGGGGTGCTTGCCGCTCTGGAGCAGCTCGATGTCCGATACCAGGTATTTTCCCGGCTGAAGGGTCTGGGTATTTCCCAGAATAAGGTTGCCGTTCACAAGACGGTAGAGGGCCGCCTCCTGACCGGGATTTTCTCCATACCGCAGTCCCTTGCGCAGATCCTCGATAATCCAGGAGACCTTTTCATAAAAAAGGGTCTGGCGGGAGTTCCCGTCCACAAAGGAAATTTCCATGGCAGGTGTGAAGGCATCATCCATCACGGTCTTGTACATTGCTTTTAAGTCCTGGGCCATTGTTCACATGCTCCGGTAACAGGGGTTGACGTGGGTGCCAAAATCAAGGCCACCGAGATAGGCGGCGATGGCCGCATCATAGGCCGCCGTATGGCTGAAGGCCTTGGTGGCAAGGCGATAGCGCAGGGCAAGGGAGGTACAGCCCTTCTGCGTCTTCAGTTCTTCCAGCAGGGCTGCGTAGTCATCGGGATCCACCACAGGAGCCACACGGATGAAATTCTTGGCCGAGGCCCGGATCATGCAGGGGCCGCCGATATCAATGTTGGCCCGGGCATCTTCTGCCCTTACGCCCTCCTTTGCGACGGTCTCCCGGAAGGGATAGAGGTTCACCACCGTCATGTCAAAAGAAACGGCTCCGGTACGGGCCAGATCCGCCCTGTGGCTCTCATTGTAGGTTTCCGTGAGCAGGCCAAGATAAATTTTAAAGTCCAGGGTCTTTACCAGCCCGCCCTGGGTTTCGGGCTGCCCCGTATACTCCGAGACCTGCACCAGGGATTTTGCCGCCCTGTCCCCAAGAATCCCTGCAATATAATTGAAGGTGCCCCCCGTGGAATAGAACACCACGTCGGGATTGATTTCCAGAAGCCCCGGAACCAGCACATCCAGATTCCGCTTGTCCGACACACTGATCAGCACCCGTTTCACCTTGACCTGACCATCAATCTGATCCACTCTGTTCACTGTCATATACGATATACGCTCCCGGGCTCTTGTGGCCCTTTTTCAGATGAAACAAAAAAAATCTGACCTCAAAAAAATCCGATCTCTCCCATCCGGATACGCCAGGAGAAAATACCCTTCCGGACAACAGAAAACGGCCTTCGCAGCAGTATAGCATAAACTATCCGCAGAAAATCCTCTCCATAAAGCCAGAAAGCGTTTCCAGGGTAAAGGGTTTTTGGATAAAACCCACACAGCCCTTTGCCAGCATGGCCTCCACCTGGGCATTCTGACTGTACCCACTGGAAATCAACACCGGCACATCGGCACGTATTCTTTTCAGGGCTTCAAAGGTTTCCACCCCTCCCATGTCCGGCATCACCATGTCCAGAATCACAAGATCAAGGGTATCCCTTTCCCGCTCAAAACAGGCCAGCGCCTCCCGTCCCGAAGCCGCAGACAGAACCTCACACCCCATGGTTTCCAGCATGGCGGCGCTCACCTCAAGAACCATGGCCTCATCATCCACCAGAAGAATCCGCATGGAGCGTCCCAGACACGCCTCTCCCGCCGCAATTTCCCCGTCTTCCTTCCGATGAACACCTGAGGCGGGAAAAAAAAGACGGAAGGTACTGCCCGCACCGGGGCGGCTCTCGACATCAATATGGCCTCCATGCCCCTTGAGAATGCCAAAAGCCGAAGCCAGCCCCAGCCCCGTCCCCCGCCCCATCTCCTTGGTGGTGAAAAAGGGTTCGAAAATCCGGGAGCGGATACTCTCCTCCATCCCCTCACCCGTATCCTGAACGGAAATCATGACAAAGGCACCGGGCTTCATATCCCTGGCCAAAGCAGCATCCCCGTCCATATATCCGTTCACCGAGCGGATGGTCAGGGTTCCCCCATCGGGCATGGCCTGCCAGGCATTGACAAAAAGGTTCAGCAGCACCTGCTCGATCTGGGCAGCATCCCCTGTGACAGGATACAGCTTTTCCTCAAGATCGACCTTCCACTGGATCTCCCGGCGTGTACGGCCAAACATGCTGATGGTTGCATGGATCACCGGATTCAGATCCAGGGTTTCCAGCCGGTACTTCCCTCCCCTGGCAAAGCCAAGGAGCTGCTGAGTCAGGTTGGCACCGGAAGCCACACAATGCTCAATGCTCCTCAAGTGCTCATCCAGGCCCTTTCCAGCCGGATTCCGTGCCCGTATCAGGGAAACATTGCCCTGGATACCCATCAGAAGATTGTTAAAATCATGGGCAATTCCACCCGCAAGGGTGCCTATGGCCTCCAGACGCTGGGACTGCTGCAACTGCACCATCAGCTGGTTACGCTCCTCCATGGCCCGGACTTTTTCCGTCACATCCCGAAGCAGCCCCCGGAATCCTACGGCCTTCCCCAGTTCATTGCGTACCAGGGTCGCAGAAATTTCCAGCACCTTCTTCCGTCCATCCCGGAGAATCACCTCATAGTCCCGGATACGCACCGCCTTACCCGTATGGTAAAGACGGTTAAAAACCTGGTACATGCTGGCGGCGGTTTCCGGGCTGGTATATTCCCTGTTGTTCATGCCGAGAAGCTCTTCCCGGGAACACTCCGAAATGCGGCAGATGGCATCATTGAACATGAGGAGATTCCCCCCCAGATCAATCTCAAAAAACCCTTCCTCCATGCCTTCCAGAATGCTCTGGTATTTTTCTCCACGGGACTGCATACGTAAAAAAGCCGTCCGCCGATCCATATACTGGGAATAGAGCTGCCTCACCTTCCCCTGCATGGCATGAAAGCCAGGACGCGATTCTCCGTGTTCAAAGGCAAACATGAGAAAACCGCTGACAGCACCATGGACAAACTCTCCCCCGCTGAGGGCAAGCAGCAGAAAAGAATCCCCCCTCTTCCCTGCGGCCTCCCAGAAAGAAGACGGGAGCTCTCCGCAACTGCAAAGCCTTCCCTCCACCCCTTCCAGATAAGCAGCATCCAGATGAAGAGGAAAGGGAAAACGGATATCTTCCACAGAACCCCAGGACGCCACCAGCCCCTGTATCCAGATCCCGGATTCAAGGCTGTCCTTCACCTCCCAGAGACTCACCCCTTCGGCGCCGGAAAACCGTTTCAGACACTGAAGACTTTCGGCAAGATCCTTCTCCCTGCCGGACAAAAGGTGCAACCCGCAGACGCCAAAAACCTCCCAGGGACTCCCCTCCCCTTCCTGCATCACCTTTCCCCCTCCCCAATTCTGTCCATCATGCGCCCCCCCAAAGCCTCAGTAAACCTCCATAAGACTGTGCCAGCGTTTCAGGGGCGTTTCCACGGAAAGTCCCCGGCGGGCCAGCAGCGCGGTCATCACAGGGTCATTGTAACGCAGATACGGATTCACCCGGACTTCCTGCGCCAGGGTAGAAAAACCACAGGCAGGATTCCAGGCCTCCAGATAGGGCTGGATATGGGGATTTTCCGGCTCAATGCTACGGGCAAAGGCCATGGCTTCCCGAACATAATCATGGCCTGCATAAACCTTTGTCTCTTTCGGAAGGGTCAGAAGGTTTTCCACGCTCCTGAAAAAAGCATCCAGATCTCCGGAAAAACAGTTCCCCACGGTGCCGTTAAAAAGGGTATCACCGGAAAGCAAAAACCCTTCTCCGATAAAACATACGGAATCCAGGGTATGACCCGGCGTTCTCCATATCCGCAGCATTTCCCCGCCAAGCTGAAAACGCCCCTTCTCCGAAAGCTCCCCATGTCCCAGAACCGGTGCACCGGAACGGGTACTGAGGGCGGCATTGCCCTGCACATGATCCGGATGATCGTGGGTATGGGTCACCCCCAGAAGACGCAGCCCCTTCTCCGATACCTTTTTCAGAAGGGCATCCACAGCACCGCCATCCACGGCAAGTGCCTCTCCGCCGGCTTCCAGCAGATAGGCAAAATTATCCCCATTATACCGAAACTGATGCACCTGCATATGATCTCCTCCATCCCCATGCGTACACGCCGTAAAGCAAGACTGACCGCCCCCCTGCTTTTTAGATTTTCATCAACATACAGATTTTTCACCTTTATGGGAAGATTCTCTCCCCCCGTTCCAGAACCTTCATCTGAGTGCTGCCCTGACCGAGCCATGCAGTCTCAGGGGCTGTCTTTACCTCAGCCCCCGTGAGCGGTCAGAATTCTTACGCCTTTTTCAGCCCTTCCCTCCTGATCGGCCCCTGCATGGCCTTGCCACGTAAAAAGCAAAAGGTTCCCTTGACCTTTTTGTGGTTTATTGTACTCTAATGGCCCAAAGTGGCGGAAAGTGGGAGTTCGGAGAGGAAGAACAATGTTCCGTGGCAGTTCCACCCATAAGCTTGATCCCAAGGGACGTGTTTCCATCCCCGCCCGTTTCCGCTCCGTCATGGACAGTCAGGGATGTAAGGGTCTCATGCTTTCCCGTATGGACAATACCCTTGTGGCCTATACCTATGGCGGATGGGAAAAAATTGAGCAGCGCGTTCTGAGTCTTGCGGAAACCAATGACGCCATGCGCCGCTTCCGCAGGGTCTTCATCGGAGGTGCCCATGACTGCCCTCTGGACAGCCAGGGCCGCATTCTCATTCCGCCCTCCCTGCGGCAATATGCCGGACTGGATAAGGATATTGTTCTTGCAGGGGTTCTCGATCACTTTGAAGTTCTCTCCCAGATCCAGTGGGAAAAAGAAAATGCACAACTGGAAGAGGATATGCAGAACGAAGCAACACTGCGGGCGGAAATCGCCAGACTGGGACTGTAATCCATGAACTTCCAGCACATCTCCTGTATGCCGACCGAAGTTCTTTCCTTTCTTCTCGAAGGAAAGGGCGGCGTTTATGTGGACGCCACCCTGGGAGGCAGCGGCCACAGCCGCCGCATTCTGGAAGCCACGGATGCCGCCACCCGGATCATTGGCATTGATCAGGATCCCGACGCCATTGCCTGGGGCCAGAACATCCTTGCTCCCTTTGGTGACAGGGTCACCCTTGTCCGGGGCAATTTTTCCAGCATCGGTTCCATTCTGGAGGGACTGGGGCTGGACGCCGTGGATGGTATTCTTGCGGATCTGGGCCTTTCCCAGCACCAGCTGGAGGGCAGCGGCAGAGGGTTTTCCTTCAAGGGCGAAGAAGCCCTGGACATGCGCATGGATCCGGAAACGGTCACCCATGCCGGAAATATTGTCAATACGGAAAGCGAGGAAACCCTCAGGGAAATTTTCCGGAATTACGGGGAAGAACGTTTTGCAGGGGCCATTGCCCGCCGCATCGTGGCCGAAA
The DNA here is from genome assembly GCF_059569355.1 of Desulfobotulus sapovorans DSM 2055. NCBI lineage: Bacteria > Pseudomonadati > Thermodesulfobacteriota > Desulfobacteria > Desulfobacterales > Desulfobacteraceae > Desulfobotulus > Desulfobotulus sapovorans. Next base: position 42,189 of record NZ_JCANVJ010000023.1, on the reverse strand, counting down.
GACAGAAAAAACCCATCACAAGCACCCTGGAACTGGCGGATATGGTGAGCCGGAGCATTCCCAGAAAGCACAGTGCCAAGCAGAAAATTCACCCGGCAACACGGGTATTCATGGCCCTGCGCATTGCCGTGAATCAGGAACTGACCCGTCTGGAACGCTTTCTTGAGGATGCCCCTCTGTACCTGAAACCGGGAGGCCGCATGGTAATCCTGAGCTTTCACTCCCTGGAGGATCGCAGGGTGAAGGAGCACTTCCGGGATCTTGCACATCCCTGCATCTGCCCTCCGGATTTCCCCATCTGTACCTGCGGTCGCAAGGCAGCCTTTCGCCTGCTGACATCCAAAGCAGTCAAACCGGGAGCAGCAGAAATTTCAACCAATCCCATGTCCCGCAGCACCCGTCTCCGGGCACTGCAACGTCTGCCATGAACCCTGAACGTCCAGATTTTCCAGGCTCCCTTGCCTGGATCCTGCTGTTCTGTGTTTTTTTCAGCATCCTGTTCACTGCCACCTGGATCCGAACCCAATGCACGGGGCTTCATTTCCGCATCAGCCGGATTCAGGAAGAAAAAAACAGGCTGATCTCCCAGAAGCAGCACCTTGAAATCGAACAGGCCCGGCTCAGGTCACCGGAACGCATCCGCAACCTGGGAGCAAACCGTCTGAAACTTGAAATGCCCAAGGCCGAAAACACCATTGATCTTACAGGATTCCTGTATGAAAAAACCCCCTGAATCCATACGGATCAAAAAACGCTTCTGGTTTCTCGCCTGCGTTTTTTCCTGCTTTTTTCTGGTAGTGGCCCTCCGCGCCTTCCAGATTCAGGTGCTGCAAAGGGATACCCTTGTGCAAAAGGCGGAACGTCATTACCGAAAATCCATGGTGTTTCATGGCAAGCGGGGCAGCATACTGGACATCAACGGTGCTCCGCTGGCCATCAGCATGGAAGCCGCCAGCGTGGCCATAAGGCCCGATCTCTTCCCCGATAAGGATGCCGCAGCCTTAAGCCTTTCCCGTATACTGGGAAAACCTTTTGAGGATATACGGCCTGTCTTTTCCGGCAAGGGCTTCACCTGGGTCGCCCGGAACATCCGTCCGGAAACCGCCGGAGAAATCCGGGCCTATGCAGAGACCCTGCCCCTTTCCCCCAGCCAGAAACTGCTGGCCGTACAAATTGTTCAGGAAAGCAGCCGGGCCTATCCCAACCGGGAAATGGCGGCCCAGGTACTCGGCTTTACAGGACGGGACGGAGAGGGACTGGAAGGACTGGAAAACCGTTTCAATGCCCTGCTCAAGGGAGAAGCCAGGGATCTGACCATTATCCGTGACGCGCGGGGGCGCTGGTTCAATACGGAAAGTTCCGGACTCAAGGCTGCTCCGGGAAAGGATCTTGTCCTGACCCTGGACAAAACCCTGCAGTTCATCACGGAATCCGCCCTGAATGAAGCCGCAGGGCGCACCGATGCCGCAGCAGGCATGGCTGTGGTACTCTGCCCCAAAACCGGTGCCCTTCGGGCCATCGCTCACTACCCCTCCTTTAACCCCAATGATTTTGGGAACTATCCTGCGGATTTCCGAAAAAACCGTGCCGTCAGTGAACCCTTTGAACCCGGATCCACCATGAAGGCTTTTCTCATCGCAGGCGCCCTGGATCGGGGATACATCCGGCCGGACAGTATCTATGACTGTGCCAACGGCGCCTACCGTATCGGGCCTGTCACCATCCGGGACACCAAGCCCCACGACTGGCTTTCCGTCACCCAGATACTGAAATATTCCAGCAATATCGGATCCGTTAAAATTTCGGAAGTCATGGGGGAAAAGGCGCTGTACGATACCCTCAGAGATTTTGGCTTTGGGGAAAAAACAGGAATTGAAACGCCCGGGGAAACCCGTGGTGCCCTGCGGGACTGGCGGCAATGGACCGCTGTGGATACGGGCAATATCGCCTTCGGTCAGGGGCTTTCCGCCTCCGCCGTGCAGCTGGTGGCGGCAACGGCTGCCATTGCCAATGGGGGCCTTCTCATGCAGCCCCATATCATCCGGGAAATCCGTGACCCTGTGTCAGGAAAGGTGGACAGCTTTCAGCCCTCAAGCCTGCGCCGGGTCATTTCCCCTGAAACCGCTGCCACTGTCAGGGAAATGATGGCTGCGGTCACGGAAACGGGTGGAACGGGGGTGGACGCTGCACCTGCGGGATACCGGGTGGCGGGCAAGACCGGCACCTCCCAGAAAACAGAACCGGACGGCACCTATTCCAAAACCCGCTTCATTGCTTCCTTTCTGGGATTCGCGCCCCTGGAAGATCCTGCCCTGGTGGTGCTTATCATGCTGGATGAACCCAGGAAAAATTACTATGGCGGTGCCGCAGCAGGCCCTGCCTTCCGCACCATTGTCGCAGAAGGTCTTGCCTACATGAATGTGCCTCCCCAATCCACAACCTACATCACAAAGGCCATGGGGCATGGAGAACACTATGAAAATTTCTGATCTTTTTTCTCCCGCTAATAGCCTGGAAGAACTGATTTCAGAAGGGACGGCCCTGTCACAGGGTTCTCTTGAAATCCGGGATATCCACTACCGTTCCGATGCCGTACAGCCAGGTGATCTCTTTGTGGCCATCCCCGGCCTTGCCACGGACGGGCACCTGTTTGCAAAGGATGCCGCCTCACGGGGGGCCGCCTTTCTTGTGGCCGAACGCCCCGTGCCCGAAGCCGGTCTCCCCACAGTGCTTGTCAAAGACAGCCGAAAAGCCCTTGCCGCCCTTGCCGCCGTTTTTTATGGCTTTCCCGCAAGGGATCTGACCCTCATCGGCATCACCGGCACCAATGGTAAAAGCACCACCACCCATCTGCTGGAATCCATCCTCCAGAAAGCAGGCCACAACACAGGGGTCATGGGCACCATCGACTGGCATTATCCCGGCTACCGGGAAAAATCCTCTGTCACCACACCCGAATCCAGGGATCTTCAGGCAAGGCTTGCCCAGATGCGGGATGCGGGTGTCAGCCATGTGGTGATGGAAGTTTCCTCCCATGCCGCCTGCCTGAACCGTATTGCCTACGCCCCCTTTGATCTGGCAGTCTTCACCAACCTCAGCCAGGATCACCTGGACTACCACGGCAGCATGGAGGCCTACTGGCAGTGCAAGCGGGGCTTTCTGGAAGACGTGCTGGACGGCGTCCATGGCAAAAAAAATGCCCAGCTGGTACTGAACATTGATGACCCCGCAGGAGAAACCCTCCTCAATCACTGCCTGCCCCGAACCGGAGGCAGGCGCCTCATTTCCACAGGCAGACATCCGGATGCCGTTATCCGGCCCGGTCATACCCGCTTTTCCCTGTCCGGTATCCGCTGTACCCTGGCAACACCCGAAGAAAGTTTTGCCATTTCCTCTCCCATGGCAGGGGCCTTCAACCTGGAGAACATCCTTTCCGCCACAGGGGCCGCCGTGGCCCTGGGGATCCCCGGTGACAGGATCAAGGAAGCTCTGGAAAGCCCTCTCTCCGTACCCGGACGTCTGGAACGCATTCCGGACACCAGGGGTCGCTTTGTCTTTGTGGACTACGCCCACACTCCCGACGCCCTGCAAAAGGCCCTGCAAACCCTTAAAGATGCCGCAGAAGGCCGCCTCATCGTGGTCTTTGGCTGTGGTGGCAACCGGGATCGGAGCAAACGCCCCCTCATGGGAGGCCTTGCCGCCAGTCTGGCGGATATCTGTATCCTCACCTCAGATAATCCCCGCAAAGAAGATCCGGACGTCATCCTTCAGGATATTCTGGAAGGAATACCTTCCCGCCGGGATGTTTTTGTGGAAAAGGACAGAAGAACCGCCATTTTCATGGCCATCCACCTTGCCCACCCCGGAGACACCATACTCATTGCGGGCAAGGGACACGAGGATTATCAGATCATCGGTGACCGGGTTCTGCGCTTTGATGACCGTATCGTGGCAAGGGAGGCACTGGCATCCCATGACTGACGCCCCCGTCTGGTTCCTGTCCCATATTCTGGAGGCCACCGGAGCCACCCTCCTGGCAGGAGATCCCCGCACCGTTTTTCCCGGTATCGGAACGGATTCCAGAAAACCCGAAGGCACTGCCCTTTTTGTGGCCCTGAAGGGGGAACACTTTGACGGTCATGATTTTATTCCCCAGGCTCTGAAGGCGGGGTACGGGGGCGTTCTCATGGATAAAAGCCGTTTTGCTTCCATGCCCTCCCTGCGGTTCGACAGCAAAACGGTTTTTATCGGAGTGGACAATACCCTGAAGGCTCTCGGTGACCTTGCCCGTCACCGCCTGAAAAACCTTGGAACAAGGGTACTGGCCGTTACGGGATCCAACGGAAAAACCAGTACCAAGGAAATGCTGGGCTGCATTTTCCGGAAAACCGCTGCCTGCCTGGTCACTCAGGGGAATTTCAACAATGAAGTGGGACTGCCCCTTACCCTCTTCCGTCTGAAACCTGAAGACCGCTGGGCCATTTTAGAGCTGGGCATGAACCATCCCGGAGAAATGACCCGCCTGTCCGCCATCTGCCAGCCCGATATGGCCCTCATCACCCGCATTGCTCCAGCCCACCTTGAAGGTCTCGGATCCGTGGAAGGTGTGGCCCGGGCCAAGGGAGAACTTCTTTCCGGCATGACATCGGGAAAAACCCTCCTCATCAACGGCTCAGATCCCAACTCCGTCCACATTCCCCTGAAATCCGGCATTCAGGTACTGCGTTTCGGCAGGGATCAGGGCTGCGATGTCTTCATGGACAAACTTGTTTCCGATGCCACGGGTTCCCGTTTTCAGCTCCACCACCCGGATCATCCCCCCTTTGATCTTGAACTCGCGGTTCCCGGAACCATGATGGCGGAAAATGCCCTGGCAGCCGCCGCAGCAGCCCTTCATGCAGGCCTGCCCCCCAAAACGATTCAGGAAGGCCTTATGGATTTCAGGGGATTTCCCGGTCGGTTTCAGCTCCTTCACGGTCCGGCGGGTGCCACCCTGATCAACGATACCTACAACGCCAACCCGGACTCCATGCGCGCTGCCCTGGAACAACTGGCCTCTCTTGGAAAATCCGGACGCCGCTTTGCCATTTTAGGCTCCATGGGAGAACTGGGAAAAGAAGCTCCGGCCCTGCACCGGGAAGTGGGCGCCCTTGCGGCCCGTACCGGGGTGACAGCCCTTTACGGCTGCGGAACCCATGGCCCGGATCTTGTGGAAGGTGCCCGCAAAGCAGGCCTGACACACAGTATTCACGAAAATAAAGAAACCCTTGCGGCACGGATTCTTCCCGAACTGCGTGCCGGAGACTGGGTTCTGATCAAGGGCTCCCGCTCCATGACCATGGAAACCCTTGTGGACTCCCTGATGCGGCATGCCGCCCCTTCTTCAAGGAACTGAGGCTTCATGTTTTATCACCTGCTCTATCCGCTTCATACCTGGCTTTCAGCCTTCAATGTCTTCCGCTACATCAGCTTCCGCACCATCTATGCGGCCATGCTGGCCCTCCTCGTCTGTATCCTGCTCGGAAACTGGGCCATCCGCAGGCTAAAAGCCCTGCAGGTGGGGCAATATATCCGTGAAGAAGGCCCCAAATCCCATCACAGCAAAGCGGGAACCCCCACCATGGGGGGGCTGCTCATCCTCTTTGCCATCACCCTTTCCACCCTGCTCTGGGCCAACCTCACCAATGCATGGCTCTGGATCGCCCTGCTCACCACCCTGGGCTTTGGACTCATCGGATTTGTGGATGACTGGCTCATGCAGGTCAAAAAACACAATACAGGGCTTTCCTCAGCCAACAAATTTCTGCTTCAGGTGCTTTTCGCCCTTGTTGCCTCCATTGTCATCTACCTGATGCCCGATTTTGACACCCGTATCACCTTTCCCTTTTTCAAAAACTTTGCCCCGGATCTTGGCATAGGCTACATTTTTTTCTCCACCTTCATCATTGTGGGAGCCTCCAATGCCGTGAACCTCACCGACGGTCTCGACGGCCTGGCCATCGGCCCCGTCACCATTGCAGCCGTAACCTTCATGATCTTTGCCTATATCGCCGGACACTGGGGACTGGCCACCTACCTGCAGGTACCTTTTGTCTCCGGTGCAGGTGAACTGGCCATCCTCTGCGGAGCTGTGGCGGGTGCAGGCCTGGGCTTTTTGTGGTTCAACGGTCATCCTGCCCAGGTCTTCATGGGGGATGTGGGATCTCTGCCCCTGGGAGCCTTTCTGGGAGTGGTTGCCGTCATCACCCAGCAGGAAATCCTTCTCATCATTGTGGGCGGTATTTTTGTGGTGGAAGCCCTTTCCGTGATTCTCCAGGTGGGCTATTTCAAAATCAGCGGAGGCAAACGTATTTTCCGCATGGCCCCCCTGCATCACCACTTTGAACTCAAGGGATGGAAGGAGTCCAAAATCACCATCCGTTTCTGGATCATTGCCATTGTTCTGGCCCTTATTGCCATCAGCACCCTCAAAATCCGGTAGGTATCCCATGACTTCCCGCACCCACTGTACCCATGCCATTGTCGCAGGACTCGGAGTTTCCGGGATGGCCGCAGCACGCCTTCTGAAAAATCAGGGATGGCGGGTCACGGGCATGGATGAAAAGGCAGGAACTCTCCCCCCGTCCCCCGAAACCCTGGATCTCCTTCTGGATCATCTCGCCCCTGACATCCTCTCTCAGGCGGATCTCATTGTGGTCAGTCCCGGAATCGATCCCTTCCGTCCTGAACTGAATGCCGCACGCAAAAAGGGTATCCCCATCATCGGGGAACTCGCCCTGGGGCTGCGCCATCTGACCCTTCCTGTGGTGGCCATCACCGGTACCAACGGTAAAAGCACGGTGACCGAACTCGTCAGTGCCATGCTGAAGGCTTCGGGGAAAAAGGTTTTTGCCGGTGGTAATCTGGGTACCCCGCTCTGTGACTTTGTGCAGGATCCCGGAGATACGGATATCGCTGTGCTGGAAGTCTCCAGTTTCCAGCTGGATACCCTGGAAACCTTTACCCCGGATGTGGCCGTTCTGCTCAACATCACAGAAGATCATCTGGATCGTTATGGAAACATGGACGCCTATGCCCGTTCCAAAGCACGGCTCTTCACGGATATGCGGGTGGGTGTGGCCGTACTGAATTACCAGGATCCCTGCGTACGGATCATAGGAGAGAAACTTGAGATTCCTGTCCTGTGGTACGACAGGCACGAAAAAGGCCTGACCCTTTCCTCAGACAGCCTGCGCATGGAAGACGGGACGGTTTTCCAACTCCAAAATTTCGTCCTGCCCGGTCGCCACAACAGGGAAAATCTGGCCGCAGCCCTGCTGGCGGCAACAGCCGCAGGCGCATCGGCAACAGCGATCCAGGACACCATCAACACCTTCCGGGGGCTGGAACACCGCATGACGCCCTGCGGCAGCATCCACGGAGTTGCCTGCTACGATGATTCCAAGGCCACCAACATGGATGCCGTATGCAGGGCGCTGATGGCCTTTGACCGGCCCGTGGTGCTTATCATGGGCGGCAGGGACAAGGGCGGCGACTATGGCCGGATGCTGGACACCCTGAGCCGCTATGCCAGGGCCATCATCCTCATCGGTGAAGCCGCAGCGGATATTCAGGCCGCTGTGGGTACCGTTATTCCCTGTGAAAAAGCGGTGGATCTGGAAGACGCCGTTAAAAAAGCCGTAGGGGCGGCGGACAGCCATACCCCTGTCCTGCTTTCCCCTGCCTGCTCCAGCTTTGACATGTTCCGTAATTACAAGGACAGGGGGATGCAGTTCCGCAATGTGGTTGCCCGCCTTAGCGCTCAGGGGAGGCCCGAATGAACCGAAAAACACAGATCGCGGAAGATCCCTGGCTCTGGGTTCCCCTGCTCATCCTCCTCGGCATGGGACTGATCATGGTCTACAGTGCCAGTGCCTCCCGAGCCGCCCTTGCCTTTGGAAACGAGTATCATTTTCTTTTCCGGCAGCTGAGCTATGCAGCTCTCGGACTGGCCGCCCTGATCGCCTGCCGCCTCTTTCCCTACCGTCTTCTGGCGGGACTCGCCTATCCCATTCTGTTTTTTGCCTTTTTTCTGCTGGGTACCGTTCTCATCACCAACTACGGGCACAGTGCCGGAGGTGCTCAAAGGTGGCTGCGGCTGGGCTCCCTCAACTTCCAGCCCGCAGAATTTGCCAAATACGCCCTCATCATCTACATGGCCTACTCCCTGAACAAAAAACAGGATCAGCTCCAGCATTTTTCCATCGGCTTTCTGCCCCATCTCATCGTGCTGGCCTTCTTCGCTTTTTTTCTCATGCAGCAGCCGGATTTTGGTTCCCTGATCATCCTCATCCTCATTGCCTGGACACTGATGTTCCTTGCAGGGGTTCCTCTCCTGCACCTTCTGTGGCCCCTCATTCCCCTTGTGATGGCCTTAGGCTGGATTGTCTATACGGCCCCCTACCGTATGCGCCGTATTCTGAGTTTTCTGGATCCCTGGGCCCACGCCCAGGATGAGGGCTTTCAGGTTTCAAGGGCTCTCATGGCCTTTGGCAATGGGGGACCTCTGGGACAGGGACTGGGCAATGGCCGTATGAAGATGGACTATATCCCCGAATCCCATACGGATTTCATTCTGGCCGTTATCGGGGAAGAAACGGGACTCTGGGGAATCTGTCTGGTGCTTGTTCTCTTTGCCATTCTCTTCTGGCGGGGCATGCTGACATCCATGGCCGCCCCCGACCGTTTCGGAGCCTATCTGGGTACGGGTATCGCCCTGGCGCTGGCCATGCAGGTTCTCATCAATGCAGGAGTCACCCTGGCTCTGCTGCCTCCCAAGGGACTCACCCTTCCCTTTCTCAGCTACGGAGGCACGTCCCTTGTGGTTAACCTGGCCGCCATGGGCATTCTCATGAACGTTGCCGCTTCAGGGAGAAAAGCATGAAGTCAGAACCGCAGAAACAACGTCTGCTCATCGCAGGAGGCGGAACAGGCGGCCACATCTTTCCGGCTGTGGCTGTGGCCGAAACCTTTCTGGCACGCTCTGAAAACCATGAGGTACTCTTTGTCAATACCGGGAGACCGCTGGATCGAAAAATCCTTGGGGACAGGGATTTGCCCTTTGCCTGCATCACCGTGGCTTCCATCAAAGGCAAAGGTCTCTGGCAGACCCTCAAAGCCCTCAGTACCTTTCCCCTTTCCCTGTGGAAAGCCTTTGTCATTACAGGAAAATACAGACCCCATGCCCTTCTTGCCGTGGGGGGACATGCCGCAGCGCCCGCAGCCCTGGCCGCAAAAATGCGGGGTATTCCCCTTCTGCTCCATGAGCAGAACAAGCTTCCCGGCCTGACCACCCGGCTCCTTTCCCGGCTGGCTGCGGAGGTGCATGTCTCCTTTCCAGGAACACGGCTGCCCGTGAAGGCAAAAAAAATTTTCGTATCGGGCAACCCCGTACGGAGAGAACTTGTGGCCTGCCGTACCCGTAAGCGCAAAAAAACGGAAACTTTCCGCCTCCTTGTTCTGGGCGGCAGCCAGGGGGCCAGGGGCCTCAACCGGGCCGTCTGCCAGACCCTGCCCCTTCTCAACAACCTTCCCCTTGAAGTTGTCCACCAAACGGGGGAGGCAGACAGAATCTGGGTCAGGGAGGCCTATGAAAAGGCCGGTATAAAAGGTTGCATTCAGGCCTTTATCCAGGACATGCATTCCTGCTATAGAGAAACGGATTTTGTACTGTGCCGGGCCGGTGCCACAACCGTGGCCGAACTGGCCGCAGTCGGTCTCGGGGCGGTTTTCATCCCCTTTCCCCATGCGGCGGACAACCACCAGTACCACAATGCCAGGGCCATGGCCGATATCGGTGCAGCCCGGATTCTTGAAGAAAAAACACTTGATCCTGAAATCCTGGCACAGATCCTTACGGAATATGCCCGGAATCCGGAAGCAACCGAGTCCATGGCCACAGCGGCTCTTACCCTTTCACGCCCCGATGCGGCAACAACCCTTACGGATGCCCTCATGCGCCGTATGCTGAAGGTCTGAACCCCATGTACCAGAAAAACTATCATATTCATTTTGTCGGCATCGGTGGTATCGGCATGAGCGGCATTGCCGAACTCCTCATCAATCTTGGCTACAGGGTCTCGGGATCGGATCTGGTTTCCTCGGACATCACCCGGAGGCTTACGGCCCTCGGAGGAGAAATTTTCAAAGGCCATGCCGCCTCCCATGCAGCACATGCCGATGTTCTGGTCATCTCTTCTGCCGTGAAAGCGGACAATCCTGAAATTCTCACAGCCCAGCAACGGGGAATCCCCGTCATTCCCAGGGCAGAAATGCTGGCTGAACTGATGCGCCTCAAGTACGGGGTGGCCATTGCCGGAGCCCACGGTAAAACCACCACCACCAACCTCATGTCCGCCGTGCTGGCCGAAGGGGGGCTGGATCCCACCATTGTCATCGGCGGTAAGCTGCACAGCCTGGGAACCAACGCCCGGCTGGGTGCAGGCGATTTTCTCGTCGCCGAAGCCGATGAATCCGACGGCTCCTTTCTCCGCATGAGTCCGGCCATTGCCGTGGTCACCAACATTGATCTTGAGCATCTGGATCACTACACCGGCATTGAAGACATCAAAGAGGCCTTTGTGGAATTCATCAACAAGGTTCCCTTTTACGGCATGGGAGTCCTCTGTCTGGACAATGAACATGTCCAGAATCTTCTTCCCCGCATCCGTAAGCGTTTTGTCACCTACGGCCTTTCCCGTCAGGCGGATTACCGGGCCAAAGACATCCGCAAAGACGGCATGAAACACCATTTCACCGTTCTGCATCAGGGTAGGGTACTGGGAGACATTACCCTGAACCTGCCCGGTCTCCACAATGTCACCAATGCCCTGGCCGCCATTGCCACGGGCTGTGAGCTTTCCATTGATTTTGAACAGATCCGCAAAGCCCTGGCCCAGGTGACGGGGGTCGCCCGCCGCATGGAAATCAAGGCCGAAATTGCTGGTATCACCATCATGGACGATTATGGGCACCACCCCACGGAAATCCGGGCCACCCTGGATGCCATGCGGGAATGCTATGGAGACAGACGGCTGGTGGTGCTTTTCCAGCCCCACCGCTACACCCGTACCGCAGCTCTCTTTGATGATTTCACCCGCGCTTTCTATGAATCCGACGCCCTTTTCATGCTGCCCGTCTATGCTGCGGGGGAAGCCCCCATAAAAGGCATCACTGGCATGGCGCTCTGCGAAGGGGTAAAGGCCCATGGTCACCGTCAGGTGGTCTGTGTGGGAGAAGGAAGCGATCCTCTGCCCCTTTTGCAGGATTTCATTGAAAAGGGGGATGTGGTGCTGACCCTGGGAGCAGGCAATGTCTATCAGGTCGGTGAAACCCTGGCGGAGGTACTTTCCCGTGCAACGGCCGCCTGATTACCAGAAATTTCTCCGGTCTTTTCCCGATCTCTTTCTGGAGAATGAACCCCTTGCCTCCCATGTCCGTTTCCGGGTAGGCGGCAGGGCGGATCTTTTCTGCCGTCCCGATAATGCGGAAAGCCTGGGAGCTGTGGTGAGGATGGCCAGGGAAGAGGGGCTCCCCCTCTTTGTGATGGGAGATGGTACCAACCTTCTCGTGCAGGATGGGGGAATGCGGGGCCTTGTGCTGCGTCTTGGGGCTGGATTCAAGAGTATCCGTACGGAAGGAAACCTTCTCATTGCCGGATGTGCTGCCAAACTGCCTCGGGTCTGTCTCCATGCGGCGGTCAAGGGACTGGCCGGTCTTGAGGGGCTGGCCGGTATACCCGGAACCGTTGGGGGAGCCATTGCCATGAATGCGGGAACACGGGAAGCGGCAAGCTGCGTGCATCTGGAAAGCCTCACCGTCTGTGAAAAGGATGGCCGTATCCGCACCCTGAATTCCCGGGATTTTTCTTTCGCATACCGGAGCTTCCGCTGGAAGGATGATACCCCGGCAGAAGATCGCATCCTTCTGGAAGCCCGCTGGCAGCTCATGCCGGGAAATGCCCGGGAGCTCCGGCAGAAAATCCGGAACGCCCTGCACCACCGCAAGGCCACCCAGCCCGTGGCAGCAGCGTCCGCAGGCTGTATTTTCAAAAATCCCGACAGCACCCTGTCCGCAGGACATCTCATTGATGCCGCAGGATTTAAAGGGATGCAGCAGGGAGACGCCATGGTATCTCCCAGACATGCCAACTTCATTGTGAACCAGGGCAAGGCCCGTGCATCGGACATCCTTTCCCTCATGGACTGGATCCAAAAAGAAATTCTTGAAAACTGCGGTATTCTGCTGGAAAGGGAGGTACGCATTGTCGGCGAAGCCTCTTTCTGCTGAACCCGCATCCCGGAAGACCCGGCACAAGGGTTCCAGACCCAACCGGAAAAAAAAGGAGCCCCGATCCTTTGCGGTGAACAGGGGCATCAAAATCTGGGGAAGCCGGATATGCGGCCTTGTACTGCTGGCTCTGGGACTGATTTTTATCCACGATCTCATCACCCAGTCCGCATATTTTCAGATCCGCAGCATCCGTATTCTCGGTGCCGACCATCTGGACGAAGAAAGCATTGTGCGTCAGACGGCCATTCCGGAAAAGGCCAATCTCCTGGCTCTGAACCTGCACCTCACACGGCTCAGGCTGGAAAGCCACCCCTGGATCCACAAAGCGGCCCTGAAGCGCAGACTGCCCGATACCCTGGAGATCCGCATCACAGAAGAGAAGGCTTACGCCATTCTCCTGCCGGCCTTCATACCGGAAACCGCCTTCTGGGCAGACCGGGAGGGCCGGATTTTCAAAGAGGTGGAAGCGGAAGACCCCGAGGCCAGGGTGCGCATAGAAGGGCTGCCCATGGCGGATGCAGAAGATACAAAACTCTGGTTTGCAAAGGCCTGCACCCTTCTCGATCTTCTGGAAGCGGAACCGGATCTGCTGGGCGCCCCCCCCTTCACCCTCTGGGTGGATCCGGACATTGGCCTGGGGCTTGTCGGAACGGATATTGCCGGGCGTATTCTTTTCGGATTTTCAGATTACAGGACAAAAACCACAAAGCTCCGTGCCCTGCTGCAGTACCGCAGAACACGGAAGCAGACAGAACCCATGGATACCATCGATCTCGTCCGGCCGGACCGGGTGGTCGTGATACCGGCTGCGGCGTGAAGCCCACCGGCAGAAAAAGGAGGGATGTGTGAACGCAAACGGCGACATCATTGTAGGCCTGGATATCGGAACCACCAAAATCTGCGCTGTGGTGGGGGAAGTTTCCGGCAAGGAAGTCCACATCATCGGTATTGGTACCCATCCTTCCATCGGTTTGCGCAAGGGCGTGGTGGTCAATATTGACGCCACCGTTTCTTCCATCCGAAAAGCCGTGGAAGAAGCCGAGCTCATGGCCGGATGTGAGATCCGAAGGGTTTACGCCGGTATTGCAGGGGGCCACATCACAGGCTTCAACTCCCATGGCATCATTGCCATCAAAGGGCCGGAAGTGACGGAAGCGGACGTGGACCGGGTCATTGAGGCCGCACGGGCCGTTGCCATTCCCACGGACAGGGAAATTATCCATGTACTGCCCCAGCAGTTCATTGTGGATGACCACTTCGGCATCCAGAATCCTGTGGGCATGGCCGGGGTCCGCCTTGAGGCCAAAATTCACATCGTCACAGGGGCTGTGGCTTCGGCCCACAACATTGTCAAATGCTGCAACAAGGCCGGTCTTGAAGTTATTGACATTGTCCTTGAATCCCTGGCCTCCGGAGAATCGGTACTGTCTCCCGAAGAACGGGAGCTGGGAACCGCCCTCATCGATTTTGGCGGCGGAACCTCCGATATGGCCGTCTTTTCAGGCAACAACATCCGCCATACTTTTATCCTGCCCCTGGGCGGCAACAACCTGACCAACGACATCGCCATCGGCCTGCGTGCCCCCATTGCCGATGCCGAACGGATTAAAATCCAGCATGGCACCTGTCTTTCCGAAGAGATCCATCCGGAGGAAAATATTGAAGTCCCTGGCATGGCAGGACGGGATCCGAGAAAACTTCCCCGCCAGATCCTGGGAGAAATCATCGAACCCAGAACCGAAGAAATCCTCAGCCTGCTCAAACGTGAAATCTACCGGGCAGGTATGGAAAGCCATATTTCATCGGGCATTGTCCTCACAGGGGGAGGCGCCCTGCTCCACGGCATTACGGAGCTTGCAGAATCCATCTTCAACCTGCCCGCCAGGGTCGGACGTCCCAGAGGCGTGGGCGGTCTCAAGGATGTGATTCAGGATCCCAATTTTGCCACCGCCGTGGGCCTTGTGCTATATGGAGCCAAGCAGGGTGAAGGCACCCAGGTCAAGGCTCGGGAAACGGGGCTTTTTGCCAGTATTGTGGCCAGAATGAAGGCCTGGTTTCAAAATGCGGTATAAAAATTCAAACCGATTTCAGGCGCTGAGTCCATCCCGCTCCTGAAATCAGGCTATTTTATAAAAATTTTTGCCTATTCTGTCAGGGGTCAGAGGGGACTGCAAATAAGGAGGAGGGGACATGAGCTTTACCTATGTAGAAAATGAAAAAACCGCAAAAATCAAGGTGATCGGTGTCGGGGGGGCCGGAGGTAACGCCATCAACAACATGATTGATGCCAACCTGCAGGGCGTTAAGTTCATTGCCGCCAACACCGATGCCCAGGCCCTGGATATTTCCAAGGCTCCCATTAAAATCCAGCTGGGTTCCACCCTCACCGAAGGACTTGGTGCAGGCGCCAATCCCAGCGTGGGCAGAGAAGCCGCCACGGAGAGCGAGGCGGAAATCCGGGAAGCACTCAAGGACAGCCACATGGTCTTCATCACGGCGGGCCTCGGTGGGGGGACGGGTACGGGTGCAGCTCCTGTGGTTGCCCGCATTGCCAAGGAACTGGGGGCCCTCACCGTTGCCGTGGCCTCAAGGCCCTTCAGTTTTGAGGGGAAAAAACGGCTCAAGCAGGCGGAAGAGGGACTGGAAGAGCTGAAAAACGTAGCCGATACCGTTATCACCATCCCCAATGACAGGCTGCGCGGCATTGCCAGCAAAAATGCCCGCATGGTGGATATGTTTAAAAAAGCTGACGAAATTCTCCACCATTCCGTCAAGGGCATTACGGATCTCATCATGCTTCCCGGTCTGGTCAACCTGGACTTTGCCGACGTGCGCACCACCATGAGCAAGGCAGGCATGGCTCTGATGGGGATTGGTATTGCTTCGGGCGAGCACCGGGCTGTGGAAGCCGCAGAGCGGGCCATCAGCCATCCTCTGCTGGAGGATATTTCCATTGCCGGTGCCAAGGGCCTGCTCATGAACATCACCTCCACCAGTGAAATCACCATGGATGAGATGACGGAGGCCATGGATCGCATCCATGAGGAAGCAGGAGATGATGCGGACATCATCTGGGGCCATGCTCTGGATGAGAGCCTGGGAGATGAGCTGCACATCACCGTCATTGCTACAGGTATCGGTACCAAGGAAGAAATGCAGGCCAGGGCCAGCAATGTCCTGCTGCACCGTCCCCAGGCCACCAAAGCTCCCGCTGCTGCGGCCCGTGGAAAGATCCGGGATGTGACCCAGGAGGATCTGGAAAATCCGAATTTCCATGATTCCGGCATCATCACACGCAAAAAAGCCGCAGGGGATGATTTTACAGGCGGCGTCCAGGACATTCCCGAAATCAAAAAGGGCAGCATCGACCGGGATGATCTGGAAATCCCCACTTTTTTGCGCCGCAAGGCAGACTGAACTTTCTGGGAAAAATCCAGCTTTTCTTTCGCAGAAAAACCAGAAAAGTACCGTTTGCCGATCACGACTGAACCAAACCGAAGACCTTAGAACCCATGGCCAGAAAAACCGTCCCAGCCTCCGAGATCCCTCTGTCTGAAACCGGTGTCATCCGCAAGGACAGCAGGGATCGGATGCGGGTGGGCCTTGTCTTTCCCAATACCTATGCCGTTGCCATGGCCAATCTCGGGTTTCAGGCCGTATACCAGCTCTTCAATCAGCGGGAAGAGCTGGCCTGTGAACGTTTTGTCCTCCCGGAAAAACCCGATGGATTCCTGCGCAGCCTGGAGTCCGGAATCCCCTTGCAGCACTGCGACATCATTGCCTTTTCCCTTTCCTTTGAAAATGACTACCCCCGTATCCCGGAAATTCTGAACCGATGCTCCCTCCCCTTTTTGCGGGAGGACAGGAGTCCAGACCATCCTCTGATTCTGGCGGGTGGCGTCGCCACCTTTCTCAACCCCGAACCCCTGGCCGACTTCTTTGACTGCTTTCTCATCGGTGAAGCCGAGGCCCTGACCCACCCCTTCTTTGACCTCCTCGCCCGATACCGGGAACACCCCAGGGAAACACTTCTGCATCACATCGCCAGGGAAATGCAGGGTGCCTATGTTCCCCAGTTCTACAGCCCCCTCCGTGATGCCCAGGGCCGAATCTCCGGCCTGAGCCATGCTCCGGATCTCCCCCGCCGTATCCAGAGGGTCTTTGATGCAGACGCTTCCCGGAATGTCACATGCAGTCCCATCACCTCCCCGAACAGTGCCTTTCCCAACACCTTTCTCATCGAAGTCAGCCGGGGCTGTCCCCATGGCTGCCGTTTCTGTTCCGCAGGTTTTGTCTACCGCCCTCCCCGCTTCCGGGACAGGGATGTTCTGGAAGCCGCACTCTCCGAAGCCAGAAACCGCAACATGAAGGCCGGACTCATGGGAACCGCCGTCTCGGATCTCAAGGACATTGACCGCATCTGTGCCATCGCCAGGGAAGGCGAACTCGTTTTGAGCTTCAGCTCCCTGAGGGCCGATGCCCTCACCCCCGCCCTTCTGGAAACCCTGGTCGCAGGAGGGGTCAAAACCGCCACGATTGCTCCGGAAGCTGGCAGTCCACGCCTGCGCCGTGTCATCAACAAAGGTCTGGACACAGCAAGCATTCTTTCCGCGGCAGAACGTCTCGTTCTTGCGGGTATTCCCAACCTCAGGCTTTATTTCATGGTGGGGCTGCCCGAAGAAACCCCGGAAGACATTCTTGCCCTCAAAAATCTCGTGCTGGACATGAAGGCCCGGTTTCTGGAAGCCAGCCGCCAGAAAGGCCATATGGGCACCATCACGGTGGGAGTTTCCCCCTTTGTGCCCAAACCCTTTACGCCCTTCCAGTGGGCCGCCATGCAGACAGAAGCCCATCTCAAGGCCATTTTAAAAGACCTGCGCAAAGCCTTCGGCCCCGTACCCAATATCCGCTTCCACGATGAAAATCCGAAAAACAGCATCCTCCAGGCCCTCCTTGCCAGGGGAGACCGGGACATCTCCCGCCTCATTACAGCCCTCTGGCAGGAAGGGGGCGACCTGAAACGGGCCTGCAAAGCCGCAGACATCAATCCCCTTCCCTATCTTGCGGAACGCAGCCCCCACGCCTATCTGCCCTGGGAAATCATTGACAACGGTATCCGCCGCAGCTTTCTGGAAAAAGAAAGGGAAAAAGCCCGTCAGGCCCTGTCCAGCCCGCCCTGTCCCATGACAGACTGCGCCTCCTGCCGCATCTGCCGTGAAAAAAGGACGACAGAGAAAACTTCCCCTCTCCCCTGAAATCCCCTATACTGCACCCGCAAACCCGTACAGGAGGATGACCATGATCCGGCACGCTTTTCTCCTCATGTTTTTCAGCCTTTCCTTTTTTTACAACCTTGCGTGCAGTGACCCCCTCACCCTGGTCTGCGACATCTGGCCCCCCTACCAGATCCAGGGGCAGGAACAGATTGTCGGCTTCAGTGCAGATCTGGTACGGGCCGTAGCCAAAGAAGCGGCCATTCCCATCCATATCATCCATGCCTATCCCTGGAAACGGGCACTCCTCATGCTGGAAACGGGTCAGGCTGACGGACTTTTTTCCGCCAATTATGCGGAAAACCGCCTCGCCTTTGCCAAATATCCGCCCATCCCCCTCACGGAAAGCCCCTGGGTGATCTGGGTACGAAAGAACACGGGAATGGAATATACCTCCCTCTCCGATCTTCAGGGCAGGCGTGTGGGGGTGGTTGCGGGCTATTCCTACACCCCCGAATTCTGGAAGGTTCTGCGTAGTGTGGGGCTTCCGGAAGAGGCTTACAGTGACACACTGAACTTCCGTAAACTGGCGGCGGGCCGACTGGATATGCTTGTGGCGGAACAGCACAATGGCCACTACATTGTGAATCAGGAAGGCATTGACAATGTCCTGCCCCTTCCCCTGCATCCCATCAAGGTGGATGGTCTGTATCTGATTTTCAACCGCAAGCGGATAGAGGACAGCACCGTGGCAGACTTTTCCAAAGCCCTGGAAGACTTTAAACGCTCAGATGCCCATGCAGCCCTTCTCAAACGCTATTTTCACGATCCCCCATTTTTACCCTAATCCTGCTCAAGGGAATTCCATGTTTCCTTTTTTCTGCCGATCCAAGGCGCTTCTCTTCCTTTGTCTTGCCCTCGCAGCCCTGTTTTTTCTGGGGCATCTGGGGGATACCCGCAACGCGGCCTTTTTTCTGGAACAAAGCCGTAAGGCCTCAAAACTTCAGATGGATACCCTCATCGATACGGTAATTAAACATGAACTTTCCCACTTCCATGTTTTTCTGAACAGCCTGGCCTCCGATCCGGAACTTCTCCCCTTCTTTCAGGGAGAAGAAATGCTCACAGAGAGGGTACGTTTTTATTTCCGGCATTTCCTGCGCCTGCATCCCAGTGTGCATTATGTTTTTTACGCCAGTCATGATGGAACCCTGCTCTTTGAACCCAGAGGAGAGCTTCCCGAAGGGTATGATGCCCGGCGCAGGCCCTGGTTCCGGCACGCCCTTCAGGATCCGGGACGCACGCTGTGGACCCCCCCGTACACAGAAATGCCCACAGGCAAGGAAGTCGTCAGCCTGGTTCTCGCCATGCAGGATCCGGTATCCGGTACCCTATGGGGGGTTCTGGGCATGGAAGTTCTCACCCAAACCTTTCAGGATCTCATCTCAGACATTGCCCTTCCGGAAGGAGGCTTTATGGCCATCCTGGCACCCAACGGGCATACCATCGCCGCCTCCCATCCGGAAAAAATTGTGCAACTCATGCAGAATCCCAAAACCCTGGTTGCCATGCTCAGCGAGGAACGCCATCTGCTGCCCCCGGAAACCGGTGCTCCAGCCCTGGGGATCAGCAGCCGTCTGCTTGAAAATCCTCAGTGGCGGATTCTCCAGGGGATTCCCGATACAAACTGGCACATACCCGGCGCACCAGGACGCAATGCAGCCCTGCTTCTCATGGCAGCTCTCCTGCTTGCCTTTTTTTTTCTGCATTTCCGATGCTACCGCCAGATCCAGCGGGAATCCCAGGATCTGGAATCCCATGTTCTGGATGTCTGCCAGAAAGGTTCCGCCCCCTTACCGAAAAGCAGTGAGCTTCCCCCTCCCCTGATCACCCTCTGTATCCGGATGGCCAGAGAACGCTATCACATTGAGGAGGCCAGACGTTCTCTTGAACAAGAGCTGCACACCCTCATTCTGAAGGCACCAACGGGTATTTTCACATCCAGCCCGGAAGGCCGTTTTCTCGACGTCAACCCTGTCATGACCCAGATCCTGGAATACGATTCCCCCCAGGATCTCATCCAGCACATGGATGACATTGCACGGGACTTTTATCTGGATCGCCAGGACAGAAAAATTCTCAAAAACCACCTCCTGGAAGGCGGTATTTCAGACTTTCCCGTCCGCTTCCGGAAAAAAAACGGCAGCATCGGCCACGGCAGTATCTGCGCCTACCCTGAAAAAGCAAGTGATGGCACCCTCCTCAGTATCCGGGGATTTTTTACGGACAGAACCCGTCTGCATCAGCTGGAAAACCAGCTCCGCCATATGGCCCATACGGACAGACTCACAGGACTTCCAAACCGCCGCAGCTTCATGGATCTGCTGCAACGGGAAACCAACCGCTTCTGCCGCTATGGCAGTACCTTCACCCTGCTGGTTCTGAATGTGGATGATTTCCGGGGGATCAATGCCCGCTATGGTCATGCGGCTGCGGATAAAATCCTTTCTGATCTGGCCGGACTTCTTACCCATATCCTGAGAAACTGTGATACCCTGGCCCGTATTGATGGGGATACCTTTGCCGTACACCTCGCGGAAACGCCCTTTGAAGAAGGATGTACCGCAGCCCTGCGCATGAAAAAACGTATCCATGCCATGGAAAACCTCACCATCCCCGGACTCAGACTCACTGTAAGCATGGGGGTCAGTGCCCCCAGGGACAGCCTGCGCTGTCCGGATCTCCTGCTGCAAGAGACCGAAGCCCGGATGTACACGGTTAAAAAACGGGGGGGAAATGGCATCCATCCCCCTTCTGTCCCATCCTGAATGCCCCCTGCCACCGGAGGCGGGGGGAAAATTTTTCCCTTCTTGCGTAAGGATCGGTTCCTGCATGGATATTGGCGGCCTTCAAAAAAATTCCCTCATTGATTTCCCCGGAAAAATTGCGGCACTGATCTTCACCCAGGGCTGTAATTTCCACTGTCCCTACTGCCACAACCCCAGTCTCATTCCCATGAAAACCGGGGAGAACTTTCCGGAAAAGGAGATTCTTCTTTTTCTGGAAAAACGAAGGGGGCTGTTGGAAGGTGTTGCCATTACAGGGGGAGAGCCTACCCTCCAGGAAGATCTTCCCCTGTTCTGCCGCAAGCTGAAAGATCTGGGCTATCCCGTCAAACTGGACACCAATGGTTCCACGCCAGACATACTGGAAAGACTGATCCGGGAAAAACTTGTGGATTTCATCGCCATGGATATCAAAACCAGCCCGGCACGGTATTCCCCCCTCCTCGTCTCCTTTCCCGTAAAAAAAGAGATTGAAGCCAGCATTCAGCTGATTCTTCAAAGCGGCCTGGATCATGAATTCCGCAGCACCTGCGTCTATCCTTTTATTACGGAGGAAAACATTCTGGAGGTTCTGCCCCTTGTCAGGGGAGCAAACCGTTACAGCCTCCAGCATTTTTCCGATGTCTCCCTGCTGAACACGCACTTTTTCCAGAAAAAGGGACGGGGCCTGACTGCAGGAGAAATGGAGACCCTCCAAAATCTCCTCCGCCCCCATGTGGGCTGCTGCGAAATCCGCTGAAGCCATTGACATCCCCCCCTTCTTCTGATTAGTGTTCTTCACCCCTGTACACCGTCCACACCGAAGATCCGGGCATCCGAACCCGGTCTTCCGTTTCAGGACGGCGGGGCTTCACCATGATCATACGGCACAGCCCTTATTTATAGACCCTATTTTCCCATTTTACCCCCAATTTGGAGGACAGTTGCATGGAAGTTCAGGAAGTTGTTGTTGTCAGCGCCTGCCGCACGGCCATTGCGAAATTCATGGGTGGTCTCAAAGATGTTTCCGCACGGGATCTGGCCATGACCGCAGGCCGCCACGCCATCGAAAGGGCAGGCCTTGCTGCGGATCAGATCGATGAAATCTGCATGGGACAGGTTTTTCCCGGTATGCAGGGATCCCTGCCCGCACGGCAGGTCTCCATGCGCATCGGCCTTTCCCCGGAAAGCAGTGCCGTATCCGTGAACCAGAACTGCGCTTCCGGCATGCGGGCCATTGAGGTGGCAGCCCACAGCATCATGCTCGGAAAAACCCGGAGTGCCCTGGTAGTGGGAACGGAAAGCATGACCAATGCCCCCTATATGCTGCCCAAGGGCCGCATGGGCTATCGCATGGGGCCGGGTCAGATTGAAGACCAGATGCTCCATGACGGCCTTGTGGATGAGCTGGTTCCCGGTCACATGGGGCTGACTGCGGAAAACATTGCCGAACAGTACGGCATCACCCGTGAAGAATGTGATGCCCTGGCCCTCACCAGCCACCTCCGGGCCAAGGCCGCCATTGAAAAGGGCGTTTTCAGGGAAGAAATTGTGCCCGTTGAAATCGCCTCCCGCAAAAAAACGCTGCTCTTTGATACGGACGAACACCCCATTCTCGATGCCAGCGCGGAGTCCATGGCCAAACTGCCCCCAGCTTTCAAAAAAGGCGGTGTGGTCACGGCGGCCAATGCCTCAGGCCTCAACGACGGGGCTGCGGCCATGGTGCTCATGTCTAAAAAGGCCGCCCTGGAACTGGGCCTGAAGCCCCTCATGAAGCTTGTCAATATCTGCGACATGGGGGTCGCCCCCAAAGTCATGGGCCTCGGGCCTGCGGTCTGTATCCCCAAGTGCCTGAAGCAGGCGGGGCTTTCCTTCAATGACATCGACTACTGGGAAATCAACGAGGCCTTTGCCGCCCAGTGGCTGGGTGTGGGCCGGATGCTGGAAGCGGATTTCGGCATGACGCTTGACATGGAAAAGGTCAATGCCAACGGCTCAGGCATCGCTCTGGGACATCCTGTGGGCTGCACGGGACTGCGCATCGTGGTGTCCCTCTACCATGAAATGAAACGTCGGGGGGCACGCCTCGGTGGTGCATCACTTTGCGTGGGCGGGGGCCCTGCGGTGAGCTCCCTCTGGACCCTCGACATCTGATTTTTCCCTGATCCCATGAATCCCGGAGGCTATCCTCCGGGATTTTTTTGTACAAAGAGACTTATGACACACCGCCAAGTACCATTCCTCTCCCCTTCCCTTGACAGCCTTCCTCCAAGGCCATAAGGAGAGAAGAGTCTTCACACCCAAAGGGGTCTTTTTCTAGGGAGAGCGGCAATGGAAGAATATCTGATCTGGGCAGAAATACGGCTGGACGCCATTGCCCGCAATATCCGTGCCCTGCGCAGGGCCACATCTCCCAAAGCCTCCCTCATGGCTGTGGTCAAGGCGGACGGCTATGGTCATGGTGCTGCGGACGTGGCCAGGACAGCCCTGGCCAATGGGGCCGCCAGTCTTGGGGTGGCCCGCATGGAAGAGGGGATTCATCTGCGTACCGCAGGGTTTGCCGCCCCCATTCTGGTCTTCGGTTCCACCCTCTCCAGCCACATCAAGGACATGATCCGCTATCGCCTCACCCCTACGGTGTACAGCATGGAAGATGCCCTGCGCATATCGGAAACGGCCATAAGCCTTGGTAAGAGGCTGCCCGTACACCTTAAATTTGATACGGGAATGGGAAGGCTGGGGTTTACCGGTCAGGCCCTGATGGATCCTGTGGTCACGGTGAAAAAAATCGCCGCCCTCCCCGGACTCCGTATTCAGGGGATCTACACCCATTTTGCCACAGCGGATTCTCCGGTTCAGGACTTTGCCCTTACCCAGAGCCAGACCTTTTCCAGTCTTCTGAAAAAACTGGAAGAAACGGGCCTGCGACCTCCCATTGCCCATATGGCCAACAGTGCCGGCCTGATCCGTCTTCCGGAAAGTCATCTTGATATGGTGCGTCCCGGCATTGCCCTCTATGGCATACAGCCCGACAGCAGCATGGATAAAACCGCCTTTCCCCTGGAACCGGCCCTCAGCCTGAAAGCAAGAATCGTACAGTTGAAAACCGTACCCGCAGGTTTTTCCATCAGCTATGGCCGTACCTGGGTTGCCACCAAGCCTTCCGCCATTGCCAGCATTGCCTGCGGTTACGGAGATGGCTTTCCCCGGCTGCTTTCCGACAGAACGGACGTGCTGGTCAGGGGACGCAAAGCCCCCTTGCGGGGTCGCATCTGCATGGATCTCTGCATGGCGGATGTCAGTGGTATTCCCGGTGTCCGCGTAGGCGATGTGGTCACCTTTATTGGAAAAGACGGAGAAGAAGAGATCCTGGCCGAAACCCTCTCCGACACCCTGGGAACCATTGCCTATGAACTGGTTACTGGTCTGATGCCCAGGGTTCCCCGTGTTTACACCACCCAAACCTGATACATCATCAGGGATCACATTTTCTCTGGAACAGATTTATGACCGCCGATACAGAAGAAACCCTGCAACGGGAAAATACCTTTCTCCGCAGCCGTATCCAGAAGCTGGAAGAGCGGTATCAGACCACCCTGGCCAGTATCTCTGAAGTCTTCTTTGAGACAGACCGTCAGGGCAGGCTCTCCTTTTTCAACCAGAGCCTGATACGGCTCACGGGCTTTGAATCCGAAGAACTGCTGGGTAAAAACGCCATGGCTCTCTGTCCTGAGGAGTCGGCCCGGCGTCTCAACGGGATTTTCCGGGAAATTCTGGAAACCGGCAGGCCCCAGGAACTGAGTTCTGTGGAACTCTTTCACAAAAAAGGGCATACCCTGCCCCTGGAAGTCTCCGTTTCCGCCATACTAAGTCCGGATCAGGAAGTTCGGGGCTTCCGGGGAATCGCACGGGATGCTTCCGCCAAAATCTCTGCGGAAAAAGACCGTCTCATTTTCACAGAGCAGCTGCAACAGGCCCAGAAACTGGAGGCCATCGGTACCCTGGCAGCGGGAATCGCCCACGATTTCAACAATCTCCTCATGGGCATACAGGGCAATGTTTCCCTCATTCTGCTCCATACTGAACCCGAAAGCCCCGCATGGAAACGTCTTCTGAAAATTGAGGAACAGGTACGCCATGGCGCAAACCTCACCCGCCAGCTCCTCGGGTTTTCAGGGGACGAAGACGCCCATCCCCAAAAATGCAGCCTCAACAGCCTGGTTCAGGACAGCCTGCTCATCTTCTCCCGCAGCCGTAAAAGCATCCGGGTACACCAACGCCTCTCTCCGAATCTGAAACCTGTCGTGGTAGACCCTGCCCAGATCCGTCAGGCCATTTTAAACATCTGTATCAATGCAGCCTCCCACGCCATGCCCGATGGGGGAGATCTCTTCATTGAAACGGATGCCGTCTTTCTCGGGGATGCCTTTGTTCAGGCCCACAAACTGCCAAGCGGTACCTATACCCGCATCCAGATCCGGGACACGGGTGTGGGCATGGATGAAAAAACCCGCAAACGGGTCTTTGAACCCTTTTTCACAACCCGGGAAAAGGGCAGGGCAACGGGGATGGGGCTGGCTTCGGCCTTCAGCATCATTAAAAACCACCAGGGAATTCTTTCCGTTCACAGCCTTCCCGGTCAGGGCTGCACCTTTTTTATCCATCTGCCCTCTGCCGACCAGAAACAGGATCTCCTTTCCCGTGCAGCCCTCAATATCCTGCTGGTTGATGATGAGGACATTGTCCGGGATGTGGCCGCAGACCTTCTTGAAGAAATGGGGCACAATCCCACAACCGCCGCCAGCGGCAGGGAAGCCATAGATCTTTTTGACAGCAACCCTGAGGCCATTGATCTTCTGATTCTGGATCTGGTCATGCCGGATATGGATGGCAGGGCCGTACTGAAAGCACTGGGCAAGCGGCATATCCTCCCGCCGGTACTCATCTCCAGCGGCTATGGCAGAGACGGACTGGACGGGCAGGAAACCTATCCGGGAAAAATGGCCTTCATCCAGAAACCCTTTACACTGGAAGGATTATCCGAGGCCATCACACGACTCATGAAAGGGGACTGACTCTCCAGCTTGACACCCCCCTTGCCTTTCTCTATATTCTCCAGAATTTGTATGGAAAAAGGCCGCCTTACTTTTTGTCTTCACAAAAAGAGGAAATCCCCGTTGAAAACCCGTACAGACAGGTATGCTGCCCTTCTTCGATATGTGAAGGCAGGGATATGCGCTTGCAGATTTCCCGGTGGATGGCTCCCTGTGGTGAATCTTTCCCAATGCCCTCCGGAAAGGGACAAAAAACGCTTATGGATCCGGTCATATCCTTAAAAGGCGTAGGGGACGGACTTCGTCTTTATATCGGAACCCTCCTGCCCAGAGAACAGATGCTTGCCGAAATCACACCGCTTTTTGAACGCATGGGACGTCTGGCATCCGGAGCGCGTATTTCCGTGGATGCCTGTGGCAAAGAAGCGGATCTTCTGCCTCTGATCAAAGACTTCCTCGTTGAAAAATATCAGGTTGCGGATGTTTTTCCCGTGGAAGCCAGTCCTCCGAAAGCTCTGGAAACCCGTAAACGCCAGCGTGAGGTTGACCGCTCCTGGGAAAACAGAAAAAGCGATATGGTCATGATGTGCGGCCGGGTACGCTCCGGTCAGCGGATTCAGCAGAAAGGTCATGTGCTGCTCATGGGGGATGTCAACCCCGGCGGGGAGGTGATTGCAGGAGGTGACATCATTGTCCTGGGAAGTCTCTGTGGCAAGGCCATGGCAGGGCAGTCGGGAAAGACAGAGGCCATTATCGTGGCTCTCGATTTCCGGCCCACCCTCATTCATATTGGTGATACCTTCAGCACGGGCCCCTTTGGCACCACAAGCCGCACGCCCCGATATGCCTGCATCCGGGAAGAGGGTATTGTGGTACTGGATTATATGGACAATCCGCCCTTTGCAAAATTACCCTGGCTGGAAAACCGCTGAGACCCGAAAACTGACTTTTTCAGCTCCGACATAAAACCACAAGAGGTGAACCTTGGAAGGAAAAATCATAGTCATCACATCCGGTAAAGGAGGCGTGGGCAAAACCACAACCACAGCCGCCCTTGGTGCCGCCATCGCCCTGGAGGGCAAACGGGTGGCGGTGGTGGACATGGATATCGGTCTGCGTAACCTGGATGTGGTCATGGGCCTTGAAAACCGTATTGTTTTCAATGTTGTGGATCTGGCCAAGGGCCGGTGCAAGGTACACCAGGCTTCCATCAAGGACAGACGCATCGAAAACCTCTTTCTCATTCCCGCCTCCCAGAGTGACAACAAGACGGCCTTAAGCACTGACGATATGATACGGCTGTGCAAAAAACTCCGGCAGGAATTTGATGTGGTACTCATCGACTGCCCTGCCGGAATTGAACAGGGATTTGAGAATTCCGTCGTCGGCGCGGATGAGGCCGTTGTGGTCTGTACACCGGAGGTGTCGGCTGTACGGGATGCCGACCGTATCATCGGCCTGCTCTATGCCCGTTCCATCACCCCAAAACTCATTGTCAACCGTATTGTACCGCGCCTCGTGGCCTCAGGCGACATGCTCAGTCACAAGGATGTGGTGGATGTGCTTTCCATTGAGCTGATCGGGCTTGTCTGCATGGATGACTTTGTCATCACATCCACCAACACGGGAACCCCTGTTGTGCTGGATAAGGAATCCAGGGCAGGACAGGCCTTCCGCCGCATCGCCATGCGCCTTCTGGGGAACACGGAAGTTCCCATTGTCGATCCTCTGGAAGACAGCAAGGGCTTCTGGAACCGTCTCGGCTCCAAAATCGGACTCAAAAGAGCCTGACAATACCCGGATGTGCGGGAAACACCGGCAAGAAAGGGGTTTTTTTAAAATGCTGAACAACATTTTCTCAAAAATGTTCAAGGAAAAAGAAGCACCCCCCGGTGAGGTGGCCAAAAAACGGCTGCAATTCGCCCTGATCTACGACAAGCTTGAAGTCTCCGATGAAATGCTTCAGAACCTTCAAAATGATATCGTGGATGTGCTTTCCAAATATTTTGAAATCGATAAAGCGTCTCTCCGCCTGGACATTACCCGGCAGGAAGATCTTTCCGCTCTGGTACTCAACACCCCCATCATTGCCGCCAAGAAGCGGGGACAGGTAAAATGATCAGGAACTTCCGTAACGCTCCAGAATAGCAACATAAACACGGGCCGCAATCCCCATACCGATATCGATAAACTCCGGGCCGAAGCGACGACCACTTCGGCTCCGAAAGGTATCCCGGATACGGGCAATACCCGCAATGCCTTCAGGGTAGCGTTTCAGAAAAAGACCGGGGGGGATACGCCCCGCCTCCAGCATGGCCCAGACCGTATGGGTAAAATTGTCCGGCCCCCAGCGGAATTTATCCGCATCATAAAGGCAGGCGGAAAGAAGCTCCCCCTCTTCTCCCAAAGCCTCCGGATACACCCGGAAAGCCTCGTGCCTTCGGATGGCTTCACATACGCTTTCGGCGTCCTTCCCGAAAAACCCCTCCTCTTTCATCAGGGTTCGGGCCAGAGAGGCTCCCTTTTCCGCATGATCCCTCTCCTTGCGGCAGATATCATGGAGCAACCCGGCACACTGGGCCAGACGCAGCAGATGCACCTGTCCTTCCCTTGTGACACCCCGATCTCCCGCCTCCATCAGCACAAGGGCTCCTGCTTCCAGGGCCACCTTGCGGCTGTGCCCCATGCCATGCCCCCAGTCTTCGGCCAAAAGCAGCAGTACAGCATCCCGTATCCGGGTGACACCGGGATCCTCTTCATAAAAACGCATGGACGTTTCCAAAAAAAGCCCGCATTCCCGGTAAAAGGAAGGGACAGGAGCTGTCCGGACAATGGCCCGGGCCAGTTCCCGTATCTCATCATAAATTCCCTGCATGGAGCCTCCATGTATTTTCTGTCTTGACCGATGCATAGCATGGCAGCCCTCCGCAGCTCAAGCCTGCTTTTGAAATACAATTTTCCTTGACTTGTCTTCTTCAACGGGTTTATGAACCCAAGTATTGAGCATATGCTCATATCAGGAGGCTTTATGGTTCGTCCCAAAAAAAACCGCATCGTGGCCACCCAACCCGAAGTCAGCTACTTTAAACCCCGGGGGATTCCCTTACGGGATCTGGATGAAGTTATCCTCAGCGTGGATGAGCGCGAAGCCCTGCGCCTTGCCGATCTTGAAGATTACAGCCACGCTGAAGCCGGAGAGCGCATGGCCGTCTCCCGGGCCACCTTTGGCCGTATTCTGCAAAGTGCCCGGAAAACCGTGGCCGATGCTCTCATCCACGGCAAGGCCATCCGGGTGGAGGGCGGGGCCTATACCCTGCGCAAAGCCCGCATCTTCCTGTGCCTTGGCTGTGAAAAGGCCTTTGAGCACCATCCGGGTGAGAGCAGACCGAAACAGTGCCCCCGCTGTGCCCATCCGGAAATCCAACATTGCAGGGAGTCTTCACCATGATACTTGCCATTGCCAGTGGAAAGGGAGGAACGGGAAAAACCACCGTTGCCGTGAATCTTGCCGCTTCCGCCCCCATGCCCGTCCGCCTGCTGGACTGTGACGTGGAAGAACCCAACGCCCACCTTTTCATCAGACCGAAGGACGTACGGAGCAGACCGGAAAGCGTCTTTGTACCCCTGGTGGACAGTTCCCGCTGCACCCTCTGCGGTGCATGTGAGGCCATCTGCCGTTTTTCCGCCCTGGTGCGCATCGGAAACAGACTCCTCACCTTCCCGGAAATGTGCCACGCCTGTCTCGGCTGTCTCCGCATCTGTCCGGAAAAGGCCATCTCAGAAGGGGAACGTGTTCTGGGGGAAGTGCACACCGCCCAGTGGGGCCTTCATGAGCTGATCTGGGGAGAAATGCGGATCGGCGAAGCCATGAGTCCTCCCCTCATCGAAGCCGTGCGACGGACAGCTCTGGCGGATCGGCCCCTCATCCTTGACGCGCCGCCGGGAACCTCCTGCCCCATGATCGCGGCGGTACGGGAATGTGACTTCATTCTCCTGGTCACGGAACCCACGCCCTTCGGCCTGAATGATCTTTCCCTGGCCGTGGAAACGGCACGATCCCTCTCCATTCCCTGCGGCATTGTGGTGAACCGGGCGGAAGAAGGCAATACCCTGATAAGGGACTATGCCAGCCGGGAAGGTCTTTCCATTCTCATGGAAATTCCCTTCAGACGCAGCTATGCGGAAGCCTACTCCAGGGGGGAAAAGCTGATCGATACCGATCCCGGTCTCCGCAAGGCCTTTGAACAGCTCTGGAAAGAGCTGCAACACCGTATCCATCCGCACTCCGGGGGAGCATTATGAAAGAACTCGTCATCCTCAGCGGCAAGGGCGGCACAGGAAAGACCAGTGTGGCTGCGGCTCTGGCCCACCTCAGCACCTCCAGGGTACTGGTGGATGCGGATGTGGATGCCGCCAACCTTCACCTCGTAGTCCCCCACAGGATTCAGAAAGCAGAGGAGTTTTCCGGCGGCATCCTGCCCACCATCAACCCGGATCACTGCACGGACTGCGGTACCTGCCTTGAGGTCTGTGCTTTTTCTGCCATTACCAGCACCCATCCGCCCCATATCGATCCTGTACGCTGCGAAGGCTGCGGGATCTGTTATGATTTCTGTCCTGCGGCTGCCATAAGCCTTGCCCCCCGCATTTCCGGAACCTGGTTTCATTCCGAAACAGCGGGAGGCCCCATGCTCCATGCCCGGCTTGGCATTGCGGAAGAAAATTCCGGCAAACTTGTCACCCTGCTGCGCAAGGAAGCAAAGCACCTTGCTGAAGAAGGAGAATTTCCCCTCATTGTGGTGGATGGGCCTCCGGGCATCGGCTGCCCGGTCATCGCATCCCTCACGGGTGCAGATCTCGTGCTCATGGTCACGGAACCTACCCTCTCGGGTCGCCATGACATGCTCCGTCTGGCAGGACTCTGTAAAAAAATGCGGATTCCCGTCTGCCTGACCCTCAACAAATGGGATCTCAATCCTGACATGGCGAATGCCATGGGCGAGGAGGCCAGAGAAAGGGGAATCCCCCTGCTCACCGCCATTCCCTTTGACCCGGAAGTTTCCTCCGCCATGATCCAGGGGAAAAGTCTGACTGAAATTTCCTCAGGCAGTGCCGCCCAGGCCATACACCAGCTCTGGAAAGACGTGACAGACAGGCTGGGGACGCTTCCGGAAACCCGAACCCGGCAGCCCCTTATGCCCATGGAGCCTTAAGCCTGAAAAGCCATGCCTTTCCTTCAAAAAGATCATCATATTCAAGAAGATCCTCACAAAGGAGTCTCACCATGAAAGTACTTGTTTCCTCTCAAGGCCCCACCCTGAATGCCCCCCTGGATCCCCGCTTTGGCCGGGCCGCCATGTTTCTTCTGGTGGACACGGAAACCCTCGATTTTTCCGTTGTGGAAAATACCCAAAACCTCAACCTGCCCCAGGGAGCAGGTATCCAGGCGGGAAAAACCGCTGCATCCACGGGTGCCCAGGCTGTCCTGACAGGACATTGCGGCCCCAAGGCCTTTGATGTGCTTCAGGCTGCGGGGATTGCTGTGGTGGTGGGCGCTTCAGGAAGGGTCATTGATGCGGTACAGCACTATAAAAACGGCAGGCTTCAGGCAGCAGATATCCCAAACGTGGAAGGGCACTGGGCCTGATGGCCTGAAAATGCACATCCGATACAAAACCCCATTATCCCTAGCAACGAAACCAAGGAGTTCTGAATGAAAATCGCCATCCCCATTGCAGAAGGCAGACTGGCTGTACACTTTGGTCATGTACAGGAATTTGCCCTGGTTCATGTCAACGAAGGTAAAATCGAAAAAACAGAAAGTCTGACCCCGCCTCCCCACGAACCCGGCGTTTTACCCCGCTGGGTGGAATCTCTGGGAGCCACCGTGGTCATTGCGGGCGGTATGGGCCACAAGGCCCAGCAGCTTTTTGCGGAAAAAGGCATCCGGGTACTGACCGGTGCCCCCTGCGAAGCTCCGGAAGTTCTTGTCACCCAGTACCTGAACAGCAGCCTGCAAACCGGTGTCAACCTCTGTGATCACTGAGCGGATCATGAAACCCTGAAAACCAGGAATCCGGTCTGCGACCCATCCCCGTCGCAGAACCGGACTCCCCACCGCCGGGCAAGGGCCAGGCCCCAGGAAAAGACCCTATGATCACCCTTACACTCCTTGCGGAAAACAATACCACCATGGGCATGGGCCTCATGGGAGAACATGGACTTTCCTTTCTCATTGAAAGTCCTGAAAAGCGTATCCTCTTTGATACCGGTCAGGGCATGGTACTGGCCTCCAATGCCCGTATCCTCGGCAAAGACCTTGGGCGTGTTGATACGGTGGTGCTGAGCCATGGACATTACGACCATGCGGGTGGTCTTTCTCTCCTTCTGGAGCCCCCGACCCCCCGCACCCTCATTGCCCACCCGGAAGCCTTTGAGGCCAAATGGGCGGGAAGACAGGCGGACAATCTTGTGGGGATCGGCTGTCCCCTTGGCCCGGAAACACTGGAAAAAGCGGGTTTCCGTATTCAGTATGCACGGCAGTCCATGGCCCTTGCACCGGGTATCCGCACCACAGGTGAAATCCCCATGACAACGGACTGGGAGAGAGTAGAATCCTATTTTTTTGCGGGAGAACCCGCCCATGCGGATACCATGCCCGATGATATGGGGCTGATTCTGGACACCGCCCAGGGTACCGTCCTGCTTCTGGGATGCACCCACCGGGGACTGATCAACACCCTCACCCATGTGGCGGAACTGACGGGATCTTCCCACTTTCATGCCATTCTGGGAGGTCTGCACCTGGGGGAAGCGGATGAAAAACGGCTGGATCGTGTTGTTGCCGGACTGTCTGCCTTTTCCTTTGATCACATGATGGTCGGCCACTGTACGGGTATTCCCGCCTACTGCCATCTGCGTCAGGCCTTTGGCCCCAGAGTCACGCCCCTTTCCGTGGGCCGCACCTGGTTTTTTGAAGAACAGAAGAAATAACAGACGCTTCCCCGCTTTCAAAGGCGGGGAAAAAATTTCACTCCACTTCCGTGTACACCTCCCGAAGCCTGACCTGAACCGCCCCGCTTTTTTTCAGGGTCTTGCCCTCCCACCTGAAAGCCCGGATCTCCCCGTTCTTCTGGAAATCCAGCAGCAGGCTATCCGTATGATCCCGCAAAATCGCCTTACCGCTTCTGGAATGCAGCCCCTTACCCGTCACAATCCGCATTACCTTCACCCCCTCCATACGGGCGGTGAGAAGGGCGGAACGTATACGGATATCCGCCTGCTGGAGGGTCAGGCCATGGAGATCCAGGGTTTTGGTCGGAACCGACCACAGAACCGTGCCCTTTCCTTCCTTCTGCTCTCCCAGAATTTCTGCCTCCGGAAGATCCGGCTCCTTCACATCCCCCGCCTTCAGGGGATCCCCACCCATGAGGACAAAAAGATCCGCATCTTCTTTCAGAACAGGAATTTTTTTTCTGGTCTCCGGCTTAGGAAGAGCACTTTGCCTTCGAAACGAAAGACGCTTACGGGCAAGTTTTTGTCCTTTTGGGGAAGTTTTTTCAGATTCTTCCCTTTCAGGAGCCTGCCCATGATGGGCCGGAACCGGATCCCCTTCCCCGGAGGAAGGGAGTTCTCCTGAAGGCAGAGGGACTTCATCTGGAATCTGCGCCTGCTCTGGCTGGGGAGCAGGCACTTCGTTGCCCCCCCCCTTCCACAGTCGCGCCCGCAACCAGAGAAAAAAACGCTTCATCCAAGCTCCTTTCACATGAAAAAAATCTCATCCCAAACTCAGGGATAAGGCCCCACATCAAAAAAAACATGCAGCCATAATTTTAACGGCAAGACAAAAAAAAATCAAAAAAGCTCCCGAAGCTTCAGGCAGCACACACTGGGAAGGAAACAGGCTACTCGTTTTTTCCCTTTTTGGACTCATGGATACGGTTCTGGGGAGTTTCACATCCCGAAGTACAGCAGCCACAGCCCTTATCACACCCGGAGGCTTTTGTTTTCGACAGGGAATGACGGACAAAAAAAGCTGCTGCCAGAAGAACAATCCCCACCACCAACAAGGTTTCAAAAAACACCATACCGCCCTCCTTGTTGCTGAACGTTAAAAAAATCTGAACCACAAAGGCCGCAACAAAAAATCAGCAGGCAAAAATACCCTCTATCTCTATGGCTGCGTTTCTCGGAAGTGCAGAGACCTGAACTGCGGATCTCGCTGGAAAAACCTCTTCAAAATACTGGGCATACACGGCATTCACCGCTGCAAAATCCCCCATATCCGTCAAAAAAACCGTAAACTTCACCGCCCGATCCATACCCGTTCCCGCAGCCTCCACAATGGCTGCAAGATTTTTCATGCATTGATGGGCCTGAGCGGCAATATCCCCCGCCACCAGCGTTCCGCTTTCCGGATCCAGGGGAATCTGGCCGGAAACAAAAAGCAATCCTGCCCAGGCAACAGCCTGGGAATAAGGCCCTATGGCTGCCGGAGCTTTGTCTGTGGCAAAGGACTGGGGCCTTCCCTTTTTCGGATACATCCTCTTTCTCCTTTCAAAACCATGCAGATATTCCTGCTTTTCCGACCATGAAACAGCTGAGCACTGTAAACCGTTTCATGGGCAGCATAAGCCAAAAAGAGGGATCTTGAAATCCAAAAAAACGGACACTCTCCGGAAAAAGGGGAGAGGCGTTTTGGCTTCTCCACAAGAATATGCTATGAGGCCCATAAATCCCCTGAGGGGATTTTTCCCCTACTTCAGACCCGGAATCCACCATGCACCGTTTTATCCCTGTTCTGAGCTGCCTCTTTCCCGGACTCCTTACGGCTGCCATACTGGGCTTTGTACAGATCCGCCACAGTATGGCACCCGTTCTCCTGCATGCCGAAGGTCTTCAGGCCCAGGGCATCCTCAGCGTTCCCCATGGTGCTGCTATCCCAATCATGGCAGGGCTGAAAATGGGCCTTTTCCCCGCCCTGTTCTTTCTCCTTTCCATTGGAGCCGGACTGGCCACAGCCAGCTTTGCCCTGGCCTGGAGCAGCCGAAATCTTGTGGGGGACAGCCGCTGGATTTCCCTTCCTGCGTCAGGCCTGTGGCTGGGTCTTTTCATCTTTATCAATCACAGGGGAGCTGTCCTTTTCCCTTCACTCTGGGTTTTGCTGGTTCCTGCCATCACATGGAAGGCAAGCCTTGCCCTCATGCCGAAGACCACGCTACAGGACGCTCCCTGGCACAAACCCGCTCACCTGGTTCCCCTCGTCCTCCTGGCCCTGGCAGCAGCCCCCCTTCTCGGGAAGAGTGTCTTCATGGATATCCGGGACAGCCTCCTGCTCTCCAGCCGTCTCGGGCTTGCCATCAGCGATGCTTACTACCTTTATACCCTGCCTGCTGCGGAAGCCATCAAGCCCGTAGCGGCCCGTCAGATGAAACTCTATGCAACAGATCTCTCCCTGGATACCAAGACCGAAGAAAACCTGCGCCTCTGGGGATGGCACAGGGCAGAACCGGGAACCCCCCACCATGTCCGGCTGCACGCCCCTGGAGCTTCCCTCGTTCTGTCCGGAGAAGCCATGGGAAAAAGCCCCCTGACCTGGTCAGACTTCACCCAGGCTCCGGGCCAGATTCTGGATGAGATCAGCCTGAAAGCGGACCGCATGGGGCCCTTCCGCAGCCTCATTCTGCTCTGCCTTGTCACGGGATTTCC
The DNA here is from genome assembly GCF_059569355.1 of Desulfobotulus sapovorans DSM 2055. NCBI lineage: Bacteria > Pseudomonadati > Thermodesulfobacteriota > Desulfobacteria > Desulfobacterales > Desulfobacteraceae > Desulfobotulus > Desulfobotulus sapovorans. The sequence goes on along the minus strand of NZ_JCANVJ010000023.1, from coordinate 7,059 downwards.
CCTCCTCCTCTATACCCTGATCTTTTCCCCCCTGCGCCGCATCCTGGCCTGGATCTTTGACAGACCAACAGCGTCCTGCATGGCCTCCATCCTCTGTCTGACACTGGGACTCGGAGGACTTCTGCCCCTTTATTTTCTGGGAGAAGCCCGCAGAGGCTTCCAGGATCCGGAAAGCCTGAGCCGCTACCTCGTTTCGGAAAAACGCAGCGAACGCCTCCATGCCCTCCGCACCGCAGCCAAGGGCCGAAAGATCATGGTACCGGAAACGCTTCTTTCACAGATCCTCGAAAAAGGGGATACGGCGGAGCGCTACTGGACTGTGACATTGCTTGGCGCAAAACCATCGGAAAATCACTGGAATCTTTTGCTTCATGCCCTTACAGATCCCCATCCCAATGTTCTCTGCAAGACTCTGGAAGCCCTTTCCCGTTCTGCTCCCAAACTGCATAAAAACGAGGAAGCCCGAAGGGTTATCCTGCATACCCTGCAAAACAGCGCCCACCCCTATGTGCAATGGTATGCCTTTGAGGCACTGAAACGCCTAGGGCCCCTGCCCTCCCTCTCCTTTCAGGAAAAAGAGGGGAGACCGTCATGAGCATCTCCCCCCCTTCCCCCCCCCAGTCTCCGGATGGCATCACCCTGATCCTTGCCTGTTTTCTGATCTTAGGGCTTGAAATCAGTGCCTGCCTTTTTCCCGATTCCGGATCTCCCCTGATCCGACTTGTCTTTCTCAGACTGCTACAGTGCAGTGCACTGATCGGTCTGCTCCACTTCCGAAGACTTTCCCCCATGAACGTGGGCCTGCACCGTCAGCGACTGATTTCTGGCCTTCTTACTGGCCTTGCGGGATGTGCCATCATGGGGCTTCTTGCCCTTGGCAGCGGCCTTGCTCTCTGGTACTGCGGCATCCCTCCCCTGAATCTTGTCCGGGTACCGCTACCAGAGAACTCCATGGATCTTATCCTCTTTTTTGTAGCAGGCGGACTCATCGCTCCTCTGGCGGAAGAACTCTTTTTCCGGGGATTTCTCTTCGGCTATTTCAAACGCCACGGGTGGATCCCCGCCCTTTGCATCAGCACAGCCCTCTTTGCCCTGATGCATCCCGGTGCCCAGCTCACCCAGTGGGTCGGAGGATTGGCCTTTGGTCTGGCCTACGGGCTTTCCGGAAGCCTCGCAGCCCCCTTTCTCATCCATGCCTGTGGCAATCTTGTGCTTTTCAGCCTTTCGCTCTTCGTACGCCTTACCATGCCCTGAAACAAATAAAGGGCTGCGGCTTTTCCACCGCACCCCCTTGTCCCTTCCAAACCCATCCGCTTACTTTCCCCAGATCCCCCCAAGAATCAAGAAAAAAACCCCAAAAAGAATACAGCCAAGGTACAAGGGTACCGTGACGGCCTGTTCCGCAGCAACCCGGCTCCACTCCCAGGAAAGGGTTTCCATCCAGTCCAGGGAATCAGGATGCAGCACCTTCTCCAGGGTAAGGTCTGCCAAATCAAATTCCCGCTTCATAAAACTCGCGACAGCCTTGAAAATAAAAAGAAAAAAACCTGTTACAAGAAAAATGCCTCCCCAGAACGTCAGCTTCACTGTATCTCCTCCCATACCTGTATATCTATATGTCACTCTTCTGCCCAAAGAGGTCTTCCCACGCCACTGTGCAAAGCCCCTCTTTTGATTCTTATAAAAAAGTGTAAATCTTTCCCAAAAGAAACTCAAATCAAAAAACAGCCCCTCCTTCTGGCCGAAATTTTATGGAAAATCATATTCCTTACATCTTGATATCCATAAATATCCGGATAGCTTCCGGCTGGCAGGCAGAAAATATCAGACAAGGTCTTTCACCTCTCTTCCTCTCCATAAAAATCAGGATTACTCCTCTGGCCCAGCCTTGCAGTCCCTGATTTTATCCCTGATCCTACAAAATCTTTTCATGGCAAAAAAACTTACGCATGCCCAGATGCCGGACACACCCCATGTTTTGGTCTGTACCGTCTCGGCAGCTCAGCAATGCAGAACTTCCCGGGACGGAATTCCTGAGGATGACCGGGGGCGGCCACAAAAATCCCCGGTACTGCGTCCCCACAACGGGAGCAGAAGGATAGCGAAAATAAACTGGACACACCCTGTGGTTCCCAGCATCTTCACAGCCTGCCCCCTGCCCACTACGGATACCGGAACCTGTAGCCTGGTCGCTAAAAAAAACTCACTGGCAACAGCTTCTGTCATCCATTCTGCACTGCATTCCATCCCCCATAAACAGCAACCTGAAATGCCTGAAAAGCAGGACACAGAAATTTTTCTGAAAACAGCTTCTATTTTTATACAGCCGCCATGAAAGCATTGCATCCTTTTCCACCATCTGCTACCGTTCATGCATTGTTCCGTTGTGTCAGCGTTCACGGGCCGTCTCCGCACAAAAGACGCATTTCCATGAAATCGTTCATATTCCTGCCCCCTTCAGAGGTTTTCATGAAAGCTGAACATGTCAATCCCTTTATCAGTGCAACCATCAACGTCATCTCCACCATGGCTTACATCAAGCCTGTACCGGGAAAGCCTTTCCTGAAAAAAGACAATAAAGCCATAGGGGATGTCAGCGCCATTGTCGGTATGACCGGCCCATCCCATGCCACCCTTTCCATCAGTTTTCAAAAAAAAGCCATACTCGCAATTGTTTCCAGCATGTTCGGAGAAACAATGGAAAGCCTGAATGATGAGGTATCAGAAGCTGCCGGAGAACTGGCCAATATGATCTCAGGACAGGCCCGCAGGGAACTTGAAACCGTGGGACTGGTCTATGAGGGAGCCATCCCCAGTGTCGCCTCGGGTGAAGGCCATGAGCTAAAACACATTACAGACGGCCCTAAAATAGCCGTCCCTTTCACCATTGCAGAAAGTACTTTTACCATGGAGCTCAGCTTTGAAGCTTCATAAAAACCTGTACGCTCCAAAAAACAATACTATTCTTTTCTGCTGCGAAAGGTCTTTCCATGCTGCATCTCTACAGTGCGACCTGGTGTCCCCACTGCCAAAAAGCCATTCAGTGGCTCACGGCTCACAACATTCCCTTTACGGTCATCGATATTGAAACTGCGGATCCGGATCTTGTTTCTAAGGTCGTTCAGGTAAATGGTGGCGAAGACTGGGTGGTTCCCACCCTGGAGTACAAGGGCCTTTGGCGGGAAGGCAAAATTTTTAATCCGGACGCCTTCCGGCAAGATCTTATCCGCATGGGCGTCATCCCCCCTGCCCCATAGACGGAGTTTTCATGTCTTTCAAACATACCCTTGTCCCCTCATCCAAGGGGAAACTACACCTGCTGGAGAGTGTACAGGAACAGAAAAATACCATTTTTTTTCTCCACGGTAACAGTCTTTGTGCCACAGCCTACCGGCCACTTCTGGAAAAAATGCAGGCATTGGGGTATGGAGTGACGGCACCAGACATACGCGGACATGGCAGCTCCACCCACGAGGGAACCCTGCCCCTTAAAAACTGGAACTCCTTCATTGAGGATATTGCGCATATCCTGAAAAGAAAAGCTCAGGGGCCTGTAACAGGTGTTGGTCACTCTATGGGAGGCTTCTTCCTATATGCTGCTGCAGCCTGCTATCCCGAACTTTTTTCCAGGCTGGTTCTTCTGGATCCCGTCATCTTTCCCCCCTCCTATATCGCCCTCTTCCGCGTGACCCAGGCCCTGGGCCTCAAAAACTGGTTCGCCATGCCCCGGAATACACGTAAAAAACGTTTCCGTTTCCCCAGTAAAGAAGAAGCACGACGGCATTACCAGGGGAAAGGTATGTTTCGCCACTGGCATCCCCAGTCCCTGGAAGGGTTTCTCGAAGGAGGCCTCCGCCCCCTTGCCCATACAAAAGACCTGGAGCTGGCCTGTAACCCCGAACTGGAGGCCCGCTTTTATGAAAGCGTCCCCCCCAACACCTGGCAACATGCCGCCGCCATTTCCTGCCCCGTACATATTGTAAGGGCTGCACACTCCCATCTTTTCAGAAAAGAGGCGGCTCTACGCCTCCAGAAAACGATTCCCCTGGCCACATTCCATGAAATTCCTGGCTGTGGCCATTTTTTCCCCCTTGAAAATCCAGATCTTTGTGCCAGCGTCCTTGTCCAATCCTGCATGTGCACGGATCCGGACTTTTCATGAAAAAAAAATCGGGTTATACAATATTTTCAGAGTTCAGAATCCTGCACTGCAGGTATGATATCCCCAACATCACTGTCACCCTTAAGGAGGTGATTTCCCATGAGTGTCATGCATTTTCTGGAAACCATCCCCAAACTTGAAATTGTTTCTTTCACCGATACGGATCGTATCCGAACCCTGAAAAAAAACCACATGCCCTTTTGCGGTACACCCAAAAAACATCTCCATGATACAGAAAAGATCCTTCTTCTTGCTGATCCCCAAGGCTGCGACCCTTTTTACTATGAGTTTCATCTCAAAGACATAGCCTTTGTGGAAGAACTGCCAAAGATAGTCGCCATAGACGGACGCACGGTAACCCGCATCCGCCTATGGATCCGGCGGGGAAGTATCGCTACCCGCTGCACACCTTTCCTGGTGGAGGTTTTTTGATTCCATTTTTCTCAGAAACGTACATTCTCAAACGGCATTCCGAAAAAACGGAATGCCGTTTGATGTCTTGATGGCCCAAGATCCCAAGGAGGCCCCATGTCCCCCCATCCCAGAAAATTTTTTGTCTTGGATACCAACGTTATTCTCCATGACAGCTCCTGTGTCTACCAGTTCAAAGACAACGACATCATCATTCCCATCAGTGTCATTGAAGAGCTGGATCAGTTTAAAAGAGGAAGTGGTATCCTCAACTACCACGCCAGAGAATTCCTCCGGGCTATTGATGGCATGAGCGGCAGCCAGCTCTTCAATGGCGGAGTTCCCATCGGGGAAGAAAAGGGCCGCCTCTCCATTTATCTGCAACAGGTTTTTCATGAAGATGTTGCCCGTAACTTTGACACAAAAAAAACAGATCACCATATCTTAAACACCGCCTACCGACTCCGAAATGAAAATCCCGGCAGGGAAGTGGTACTGGTCACAAAAGACGTAAACCTTCGGATGAAGGCCAAAGCTCTGGGGCTGAAATCCGAAGACTATACCACGGATCATGTCCGGGACATCCGGGAACTCTATTCCGGATACCGTACAGAAGAAAATGTGGATCCTGCCTTTATCGACCGCATACATCAGACGCCCTTCGAGGTAAATCCGGAAGAACTTTCCCTGCCCCAACCCTTGAGACCCAATGAATACGCCATTCTCCGCTGCGACAAAAAATCCGTTCTCATCACTCTGGATGCGGGACGCCGCAAAATCCGCAAGGTTGAAAAACCCACCGCCTATGGCATTGTCCCCAGAAATGCGGAACAAACCTTTGCGCTGGATGCCCTCCTGAATGATGAGATCCCCCTTGTCACCATCACTGGTAAAGCGGGGACAGGCAAAACCCTGCTGGCCTTAGCCGCATCCTTGGAGCGAAAGGCCAATTACCGCCAGATTTTCATCGCAAGACCCAATGTACCCTTGAGCAACCGGGATCTCGGTTATCTTCCAGGAGACGTCAAGTCCAAGCTGGATCCCTACATGCAGCCTCTTTTTGACAACCTGACCGTCATTCAAAATCAATTTTCTTCACATGATAAAAAAAATCAGCGCGTTAAGGAGCTTATGGAAGATGAAAAAATTGTCATCTCTCCCCTCCCTTATATTCGTGGACGCAGTCTGGTACGTATTTATTTCATTATTGATGAAGCCCAGAACCTGACCCCTCATGAAGTCAAAACCATCTTGACACGCGCAGGAGAAAACACAAAAATCGTCTTCACCGGAGATATTTTTCAGATTGACCACCCCTATCTGGATGGTCAATCCAATGGACTCAGTTATCTTATTGAAAAGATGGAGGGTCAGGAAAAACATGCCCACATCGATCTCATAAAGGGTGAACGATCGGCTCTTTCTGAACTGGCTATCCAGCTACTCTGATACCAAGAGAAAAGCATTGACAGTCTCCACAACTTATCTTATAAAACTTTCGTTTATGGGGTTGTAGCTCAGCTGGGAGAGCGCATGGCTGGCAGCCATGAGGTCAGGGGTTCGATCCCCCTCAGCTCCACCATATAAAAAAAAGCCTATCCGGATCGGTATCTGGATAGGCTTTTGTATTTGCCCTACAGACAGGCTGAAGATATTTTCGTAAAGAGGCTATTGGAACTGACATTAAACACTCTTTTGATGCCTCCTTATTGATTTTTTTGACTTGGCGGAGGCAAAAAATCGGCAATTTTGATATCAAGAGCGGTAAGTGTCAAGACAGATGAGGTAAGTTGAAAATATCGGACACCAAAGTTACCATCCAACCAGTTTGGGTCGCACTGAGGTGACAACTACCCTGACACAGGGGGCTGTCGAGAGTAAGGTTCTACTGTTCCGTATCACCAATTACGGCTATGGTCATGGAAGCTGACCAACAAGGCCATCAAGGACTGACCCAAGTTCCTGGCGGGAAATAAGGTCATGGCAACGGCCGCTTTGGATCGGCTGCTGCACATCAAGGGACGGCTCTATCGGCTGAAAAATCTTGAAAAATGCTGGCCTGACACCATCCAAACGACGGCGAATCAAATCCATCAAAGGATAGAGTGATGACCGTCTGGAGCAAAAAAATATTCCACCCTTGATGCACTCGCAAAAAAGCCAAAATGGCATAAGTGTTTAAAATAGATATATTTTTTGATTTTTCATATTGATCCAAGATACTGTTTTTGGTATGTATATGCTGTAATTTAAACATATTGTAAGGATTTTACATGATCCACATCAAAGACCACAAACAGTACGACATGTTCAGTCCGTTTGAACATCTTGGCTCAAAGAGGCTGGCTCTTCTGAAATCATCATGGGCGCATCTGTTTCGTGAAGAAATCCTCCACAGACTTCCGGTTGAGAAGCTGTTTCCTCTCTTTGACGACGGGAAGGGTCGGCCAACCAAGGAACTCTATGCCATGCTCGGACTTGTTTTG
>NZ_JCANVJ010000022.1:0-61797 GCF_059569355.1 Desulfobotulus sapovorans DSM 2055 | reverse complement strand
TCTGACCTTGACCGCATGGCTGGAATAAAACACCTGCGGATCAGGGGAATGACAAAAGTCAGGATTGCAGCGGTACTCAAAGTGACTGGATTGAATATCCTGAGGGCAACTGCGTTCAAAAATCGCCTTAAAAAGTCAAAAAGACAAGAAGATCGGAGAAATACCACTACAGTTGCTTTCCTTATCGTTGTCAAAGAGCGTAGTTTACGTTTATCAGACTCGATTCATCAATTTCTCAGGATATTTTTGTCCCGTAACAATCTTTTCAACTTTTTCTCACTAAATGTGGCTTGAGACTTTTTGCGAGTCCATCATAGATAGCTCCAACAACTTTGGCTTTCCCTGCGTTCACGAGATCTCGAGAAACAGGGCTTGTCATGAACAGATCCTCAATACCCTGCCAGATATTTTCCTCAATTGCATGAGGTATTACATCAGCACCATGGGCTTTTGGATTGTCAGCAATTGCCTTTTTCACTGCTGGAATGATGTTATCAATTAGAGGTGGGATATTTCTTTCCAATGGGTGACCGTGACCCTGGACAGCATTTGTCACTGCGGTTACGGCACCGCATTGGGTATGTCCAAGCACTACAAATACCGGGGTGTTTACATGGGCAAGGCCATATTCAACAGACCCTACCTCATCGACATCCAGAACATTACCTGCAACACGAATCACAAAAATATCCATAATGCCGGCATCAAATAGAATTTCAACAGGAACTCTGGAGTCAGAACAGGTGATAACAGTTGCATAGGCGTGATCCCCCTGATTTTCTTTGCCAGCAAGTGCAAGACGGGCAGCATCAACATGGGGCTGAGTTGCTTTACCTGTTACAAAACGTTCATTACCTGCTTTCAGTATGGCGATTGCTTCATCTGGACTTGGTTTAGTCGCTTTGCTGCCACTGGCCAAAACAGGGCCATTGGTCAGAGCCAGGAAACAGCTGACAGCCACAGCAGATTTCAAGATTTTTTTCATCAGCATACGTTCTCCTTGGAAAGATGAAAGTTTGTGGGAAACGCTTGGCCTCCAATAGATCTTAGCTGCTCGATCTTAGCTATCAGAGACTGTTCGAAAAAGCCTGGTTGAACAAGCTTTCTATACAATATAGGGTGTGTTGCTGTGTCCTGAGTGGCTATATGTTGCATAGCATTGATTGTGTAAACTGTTTTTCAGGCAAGCTCTATCTGGAAAACTTTCGTCTATTTTCATATGCAAGGACAAAACATGAAAATAAAACGAAACAGAGACCTGATCCCAATTTTTACATTCAGGAATCAGATCTCTTCAGTTTTCACTCTCTTCCCCTCAAAAACCCGTTTCCACTACCCTATCCCCATTTTGGCAGAAAAAGCCATCCGGAAGCCTTTCCCCATGCCCTGTGAAAAAAGCCTTATCCAGTCTTGCGTTCCAGAACAAGGCTTTTCTGATCTGGGCAGTGAAAACCGTTTTCAACCCTATAGACCCATCACCCCCGGCCCCAGAATCCCATGGGGATCCAGATGCTTTTTCACGGCCCGCAGCAGCTCCATGCTTTCTCCCCCGAGCTGTTTTTCCATGAAAGGCCCCATCATCCTCCCTACACCGTGGTGGTGGGAGAGGGTGCCCCCTGCATGGAGGATGCGTTCAATGATCTCCCTGTGAAAGGCCCTGTAACTGTCCAGATTTTCCATGCGGGCGATGAAGATAAAGTAGAGATTGGTGCCCTGGGGATAGAAATGGGAAGCGTGGGTCATGCAGATGGTCTGGGGCCGCGCCTTGATGAAGGCCCGCACGCTGTCATGTACCCGGTGCAGGGCTGACCAGGTGACACCCGTTTCCAGGGTGTCAATGATGATGCCGAAATCCAGCAGATCTTCCCGCATGTAGGGATCAAGGTAGCGACCATGCTCCCACTTGTGCACCGGGTAGGAGGTGAGGCCCATGGCCCCGAATTTTTTGGCAATACGCCGGACATTTTTCGCCACATTCCGGCTGAAGCCCGCTTCCCCCTCCGCCGTGCCCAGGGCGAGGCAGCGTTCCATGGGCCGGTATCCGGCAAAGCGCATGAGGCTGTCCAGCGGCCCGCCTTCCACGCCATAGAGCTTCAGGGCCACGTCCGTTTCTTCGGCATCCGAGATGCGGAACACCGCAGGCATGCCGCACTGGGCCTGGGTGATCTCTCTGGATGCGGCCACGGCCCTTTTCCAGTCCGGAAAGATGAAGGAAAAGCGTCGGGTGTTTTCCGGCATCTTGCGGAAGATTTTTAAGGTCACACTGACGAGAACCCCGAAGGCCCCTTCGCTTCCCTTGAAAATATCCTGAATCTTCGGGCCTGTAGCCGTTGCCGGAACGCTTTGTGTCACAAGGATGCCTCTGGGCGTCACGACTTCCACGGCAAGGAGGAGATCGGCCGCATCGCCGTAATAGGAAGAGGCCTGCCCCGATCCCAGGGTGAGAATCCATCCGCCCACGGTGCTGAACTCAAAGGACTGGGGGAAGTGGCCGCAGGTGTAGGGCCGAAGGGCACCGAAGCGTTTTGGAGCCTCGTTGAGGGCGGCCTCGTAGTCCGGGCCGCTGATGCCCGCCTCCACGGTGACAGCGTGGTCTTCCTCATTCAGGGAAAGCACCCGGTTTATGTGGGTGGCCATAACCAGCGTGACGCCGCCTTTTTCCATGCGGTGGCCAAGGGTGACGGAAGAGCCGCCGCCGTACACGGAAAGGGGGATGCGGTGCGCGTGGCAGAGGGACACCACCGCCTGCACGTCCCGTTTGTGACGGGGATGCACCACAAGATCCGTGATGCCTTCTATCTGGTGATGGCGCAGGGCCAGGGTTTCTTCCGTGGTTTTTCCTGTGCTGTAGCGGATGCGGCTGAAGGCATCCTTTTCCACCTGCTCCGGCCCCACCGCCTTTTCCATGGCCTGAATGAAGGGCAGGGGCAGGGGGATGGGAAGGGTTTCCGAAACCCTTTCCTCGCCCGTGAAGCGGGGGGTGAGAAAATCCCTGTCCCCAAGGCCGAAGGTCTCTTTCAGCATGGCGTGGAGTCTGGGGTTGGGATGCTTGAAGGTGTGGGGATCGCCCCAGCGGAAGATGCTGCGAAAGCTTTTTTCAGGGGGCGGGGTATGAATCCATGGGCTGTGGGAGGGCATGGGATTTCCTTTCAGATGGTTTTTGAAATGGGCTGAACACACAGGGCCGGGAAGGGGATGCGTGCAGGCTCTCCGGCAATACGCCGGAAGAAGCGTGCAATGTCAGGGCCTCCTGAGATTTCCGGCGGATGACGGGTTCTTTGTTCACTTATCGAGTTTGCGATCCTGCCGATTGTAGTACTCCATGAAGGCCTTTGTTCCAATCCATCGGTAGGGTTCCGGAGGAATAAAGCCGAGAATGCCTGAACGGTGGCCGTAGTATGGGGTATCCTCCCATCCGTGGAGTCTCTTGCTGTAAATGGAGGCGATGAGATCTCCGAACATGAAGCCCATGTTCACTCCCTGACCGTTATACGCCAGAGCATAGTAGATATTGTTGTATTTTCCGGTTACGCCCACTTTGGGAGTCTCGTCCGAACTCATGCCCAGCACCCCTGTCCAGAGGTATTCCAGCCTGATCCCCTTTAACTCAGGATAAACCTTCAGCAGTTCCGCCATGGTGAGATCGTACACTTTCTGCATATCGCCCTTGTAGCCCACATTGTCTCTGAAAAAATAATCCGCATATCCGCCACCGATAACGATGCGCCTGTCTTCCCGCAAAACCATGTGAATGAGGGCGTTTTTGGAGTCATAAAAGGGCAGGTGGCTGTCCCAGCCGATTTTTTCAAGCTGCTCTTCCGTGAGGGGCTCGGTTACGGCGGTCTGGGTGTGAACGGGTAGGGTGCTGTATTTGAAGTAGCCCAGTTTGGATGTAAAGGCATTGGTGGCAAGAACGATATTCCTGGCCCTGACCTCATAATTGGCATCGCCTGCCTTCAGAACAATCTCCTCTCCCTCTGCAATCTCATTCACTTTGCTGTTTTCGTAAATGACAGCCCCCGCCTTTTCAGCCATGACTTTCAGGGCGTTGATCAGCCTGATGGCATGGACGCTGCCGCCGTTGGGATCATAAACCGAAGCGGCATAGTATTCCGTTCCGAGCATTTCTTCGGTTTTTTCGGCATCCCAGAATTCCAGGGGAATCCCCAGTTCATTGGCTTCTTCGGTATATTCCCTGTAGTAGGGAATATCTTCCTCATCAATGATGGTATGGACAAGACCGTCCAGCTTCAGTTCACAGTCAATGCCGCTTTCCTCACACAATTTTTCCATGGCTTTCATGTTGCGTGAGGTCAGCGCATAGGTCTTTTTGTGGAGATCCTCTTCATGGGCGATCTCAAAGGATTCCGTCGGCGGCTGTGAGAGCACCATGCCCCCGTGCCGTCCCGAAGCGCCGCTGCCTACCTGTCGGGCTTCCAGAACCACAACTTTCAGATCCGGGTTGTATTTCATTAAGTGATAGGCCGCCGAAAGTCCCGTGTATCCGCCACCGATGATGGCCACATCCACGTCAAGGTTCTGGTTCAGCGGGGCATTGGCGGCTTTCATTTCCTTTGCCCAGAAGCTGTTATTCGTTTCAAAAACAGCTTCTTTTTCGCCCAGAAGCCAGAATCCAAGCGATACGGTGATGACAAGGGCCATAAAGGCCAGAAGAAGGGTCATGGGTTTCATATCTGATGTCCTTTACGGAGCGTTTTGGGGAAATTTGCGGCTACGGCAGGAAAAAGGGGACTCCGTCCCTTTCACCGGCTCTCCGGATACCCCGTGATGTCCCGGATTTTCCGGTACAGGGGGGCCAGGGCCTTGTACATGCGCTGGTACACTTCACTGTAAAGACGGTGATAAAGCCTCACATTGTCGGCATCCGGGACAAAGCGCTGCTGCACCCGCACCATGCGGGAAAGGGCGGTTGCCACATCCGGATGCAGGCCGAGACCCACGGCCGTGACCAGGGCGGCCCCAAGCCCCGAGGTTTCGCAGGTTTCTCCCCGCACCAGGGGGCGGTTGAAGATGTCTGCGGAAATCTGACACACCGCATCGCTCTGGGAAGCACCGCCGGAGACGGCCAGGGTGTGGATGGGGGTTCTGCCTTTTTTTTCAATGCAGTGCAGACCGTCGAGAAGCCCATAGGCCAGCCCTTCGATGACGGCCCTGTACACATGGGCGCGGGTGTGGACATCCCCGAACCCGATGAGGCTGCCCTTGGCGTCCGGATGGTGGAGACCGGGACTCCAGAAGGGCTGGAGCACAAGGCCCATGGCTCCGGGCGGGGTTTCGGCCAGAAGACGGTCCAGCAGTACTTCCACGGGAAGCTGGCATTCCAGGGCCTCCTGGGTTTCCGGGTGGCCGAACTCGTTCTTGAACCAGGTGATCATCCAGTATCCCCGGAAGATTTCCACCTCAGGATTGTAGTATCCGGAAACGGGGGCGGGGTAGGCGGGCATGAAGCGAAGGGGCTCAAAGTAGTCCTTTGTGGTGGTCTGCACCGTGGCCGTGGTGCCGAAGCTGAGACTCGCCATGCCCGGCTGAAAAACTCCGGCCCCTAAGGTTTCGCAGCCCTTGTCGGATCCGCAGGCGATGACGGGAAGGCCCTGGACAAGGCCCGTGGCTGCGGCGGCCTCCCGGGTCACATGGCCGATAAACTCCCCTGGGGGCAGGAGCTTTGGCAGCTTGTCATCGGGAATGGGAAAAAGGCGGCGGTTGATGGCAAGGGGGCCGCTCCAGCCCTGTTTTTTATAGTCAAAGGGCAGATGCCCGATCTGGGAGGCCGTGCTGTCGGAAAATTCACCCGTGAGCCTCTGGTGGAGAAAGCCCGACACCTGCATGTAGCAGGCGGTTTTTTTCCAGAGGCCCGGCTGGTTCTGGGCGATCCAGTTGCTCTTGGCATCGGTCTGGGCCTTGTGGATGAGGTCAGCCGCTCCGGCAAGCCTTAGAAAGGGCGTCAGCAGAGCAGGCTTCCAGACCGGAGCTGCCTTGCGCTGATCCAGCCAGGTGATGGCGGGCCGCAGGGGGGTGCCCTGCCTGTCGAGACAGATCATGGTGGCCCGCTGGGTGGCAAGGCCTAAGCCAGCGATGCGGGAAAAGGGCTCCGGTGCTTTTTCCTTCAGGCTGAGTGTGGCCTTGCAGAGATGGTTCCAGAAGAGCTCCGGGTTCTGCTCCGCCCATCCGGGCTTCGGGCTTTCATAGGGCGCATAGCAGCGTTTTTCCGAGGCGATGAGGCGGCCCTGGGTGTCAAAGAGATGGGCGCGCAGGCTCTGGGTGCCGCAGTCGATGGCAAGGAGGATTTCTTTCATCCGGGCACTCCGTGATCTTTCTGCCAGAGAAGCTGGTAGCGCACCACCTCCGCCTCCCATTTTTCTTCGCGCCAGCCGAGAACGGGCAGGGCCAGCTCCCGGATACCTTCCATGATGTCCATGCCGCCCTCCCGGAGCAGAAGGCCGAGACGCAGGCGGCGCAGCAGAAGATCATCCAGGTGATAGACCCCCCGTTCTCCTGCGGCGAGGGGAATTTCCGCCCAGAGGTGAGCGGTTCCGGGAATTTCTGTCAAAAGCCTGGGGGGAGAGGAGACCATGCGCTCAAGGAGGTTTCCGTAACGGCAGGAAAGACGCTGCCAGACCAGGGGGGGGACGGCATCCGGGCAGGGGATGGGATTTTCCGGAACGAGGGGGGCCTTTTCGTCGGGAAGGGCCATGGGAATCTGACGGGAGGCGTGTTTCAGGGTGTCCCAGGCCAGTTTGCGGAAGGTGGTGAGCTTGCCGCCCGTGACACTGATGAGGCCGGGAGACTGCCAGATTTCGTGTTCCCGTGATTCCTCGGACGGGGCCTTGTCCCCGCCTTCGCTGATAACGGGCCGAAGACCTGCGAAGGTGGCAAGGATGGCCTTTTCGTGGAAGCCCGCATGGGGAAAGAGATGGGTGGCGGCGGTAAGGAGATAGCGGGTTTCTTCCTTTGTGATGCGGGGCCGGGCCGCTTCCTGAAGGCCTGCATCCGCATCCGTGGTGCCAAGAAGAAGGGCGCCTTCCCAGGGAAGAAAGAAGACGGGCCGCCGGTCTTCGGGATGGAGAAAGCTCACAGCGCTTTCCAGGGGAAGGAGGTCTCTGGAAAAGACCAGATGGCTGCCCCGGAGGGGCCGGATCTGCTGCCTTCTGTCGGGAAGGCCGTGGAGTTTTTCCACCAGCACCCCCGTGGCGTTGATGACAAGGCGGCCTGAAAAGCGTTTTTCTTCCCCGCTTTCCCGATCCAGCGCCCGGACACCCGTGACCCGGCCCTTTTCATTTCTGACAAGGCCCTTCACTTCCGTATAGTTGAGGGCCATGGCCTGTTCCTGCCGGATCCCTTCCTGGATGAGACGCAGCACAAGGCGGGCGTCATCCACCTGGGCATCTTCAAAAGAAAAGGCCCCGTTCAGATGCGTTGTCCGGATGCCGGGCAGGGTGGCGGTGAGTTTTTCCTTTGGCGTAAACCTGTGGCTCTGTCTGCCAGCCATGAGATCATAGAGAAAAAGCCCTGCCTTCATCTGAAGGGCCGAAGGCCCGGTATCGCCGTAGAGGGGCATGAGAAAGGGCAGGGAGGTGACCAGTCCGGGCAGCTCTTTTAAAAGCCTTTCCCTGTGCCGTACGGAATCCAGGGTGAGGTGGAGGGCTCCCTGTTTGAGGTAGCGCAGTCCGCCGTGGACGAGCTTCGAGGAACGGCTGGAGGTGCCGGAGCCAAAATCGCGGGCCTCCAGAAGGAGGACGGAAAGGCCGCAGGCGGCCGCTTCCCGGAAAATGCCTGCTCCGGTGATGCCGCCGCCGATGATGATGAGATCAAAGGTCTGCATGGGATTCCTGTTCTGGGAGAGAGGTGGGGGACTCAAGAATTTCCGGAGAGCTCTCGACAAGATTGGGGAAAAGATTTTGCCAGTAACGGAGGCTTTCCTCCATGGCGGCAGCCACACTTTCTTCAACGGCCTCTGGATCCTGGGCCAGAATTTTTCTCAGCCTTGCATAGTAAAGAAGAGATTCTTTTCGGGTTTCAGGATTGTCGAAATAGAGGGTGCCGCCCGCAAGAAACAGCGCCTTGAAATCGTTGTACATGAGAAGGGCTACCTGCCTTCCGGAGGCCAGTACTATTTTTTCCTGAAGCGTCCAGTCAAACTCGGAAAAAATTCCGGGGTCGTCTCCGGGAAGGTTTTCCGGAGAAAGAAAGGCCTGAAGGCTTTCCGGGTCGTTTTCTGCGGCGATGCGGGCACAGGGCGGAAGGAGCTGCATCCGCATTTCCAGGAGTTCGGTGATGAGGGAAAGGGGAATGAATTCCGTATACCGGGCCAGGGTGCCAAGAATCCCAAGTCCCCCTTTTTTCCAGAAATCGTTCACCACAGAACTTTTACCGTGGCGGATGGTGATCCAGCCCTGACGTTCCAGAAATTTCAGGGTTTCCCTCAGGGTGGGGCGGGTGACGTCCAGACTCTGGGCCAGCTCCCGTTCCGGTGGCAGAGGGGTTCCCGCAGGCCAGGCTCCGGAAAGGATGCGGTGGAGGATGTTGTGTTCCGTGTGCTGGGAAGGGCGTATGGGCATGGGAGACTCCTTGCTGGTGGTGAAATTTGGTAAGAGGTCATACCAGTTGAAAAAAAGCCTGTCAATTCCCGGAAACGCCCTTGTTAAAAAAAGTTCCCGGCTTGACAGTGTTTTGCGGGCCTTCTAAAAGACAGCAGCCCATGACCGGGGAGTTTTCCCGGACACATGCCGGAACCTCCCGCTTCTGCGGGTTTTTTTACGCCTTACCAAGGAGAAGGTTATGTCCCAATCCCGCCTGCTGACCGAGGACTGTGCCCTGCAACCCATGGGGGAGAGTCCCTCCCGGGGGTTTCAGCGCTTCATCGCCTCCACACCGGAAACCCGTTCCATCTGCAACGATGCTTCTGTCATGGGGCTGGCCTATACCCGGAAACTGGAAAGGGCCTGTGCCCGGATTCTGAAAACCCTCAGTGCCGGAAACGCCCTCTGTCTGGAGGAAAAGGAAACCCTGGTTTTGACGATTCTCCGGGGAGGTCTGAATTTTGGTCTTCGGGAGGCCCTTTTCCATGCCTTTGGCTGGAACCGTCACAGTGCCTCCTTCATCAGTGCCCAGAGGGCAAGGCTGCACGACGACCCCGAGCACTGGCATATTGTGGAAAGCGCATACAGCAAAGTCTATATGCCCAGGGTGGCCAGCATTGTGATCGGGGATGTGGTGGCCACAGGCACCAGTCTGGAGTACGCCATGAAGGCCCTGATTCAGGAAGCGGAAAGGCAGGCGGTTTCCCTGCGCTCCATTCTTTTTTTCACCTTTGGCGGTTCCCGTGCCGAGGAAATTCTGGAAAAGACCCATATCCTGTGCCGGGATCGTTTTGACACCTTTGAAAACACCACCCTCATCTATCTGGAGGGACGTTTCACTGTACCCACACCCGGGACTCCGCTCACCATCAAACTCACGGGAACGGATCTGGTGCGCTGGAAGGCGGATATGGCTCTTGAGTTTGTGGCCTCCCAGTATGAGGATCCCGCCTTTCCCCTTCAGCGCTGCGCCATTTATGACGCAGGCTCCAGAGCTTTCTGGACACCGGAATATGTGGAGGATGTGCAGGAATACTGGATGCAGTGCCTGGCCCTGGCCGAGACGGGGGTCAGTTTTGCGGATCTTCTGGCAGAGCGTTTTCCGGGGCTGGATCCCGTACCCTTCGGAAGGGTGGAGCTTAAGGAGCTTTGTGACCGGGAAATCCGGCGTATGCACGCCCTGAAACAATAAAAAGGCGTGGCCGGAAGCTTTTCCTATGCCTGTTTTTGTCTGCAATCAACTTAAAAGTAAGGAAAAACATGAAAAAAGAGAGCGGGACCGGGAGAGAAGAGGACGGAGATTTTGCCCTGAGCCATGTGGCCGACTCCCATAAAAAAGGATTCTGGCCCATGCTGGTGGTGATGCTGGGCTTCACTTTTTTTTCCGCCAGCATGTGGGCGGGCGGAAAACTGGGGGCGGGGCTTACTGTTACGGAATTTTTCATCTGCGTCATGACGGGGAATCTGCTTCTTGGCGTCTACACGGCCCTTCTGGCCGCCATTGCCGCGAGAACCGGGCTGTCCACCCACCTTCTGGCCCGTTTTTCCTTTGGAGAGAAAGGTTCCTTTCTGCCCTCCTTTCTGCTGGCCATCACCCAGGTGGGCTGGTTTGGTGTAGGGGTGGCCATGTTCGCCCTGCCCGTACAGAAGGTGACGGGCTGGAATCTTCATCTCATCATTCTTGTTTCAGGCAGTATCATGACGGCTACGGCCTGGTTTGGCATGAAGGCCCTGACCCTCTTAAGTTTCATTGCCGTTCCGGCCATCGGCATTCTGGGCTTTTTTTCCGTGGGTAAGGCTCTGAACGATTTTGGCGGGTTCGATGCCTGGCTGGGACTTACACCCGCAGAACCCATGGGCATGTTTGCCGCCATCGGGATCTGTGTGGCTTCCTTCATCAGTGGCGGTACCCTGACCCCGGACTTCACCCGGTTTTCCAGATCCACGAAAACGGCGGTCTCCACAACGCTCATTGCCTTTTTCTTAGGCAACAGCCTCATGTTTCTCTTTGGTGCCGTTGGCGCGGCTTTTTACCAGCAGGCGGATATTTCCGATGTGCTCATGCAGCAGGGTATGATCGTCTGGGCCATGGTCATTCTGGGACTCAACATCTGGACCACCAATGACAATGCCCTCTATGCCTCGGGCCTTGGGTTTTCCAATATCACGGGGCTTCCCAAAAAGATCCTTGTGCTGGTAAACGGCGTCCTTGGCACCCTCATGGCCCTCTACCTCTACAACAATTTTGTGGGCTGGCTGGCCTTTCTTAATACCATGCTGCCCGCCATCGGCGGGGTTCTCATTGCGGACTATTATATGGTAAGAAGGGGACGCTACGGGCGTCTGGGAAAAAGCCGTTTCGAGACAATCCGGCCCGCTGCCCTCATGGCCTGGGGAGCGGGGGGGCTGGCCGCCCGCTTTCTTCCGGGTATCGCCCCCTTGAACAGTGTGCTCTGCGCCATGCTGGTCTATGTGACAGCAGATACCCTCATCCGCATCCTTTTCCAACGGACGGAAATCAAAACCGCATAGGAGGTTTTTTTTATGCCATCTTTCCCGCCTCCCGAGATGGAAGCCGATTTTGAAAAAAGAAAAAAAGCCGCCCAGGATGCCTGGGAAGCGGCCTTTTATATTGAAAACCATCTGGATCATGCCGCCTATCCGGAAGAAGTCGCCTCACCGGAGCAGGTGGGCTTCATGGTGCATCTGAAGGAAGGCGAGCGCTATTATCCCTGCTCCGAACAGATGTATCAGGCCATCATGGGCCGGGATCGTTCGGAATTTCTTCAGAACCGCTATCAGGAGGTGCTTTCCCGGATTCTGGAGGTTATTGCCACTTTTATCGAAGATTCTGAATCCAGAAATTTTCTGGAAGCCCTTATCCGCATCAAGTTTGCCCACGAAACCCGCGATGAACTCATGATTCCTTCCCGTCTGGAGAAACGCCTTTTCCGGATTTTTCTCAACCAGACCGATATCATGGATCCTTACCTCGGAGAAAAGAGCCAGCGGAACCTGATGGCAAGGCAGGCCCTGAAATCCCAGGCTTTCCGGGATGCCTTTGATTTTGTGGATCTGTCTTCCATGAAAAGGACGCCCGTTTCTCTGGGGCGCATCCGGGACAATCTCAATGCCCTGGAGTTGCAGCGTCTTTTCCTTCTCACCGGTGCGCGGGAAATCTGGCAGGGTGACGATCCTGCTGTACCGGACAGGGAAGCCTTTCTCGATATTTTTTCGAGACCGCTTACAGGGGATGTACAGACCCTGTTCTGTTTGTTGGGCGTGAGGGGAGAACCTTTTCACTGCGCGGAATCCGAGGGCCGGAAAAAAATTCTCTGGCTGGCCAATGAGGCCGGAGAGATCCTCATGGATCTGAAAATCATCCGTTACCTGGCCCGCCTCGGGCACAAGGTGGTGGTGAGCTTCAAGGGCGAACCCATTTTCACCAAGGTGGACTTTGCCGATGTCATGGAAGACAAAATTTTGCAGGAAGCCCTGGACAGTGCCCGCATTGTGAGTGATCCGGAAATCAGTAAAAATGCTCTGGTGGAGATTTTGCGGAAGGAAGAAAACATTGTCGTAATTTCAGACGGAACACGGGAAAATGTGAATCTGCTGCTGGCCTGCACCACCTTTGCACGGGCCTTCAAGGAAACCGATGCGGTGATTTCCAGGGGAGAAGAACAGCGCAGACGCTTTTTTGATACCCGCTTCCATTTCACCCGTCCGGTTTTTAATATTTGCACCAAAGACGGCGGTGCGGTGGAGGTGCTCTACAAGCCTGCCCATCCCGATGTGATCCGTTTTTCCCATCTGGATCTGGAGCGCAGGGCCAAGGACATCATCACACAGATGAAAAGAGCACGGGAAAACGGTATGGCCGTGATGTTTTACAGCGGCATCATCGGTTCCATTCCCGGCAAGATCGATGAAGCCAAACGCATCATGGGCACCTTTATCGAATATCTGCGCAGCGTGTTTGCCGAAACCTTCATTATCAATCCTTCCCAGTACTACGAGCCGGGTATGGATGCCGATGACCTTATGTACATGTGGGAGATTGTCCAGCGCAGCGGCTATATCGACATCTGGCGGTTTCAGACCTACGAGGACATTGCCGAGGCCTTTGCCCTTTCAGGGGAAAGGGTGCCACCGGAATGGGTGGGGAAAGACGCCACCTACTCCACAGGATGCACCAAAGAAATGCAGATTGCCATGGATGTGCTGGCAAAGAACCCGGAAATGCAGCTCATCGGGCCACCTGCGGAAAAATTCATGCGCAGGAAGGACTATGGGGTGGGGAAGATGCACGATAAAAAATTGTGAGCAGAGTGGTTGGGATTGCCCCATAGCATCATGGGGCATCAGGGCAGGCACGGGGGCTTGTCCCTACTCCGACTCCGTTGGGGTGTGGTCTTTTATAAAGGCGGCTGTCATGCGGGCATAGTCGCCACGCTCCACAAAGGCCTGAAAGATCCGGGTCAGATCTCCTACCAGCTTGGGATCTGTTTTTTTTCCCGTGACCAGATACAGATCCGTGTTGAGAACCGGGAAGGTGTGCACCACGCGCAGTTCCGAAGGATCATGGCCCAGCTCACGGGCCAGTTGGAAGCCCACAATCAGGTTGCCCGCCCAGAGATCCATGCGGCCTGCCATGAGTTTTTTCATGTTCTGGCGGTAGCTGGAGGTTTTATCCAGTTTGAGCTTTCGTTTTTTCTGCATAGCGGAAAGGTGCTGATCCACCACATCGGAAATGACCGTTCCGATTTTGTAGGCTCCCATATCTGCATCTTTTTCAATGCGGATATCCGTCCGGGCAGCAAGGGCAAGAAGCCCTTCATTGGTGGGGCCAACGGGGCCGATCCAGTGGAAGGAGGTTTCCCGTTCCGGGGTTCTGGCCACACAGAATTCAAAGATATTTTTTTCGTCCCGGGTGGTGACATAGGCCCGGGCAAAGGGATAAAGCTGTACCTGAAAAGTATGGGAACTGTCCTTCAGGGCTTCCCGGACAATGTCCATGCAGATTCCCGCGATACCTCCGTTTTCCTTAAAGCTGTAGGGTGGATAATCGTCCGTCAGCATGTGCAGGGGGGCAGCCTGGGGTGCCGTTATGGAAAAAACGGTCAGAAGGCAGGACAGAAGACAGATCAGGATAGGGTCTTTTTTGGGGATGACCATGTTTTTTCCCGACGGAAGGGCAGGCTCTGAGCCTGCCCTTTTTTTGGATGCCTTAGAGCGAAAAACGGCCAATGAGATCCTGAAGACCGGAAGCCATACCCGAAACTTCTCTGGCCTTCCCATTCACTTCCGTGCTGATGCTGTCCATGCTCTTGCTGATCTGATCCACACCCTCAATGTCCTGCCGGATACTCTGGACAAAGCCGTTCATGTTGGCCATGTTTTTGTTGACTTCCTGAATGCCTCTGGCGGCCTGCATAACGCTGCTGGAAATTTCCCGTGTGGCGGCGGACTGTTCCTCCACGGCAGTGGCAATGATGGTGACAATGTCACTGGTGGCCTGAATGGTCTTTGATACTTCCTTTACCTCGCCTGTGGCATCCTTGATGATGCTCTGGGCGGAACCGATGATGTTCCGGATATTTTCCGTGGCTGTGGTGGTCTGGGTTGCCAGGGTTTTGATTTCTGCGGCCACAACGGCAAAGCCCTTGCCCGCCTCTCCGGCCCTTGCCGCCTCAATGGTGGCGTTTAAGGCCAGAAGGTTGGTCTGGGCGGAAATTTCCGTGATGGATTCCGTGACCTTTCCGATTTCAGCGGCAATGGTCTCAAGGTCGGACATTTTTCCTGTGGCACTTTCGGAACGGTTGACGGCCTTTTCCGTGGTCTGTCGGGCTTCTTCCGTATTTTTGGCAATTTCGTCAATGGTGGCCGTCATTTCTTCCGCAGCCGCAGCCACCATGGAGGTGTTGGTGGAGGCTTCTTCCATGGCGGAGGCAATATTGCCCATGCTCTGGCTCATGTCTCCTGTGGCTTTGGCCACTGTCGAGGCTCTTTGGGCGGATGTTTTCGAGTTCTGAGACATTTTTGCGGAAATATCCAGAAGACTGGCGGAAGCCCGGTTGAGCTGGTTGCCGTTATCCCGGATGCGTTCCATGATGCCATGGATCTGAGAAACAAAAAGATTGATCCAGTAGGCGGCAAGGCTCAGTTCATCCCCTTTTGCTTCGGAAATGCGTTGTGTGAGATCCCCATCGCCCTGGGCCAGATCCCGGACGGCCCGGATCATGGCTTTCAGGGCATTGAAAACCATGACCTGAAGGGAAAAGGACATGACGGCCAGAAGCAGAATGTTCAGGGCGAGGATGGTAAAAATGGTGTTTTGCAGGATGCTGCTGAGGTTTTCCTGAAAGTATTCCGGATCCATCAGTACGGTGATGTGACCAAGGGTGGAGTCCTCTCTCTGGATGGGAGCTTCCCGTCTGAACTGTGTGCTTTCCGGAAGTCTCTGAATGGGGGCGGTTTTTTTGTCTTCATCCCGGCCAAGGAGGAGTATCTGTTTTTCTCTGGCAGGATCAGAAAGGGCCAGGGCCAGAAGGCGGCGATCCTGCATTTCTGAGCGGAGAATGGCTTCGGCCTGGGCCATGTCATAGTTGTAAAGGGGTTCCCGCAGGTTCAGCGTGATACGTTGCAGGGCAAGATCCGCATCCACATTGAGGTTTTTTTCCAGGCTGGAACGGGCACTTTGATATTGCCATACCCCCATGAGCACCAGAATCAGGGTTGTCAGAATCAGTGCTGTGCCAACCATGCGCACGGAAATACGTTTCTGAAGGGGGATGCGACGGTTTTTGTTTTCCATGAAGGCTCCTTATGGCTTGGTGCAAAAAAGGGATGTAGAGAAAAGCGCAGGGTAAAGATTTTTCAGAGGCCGACGTGATCTGTGAATCGGTGTGCCCTGCCGGGCCAGGCCCCCTTTTGCCATGGGCAGGGAAGACTTTGTCAGGCGGCTGGAGGCAGGGGATCTTCTTAAAAATTCCGTACAGGGATTCAGAAGTTAAAGCCAGAGTTCTTTTCTGGAATTTCTCATTGGAGGTTGGAAAGAAGTTTTTTAAAATTTATGATTTTGTAGCATGACGGCTGGACGCTGTCCACAGTAAATCTTAAGTATACAAAGCTTACAGAACTCAGCATTGAGGCGTTTTTTTGTCTGTCTGAATGTCAGAGAACGGTGGAAGCTGCCCCCTTTTCTGCATCCATACTTGACAGGCTGAAAGGGGCCTGCGAGTGTAAAGTGAACAAAGAAAAGAGGCAAAAATAACGGTTAAATACTCATTGAAGATAAGGAGAATACCAGCATGGGAGCCTTTACCTGGCTGCACGCCAATCTCACGGTTTTGGATCTGGAAAAAAGCCTTGCCTTTTATCAGGAAGCCCTGGAACTTTCCGTGGTGCGCACCTATAGCCCGGAGGACGGGAGTTTCCGGCTGGTGTATCTCGGAGACGGAAAAACGCCCTTTCAGCTGGAGCTGACCTGGCTAAGGGATCGGGACAGGCCCTACAACCTGGGAGACAATGAAATCCATCTGGCCCTTTCCGTGAAGGACTACGAAGCCACCCTGGAGCGGCACCGGAAGATGGGCTGTGTGGTTTATGAGAACACGGAAATGGGCATTTACTTCATTGCCGATCCGGATGGCTACTGGATCGAGATTCTGCCGGAAAATCACAGCCTCTGAGGTGTAAGGTCTTTCTGATTTTATTGTCCTGATCTTATCGCATGTTGCATCCTGAAGCGGGCCTCTGGCCCGTTTTTTTCTTCAAAGGAGAGGATGCTGTGCACCATGGAAAGGGCTTCTTCAGGATTTTCTTCGGGCCAGGGCAGGGGGCTTGGAAGGCTGGAATCGTGGAGAACTTTCTGAGGCAGTGGGGGCAGTTCGAGACCTTCCGGCGCTTTCATGCCCTTCTGGTTTTTTTAAGGCCGCTTCCGTGAAGAATCCCGCACAGCCCTTTTTCATGGTGATGAGCTTTTTCGTTCCGATCCAGCCTGTGAAACGGAAAAAAAAGATGAAGGTTTCGCCCTGACGGACAAAACGCTGGATTTCGATATCATAAGGGTTTCCGTTACAGGGGAGGGGGGAAAGGCAAAGACAACGTGGGTGTCCTATGGTTGGTTGGTCTTGCGTCCCCATCCAGACAGGCCTGAACCAGCAGCAGATCCGATGTTCCGTCACCCTTTTCCTCTTTTCATGGGGAAGCCAAAAAGACCTTCTGACTTCTGATACAGCAGAAATTCCCCCTGTGTGACAGAAACTTTTTTTGTCACAGACCACTTTCACAGAGGTATCAGGCAAAAAGGAAGCAGGAGAAGGAGACAGTGTCGTCACCCGGAAAAAGGAAAGAAAGGAAAACGTTCCATGGTAAACAGGCTCATAGGGATTTCAGGTATCGCCCTTATGGTACTGACAGGATGCAGCAGTCAGAATCCCAGAGGAATGAAGGAGGAAGACATGCGAAAAAATCTACCCCAGGATGTTTCGGAAATTTCTGTAGGTGATCTCAGCAATCACCCTGTACCACTGGATTCTTTGTGGCAGAACCGCAGAATCGTTCTGGTTTTTCTCCGCCACTATGGCTGACTCTTTGCCCGGCAGCAGGTAGCTGCCCTGATGGATATCAAAGAAGAGCTGGATGCAATGGATGTGGCTCTGGTCAGCGTCGGCAGCGGAACGCCTGAGGATGCCCGCCACTTTATCGAAAAATTTTCATACCATGGGGAGATGTATCTGGATCCGGAACTGAATGCATACAAGGCCTTTGACCTGAAACGGGGGTTCTGGCGGACACTGGGGCCTTCTCCTCTGGTGCGCGGGTTCAAGGCCATGAAACAGGGATTCCGGCAGGGCCGCAGTGCCGGAGATCTCTGGCAGCAGGGAGGGATTTTTGTCATCGGCCCCGGAAACAGGCTTTTCTTTGAGCATATCAACAGCATGGCAGGGGATCAGGCAGACCTCAGTGATGTTCTTAAGGCAGCAGCCCGGACACCATAGAACCGTTCTGTTGCGGCCATTTTTTTTCAGGAACAAAAATGCGGGAGACGCTTCCCCCGCAGGGAAGCCCTCCCGCACTTCAGGCCCTTGATGCATGGCAAAAGCCACATCACCTTCTCCGGTAGCAAGATCCCTTAGTCTCGTGCTGCTTTTAATAAATACCCCGGTTGAGGCCGTCCCGTATGGCAGAAATGATTTTGCTGCCCCGGATGGTAGCGCCGGAAAATCCATCCACATCCGCCACCATTTTTTCCGGAGTGTAGAGATCCAGAACAGCACTGAGGGGCTTTCCTTCCAGATAAGCCAGCACCATCCCATGCTGATGCAGAACGGGCCAGCCTGCATCGCCCTCTTTCGTGCGCCCGTAGTCCTTGCCCTTGTACTGCAGGTGTCTGAAGGAAAGCTTTGTCAGCAGTCCGTCTTTCAGATGAAACTCAATGCTGATCTGCTGTTCCCCGCCATCACCATACACGCCCCTGTACCGGCCATCGGGATGGATCTGCAGGGCAGGGTCCACCGCCCTTTTGGATGTGCATCCCACGCCAAGCATGGCTGCCAGCATCAGAACCATGACTGTAATCAGGTATTTTTTCATGTTTTCTCCTTTTTTTGCTCCATATTCTTATTGGTATCTGCACTCTTATTCGCCTCCATATTTTTATTCGGCGATGGAAGGCAGGATAAAAATTTTTGATATGGCTAATACTTTTCAAAAATAAAAATCAAGGTTTTTTGTAAAGACTGGCTTGTGCGGGGCGTGGAAGGAAGGTGAGGGATAATCTATTTGGGGCTCATGGGCTGGAAAAATGGGAGGAAAAAACTTGCCTTAGTCGGTGGGCTGGACTATGAAAATCGGATCGTTTTTCAGACGCTGTGGAAACTGCTTTTGGATGGGGATTTTTGCAGGGGCTGGGAATCAGGCTTAGATAGTTTTCTGTCCAGCAGGATACAGTGGGGATTATACGGTTAGGAAAATGTTTTTTTGCGGATTTTTTTTAAAAAAGGGTGGTTATACGGAACCACACAATAATATGATGGCGCGGACGCTTCGCGCCGCCCCGTTAGCAGAAAAATAAAAATCTCGATCTTGAGTAGAATCTATGGGCTCTATAATAATCGGAGAAAGAATGAAAGAAGCAGTAGAGGATACTCCTTATTTATCATCTCTCCAGAGTTGTAATCGAATTGCCAGAGAAGAATATATAACCGTACAAGGTTATTTTGAGTGCTGCGATACCATTATTGAGGCGCTGAGAAAAAAACTGCAGGGCGTGATTAAGCATGGCTGCCAGACTCTATCCGAAGACAAAATGGTGGAGGATGGCCTGACCAGCATGTTGCAGGATCTTGAGAGAGACTACGGAAAGCTTCTCTCGAAACGAAACGCTAATCTCGCCAAGCAGAAACGAAGCCTTGATTGCTTCAATGTCATGCTCTTTGGCCGAACGATGGCTGGCAAGAGCACTATTCGTGAGGCTATCACTCGAGGTGATGGCCAGACCATTGGTAAAGGAGCGCAAAGAACAACACGCGACGTTAAAGAGTATGAATGGAACAACTTGAGGATAATCGACACCCCTGGCTTCGGAGCCTATAACGGTCAGGAGGACACGCAGATTGCCCACGAGATCCTTGAACAGTCAGACGTCGTGCTGTTCATGCTCAACAGCGACAGCATCCAAGAGTCGACCTTTGTTGAGCTTGAACATGTTCATAAGCTTAACAAGCCCTTGATCTTCGTGTTGAACATGAAAAAAGATCTAGAGAATGACGGTAACCGGAGACGGGCATTGAGGAGCCCGGAAAAATATATTTTCAAAGAAGAGGATATTCAGGGACATACTGAACGATTAAAGAATCTTGCCGGCCGTGCAGGCATAAATCCGAGCACAGTCCGAATCATCCCAATTCATGCCCAGGCCGCATTCTTGGCGACCACAGTTTCGGGGAAAGAAGGTTCGCAATTACATGAGCTGAGCCGAATTGATAACGTTCTGAATGCACTCATTGGTGAAGTGGAAGGTAACGGGCCGATCCGAAGAGTCCAGACGTTTCTCGATTCAAGCCTTCATCATGTTGATGAACAGAGCTTACTCGTCCTAAGCCAAAGGGATCGGCTCACCAAGCTCTTGCAACAGTATGAAAGTAGTCTAACCCGTATATCTCAATGGAAGGTAAAAACTCTTCGTGATGCGCCACGGTTGCTCTCCAAGGAAGTGGATGTTGCTTTTAAACCGCTAGTTGACTCTGTTGCAGATTTTGTTGATGACCACATTGAGGATGAGAATGCAGCAGTAGCTTGGGAGCGTCATTACAAGAGTTTAAAAATTACAAAAAAGGTAGAGCGATCGGTACAAGCTTTGGCAGAACAGGTGGTAGAAGAACTTCAAGATTTCAATCGAGAAATGAATGAGGGCCTGGACATTACCTTATCTTTCGAGGTTGCTCACGATGGGCGGAACTTCAGTGAATTCGACTTCAAGCGTATAAACGGTTGGGGCTCTGCTATAGCCGGGGTTATAAGCACAATTGCCTTTTTTAACTCATGGAATCCTGTAGGCTGGGTGGCGGCTGGTGTCGGTATAGTGTTCACAATATTTTCATTTTTTTCTGATAGCCGTGCTAAAAAACTCAAAGAGGCTAAGTCTAAACAGCGTCAGGTTTTGCTTGAGGATGTCGAGGAAAGTAAGCGAAAAATAAAAGCTAATTTAGAAAGCTGGTTCGACATAAATCTCTATCGGGCAGTTATTTTGCCGACAGAACACAATCTGTCTCTTCTCTGTAAAGCGCTTAATGGGTTTATAAGTGAGCTGGATAGCACTGATAGTCAGCTCTATACTCTGAGGCATGAGATTAATTTTCGCCTACTTAATCGAGTTGCTTATATCATCACAAAGCAGCACTTTGTTCTGCCGAAAGTTTTAAAGATAGTGAGGCTTCCTGGTTATGCTTGTTATTTTTTGATCTCGGATTATTTTCGAAGTTCTGAACTTCTTCAGGCTATGAGTAAAGCCATGAGGGAAAAAATAATTGTAGTGTATAATGCCAGTTTGGATAAGAAAATTTCCCACCTTTACAAGGGGCTCGTAGAGAAAGTCGAGCTTTCTGAAAAAGATAAAGTGTTCGTGTTCGCCCCGAAGAAAAATCTTAGCAAGATCATTGGAAAAGACCACCGTCGAATAAAAATGGTGGCTGCACTTTGTTCCTGTGAAATTACCCTCCTCGCCATTTAAGGATGAATCATGACTGAAATTGGTTACAGTGTTCTCAAAGAAAAGGTCGAAAGCCTTTACCAGCGTTCTAATGAGCTATGGAAGGCCAGCAGCTTCAAAGCATCGGAGGCAGAGTTCGATATTAATTTAGCGCCTTTGAATCTTGTTTTTGCTGGCCAGTACAGTGCTGGCAAGTCCTCCTTAATTAAGATGTTGACAGGTATTGATCACATTAAAATTGGAGCCGGCGTAACAACAGATGTGGTCACTCAATACCAACATAAATCGCTAAATATCTGGGATACCCCTGGGATCCTTGCGGGTGAGTGCGAGCAACATGATGCCAAAGCGCTTGAGGCCATAGCGAAAGCAGACCTGCTGGTATACGTAATTACCAATGAACTGTTCGACGATGTCGTGGGCGCAGCCTTCCGCAACCTTTGCTTTAACCAAGGTCGCGCCAAGGAGATGATGGTCGTTATCAACAAGTTTGAAAGTGACTCGGCTGACAAAGAGACCAAGATCGCGGGTATCACACAGGTGCTTGAGCCCAAAATTCCAGAGGATTTTCCCATCGTCTTCACTGACGCCCAGTCATTCTTCGACTCATTGGATGAGGAAGACGAGCAAGAGCGCCAAGAGTTGTTGGCGCTTTCCAACCATGAAGGGTTCACCAAAGCCATTGATAGTTTTGTCGCGCAACGCGGCCTATACGCCAGGCTGACGACGCCGCTCCAGCAGCTTCAAATCACGATGGAGTCAAAAATTGACGAACTGACCATTTCTGATCCGCTGCAAAAGGGCTTGGTTAGCCTGCTCACTCAAAACAAGCGCGTTTTTCAAGCCAACAGACGAGACCTTATCAAAAAGGTCGGGGCGGACATAGATAAGCTTAACGGCCAGATTGTTGAGCAAGGAAACCGGCTTGCCGATGCTTTGGGTGGAGAGCAGGAAGAATTTGAAAAGGTACAGGACAGCTCAACTTACGAATGTGAGCGACTCATAAATTCTGCCTTGGAGGATCTGCAGGTCACTGTGAACGAGTGCCTATCAGATCTTGAGGCTGAGTTAGTCGAGTTGGCGAATACTCCTGCTAGCTTGAAGATCAATGAAGCTTTGGATGCTGCAAAGAATTTCAATCCTGAAGACAAACAAGGGAAAGTTTGCAGCTTCTCTAAGGATGATCCCTTGAAGCTTAACAGTGCTTTCAGCCAGAGTATGACGAAGTCCGCAGAAAAAGGATTTTCCTTCCTTGCGAAAAGCGCTGTTGGCGATGCATCTAAAACAGGGCTCAAATCAGTTTCGGGTAGTACGCTACACAACGCTATTAAAGAGGTTGGTGGCTTCTTTGGCTACAAGTTCAAGGCTTGGGAGGCCGTGAAAATCGCGGATAAAATAGGGAAGGGCGCGAAGTTTCTTGGTCCAGCCATGGCGATTTTTGGGGTTGGTATGCAGATTTATGACGACTATCAGCAGTCCGAGCATGCAAAAGAGATCCTCAAAATAAAGCGGGATATTCGTAAGAGCTTTAAAGAGTACAGTGATGCCGTGCGTAAGAGCATCGACGCGCAGCTCGAGAAACTACTTGATACCGGCTTTGATCTGCCTATTACGAATATCGATGAGGCCCTTCAGGAAATACGTTCACAGGCTGAGGGTAAGTCAGATAGCGCTAATGCGCTGCGCTTGCAACTAGAAGACGTGATCATGCTTCGCGAAGAAATACAATCATTATATTGAGCGTAATTACAGAGATATCTGCTAACAAAGCGCTGCTGTCGGACAAATTTTACGCTTCGCTCCAAATTTGCCGCAGAGCGCAGCGTTATGCAGGGCAAGGAGTTTGAAACTCTGTCCGATACCCAGAAAAAACAGATAATAACCAAGCTTCATAACCGCTGGAGCGATCCAGATTGTGAAATAGTCAAACGCATGAACAGTTTTCCGAAAAATCGCCTGAAATATTAAAGCCGATCCTGGAGGGATGATACATGGAACAGAATTCAGAAATTATCATTTATACGGCTTCAGACGGTACAACAAAACTCCAGGTGCAATTGGAAGATGAAACAGTCTGGCTGACACAGGATCAAATGGCAATGCTTTTCGGGAAAGCAAAGTCAACAATTAATGAACATATTAAAAACATTTATGCCGAAGGAGAGCTTGCAGAAAACCAGACCCTGAAGAAATTCGGAATTTCCGAATTTCAGCAGAAAACTCCGAATTATTACAATCTCGATGTCATAATTTCAGTGGGTTACAGGGTAAAATCAATACAGGGGACAAAGTTTCGGCAGTGGGCGACAAAACGGATTCATGAATACATTGTAAAAGGCTTTACAATGGATGATGACCGGTTGAAACAGGAAGGCGCAAGGTCAAGATATTTTGAAGAACTTCTCCAAAGAATTCGGGATATCAGAAGCAGTGAAAGAAATTTTTACCAGAAAGTAACTGATATCTATGCAACCAGCATTGATTACAAAAATGATGCTACTCTGACCAAGGAATTTTTTGCAACCGTTCAAAATAAAATGCACTATGCCGTCCACGGCCAGACAGCAGCAGAAATGATAAGCCAGAGAGTTGACGCAGAAAAACCATTTCTAGGGCTGACCAATTTTCACGGCAAATATATAACCACAAGAGATATTTCAATCGCAAAGAATTATCTGTCAGAAGATGAACTCAAACAGCTCAATCTCATCGTCTCCATGTATCTTGATTTTGCTGAACTCCAGGCAACAAACGGCAGATTAATGAAAATGAACGACTGGATTCAAAAACTTGATGATTTTCTGCGAATCAGTGAGAAAGAACTTTTAACCAATGCCGGAAAAGTCAGCCATAAAAAAGCGGTCGAAAAAGCAAAAATTGAATATGGAAAATATAGAAAAGAAGAGGATAAAAAATATATCTCTGATTTTGACCGTGAGATAAAAAAATTGTTAAAAGATAAGAAAAACACATAACAAAAAAATCCAGCGGACGCAAAAAGCCGCGCCGCTGCTTTGGGCGTTAGGAATTCACAATTATGAGCAAACGTATCCTTGTAATCCTTGGCCACCCTGCAAAGGAAAGTTTCTGCGCCGCACTCGCGGATTCATACGTCGAGGGAGCCAAAGCAGCCGGAAATGAGGTTTAACGCTGTGAATACCCGTTCTGTCAGATTGGCAGTCTCAAACGACATCGAAAGCTGGCTGATTCTTGCCAGGGAAGCAGAGCCTCTTTTTGGTCCCATGGCCGAGGTTCCCGAATTCAAAGACGCTTTGGCTGAGGCCATTACAGGCAAACAGGCGTTTGTGTCTTTACGGGATTCAGACGAATTTCCCAGTCTCATTCTGGGTGGGATCGTTATCTCCAAAGAAGAAAATTCAATCGAATGGCTTGCCGTTTCCGCGTCTGCACGGGGTTTTGGAATCGGTGGGAAACTTCTGGAAACAGCGCTGAACCATCTGAACCCGGCAAGACCAGTTGCTGTACAGACATTTGCCTCATCGGTTCCAGAGGGCCTGACGGCCCGTCATCTCTATCAGAAATTTGGTTTCGAAGAGCGTCAGCACATGGGGCCAAACCCGGCGGGTATTGATACCGTTCTCATGACCAAAGCTCCCTGTTCTCAGCCCGGTTAAGCGTACGCTCAAGCTGACGCTGCCGTCACCGTCAGCGATCTCCTATGCAGCACGGTATCGGGTTCATGCCGTTTCAGGAACTATCTCCCACACGATACTGTGGCGGATCACCCCATGCCTGTACATCCTGCTGGCGTATGGCATGGTGTAGGCCCCTTATCCCTTCCCCATACCCACCCCAAAATTCTTCACCGTATAGATACAAAGCCCGTCACAAAAAACAGCCCCGTCGCAGAAAAGGCCCTCATCCGGGCTTTTTCCTTTTTCTGTGATGGCAATGACGCAGTGCATGGCCCGGTTGTGGGGCCGGATCTGGCCCCTGTAAGTCCAGGTGTGGGTCTGGGGAAGAAGGTGGAAGGAGCGGGGCGCTTGCCCAAACATCCGGCCTGCTGTCCATCTGAGGGTTGTGAGAAGGGCCTCTAAGCCCAGAGAGCCGGGGCAGACGGGATCATCTTTGAAGTGGGCGTAGAAATACCAGTCTTCCGGAGAAAGATGCATCAGAGCCACGGTTTTTCCAAGGCCCGCAGGCCCGCCTTTTTCCTCAAAGGAGAGAATGCGGTGCACCATGGAAAGCGCTCCTTCGGGATGTTCTTCGGGCCAGGGCAGGGGGCTTGGAAGGCTGAAATCGTGGAGAACTTCCCGAGGCTGTGGGGGCAGTTCGAGACCTTCCGGTGCTTTCATGCCCTTCTGGTCTTTTAAGGCCTCTTCCGTGAAAAACCCGAAATGGGTTTCGCAGGAAAGAAGCAGCGCCCCCTCCTGCTTACAGGAGATGTCAAAGAAAAGCAGTTGCAGATCCCCGTTTTTCACAAAGCGGGTGAGCCTTGCACGGGTTTCAAGAAGTTTTCCCGGAAGGGCCGGGGCCTGAAATCGGAGTTTACCCCCGAGGTTCCGGAAATAAAGGCTCCGGGTGCTCTGAAGGGAGGCACCCATCCAGGCGGCCATGAGGCCGCAGGGTTGCAGGGCCGCTTCAAGAAGAAGGCTGTAGGGCAGCAGGTTTCCGGGCTGGCGGAAGGTCCAGTCTCCGCTTTCTCGCATCCAGAGGGCGGTGATATGGGCATTTTCCCTGACTTTTCCCGGCGTGAGATCCGCTTCTGTCACCGCATCCAGCATGAGGTAGGGCGGTCTTGGAAGACGGGCGAGAAAGCGGCCCTGGTCAAAGGGCCGGTAGGCCGGGCCAAAGGCTTTTTCCGCACTGCCGTCCGCAAAGGCAAGGAGGCGCTCTTTGTCCCATGTGAGGCTGTTGACCAGATCACTGATTGGGTCGCTGATTGGATCGCCGGTCTGTCCGGTTTTTTCTTCTTTCCATAAGGCTTCAAGACTTTGCCGAGAGGCTCCCTCCAGCATGAGGCTCATGCCTTCAAAGCGGACAATGCACTTGTCATCGGCATACATGAGGGCATCTGCCAGCACAAAGGGCTGGGGGGTGAAATCCATGCGGCGGATGTGGATTTCATAGCGCACCACACGGGTCTGGGGGGTGACGGGGCCCCGGCACTTGAGGCGGCTTTCGGCTCCGGGAAGGGGCTGCCAGGAAATCCCCTCGCCCTGGGGAATCCAGCCTGCGGCCATGACATAGACCCGCAGGGTCTGCATGCAGCACTCGTACATCAGGGTGCCGGGCATGACCGGATCATCGGAAAAATGGCAGGTGAGAAACCAGTCATCGGGCCGGATGTCCGCCTCACCCACGGCAAGGCCGCAGCCATAGTGGCCGCCTGAAGGCTCCATGGCGGTCATGCGGTGGACAAGGGCCAGTCTGCCGCCGGGAAGACGGAGCTTTTCCGGAATGTTTTTCCCCTGAAAGGCCGGGCCGAAGGCTCCTTCCCCATGGCCTGCGCGCAAGGCCTCAAGGTTTGCCGGTGTGAGGGCGGAAGGAAGGGAGGAAAGGGGAAGGGCGCCTTCCCCGATGCCCGTCCGGGGGCTTTTTTCGGGAAAGCGCTCCTTGGGGATCACCCCGCCGGAGTGGATGATTTCTTCTTCTGTAAAGAATCCCGCACAGCCCTTTTCCATGGTGATGAGCTTTTCCGCTCCGATCCAGCCTGTGAAGCGGAAAAAGAAGATGAAGGTTTCGCCCTGACGGACAAAACGCTGGATTTCGATGTCATAGCGGATGGTTTCACCGGGAAGGGGCAGGTGACGGTGAAAGCTTGCCGTGGCATCCAAAAGACGGTAGGCCCGCTGGCCCTTCACCCGCAGATCAATGCCCATGTAGGCGCAGAGGAAAAGATCCGCCTGCCCGGCTTCAATGGCAATGGCAAAGGGCGTGCGGCCGCCGTCAAGGTACCAGGCGTCTTTTTCAACATGGTGCTCGGTGACGATTTTTCCGGAGCCAAGCTCCCCTTTGGTGGCCTCCACGGAAAGGATGCGATCCACAAGGAGGAGAGGTGGGGCGGGCAGCCGCACCCGCACGGCATAG
This sequence comes from Desulfobotulus sapovorans DSM 2055, assembly GCF_059569355.1. Lineage (NCBI taxonomy): Bacteria > Pseudomonadati > Thermodesulfobacteriota > Desulfobacteria > Desulfobacterales > Desulfobacteraceae > Desulfobotulus > Desulfobotulus sapovorans. Next base: position 34,932 of record NZ_JCANVJ010000022.1, on the reverse strand, counting down.
CGGTCCAGAGGGGCGAAGGCCTCTCCCAGCACTTTGCTGGCGCTGCCAGTGGCGAACTCCAGACAGGCTTCGGCGTCAAAGGCAACATCAAAGAGACTGTCCCGGACGCGATCCGGTGGGGTATGGGGGCTAGTATTGAAGGCCTTTGGCTGGGGCTGGGCCTCCGTCACGGGGGGCGATGGGAAAGGAGATGGGCTTTTTTCCCCATCTGAAAGCCCCATCAAACGGGAAAAAACGGCGAGGTTTTTCCCGCAGCCTTCGAGATACAGCCCGTGGAGCCGGGTTTTTTCCGCCTGCATGTGGGAAAAGGCGTCAAGAACGGGATGCGTGATTCTGGGCGTACCGTCTTGGGACTCCCTGGTTGAAGTCCTGATCGCCCCCTCTCCCTCTGGGAGAGGGTTGGGGTGAGGGAACCGGGTTTCTTCAAAAATCCGGCCTGACATTTCCGGAGAGGGGAAAGCCTCCATGGCAACAAATCCGGGAAGCCCTTCCAGCCGAAGGGGAAAATCTGCGGCATAGAGCAGGGCCAAGGCCCGTGTGATGCTGAGAAGCTCCGCTTCGTTTTTCCTTGAAAGGCTGAGGGCAAGGTGGGGTTTCTCCCCAAGAATGCTGCGGATCATGCGGGTGCAGGAGTCCGAAGGCCCCATTTCAAGGAAAATACGGACACCGTCCTCCCAGGCCTTTTCGATCAGCCGGGGGAAGTCAAAGCCGTGGAGATTCTGTTCCAGAATGGCGGCACAGCAGCTTTTTGTATCCGGGGTAAAGCTTTTTCCGGCAGCACAGGAATAGTAGCGGAAATTTTGCGGGTGCACGGGGAAGGTGTGCAGTTCTTCATAGGCCTTCAGGCTCGGCTCCAGGGCCTCGCAGTGAACGGAAATGACACCGGGCAGGAAAAGGGGCGTAAGGTTTAAGTTCTGGCCCAGCCTTTCGATGTCCGGCCTGTGGCCTCCCACCACGCATTCCTTTTTTGTGTTGACAATGAGGCGGCGGAGAAGGGGAAAGGTGGTCAGGGCTTTATCGAGAATTTCCGCCCTTTCCGGAATGAGGGCCGCAGCCCAGGTAAAGGGCTTTTCCGGAGGCAGCCCCCAGGCCTTGCGCAGGGAGATGCAGGCTCCGGAGAGTTTTCGGGTGAAAAGATCGGAGCCTTCCAGTTTCTGCTGCATGGCTTCGGGTCTTTCCCAGAGTCCTGTGGCGAAAAAGCCCGCCGTTTCCCCTAAGGAATAGCCCAGAATGGCCTGGGGAGAGAGCCCCAGATGTGCGCCCATACGGGTCATGATGCGTCCATAGCGCACCTGGGCGAAGATGGCCGGGGTGGGGTCTTCCTGATCCGGATCGTTGTCATAGGGGGAGAGGGGAGGGATGGGCAGATTTCCCGTAAAGCTTTTTTCGTCCGCATCCAGAATTTCCGGCCAGAAAAGGCCCACACTTCGGCCCATGCCCTGAAAGTGGTTGCCGGAGCCGGGATAGACAAAGGCAAGCTCTCCTTTGGGGACTTCCGGCAGATAGGCCGCTCCTTCACTGCCCTGAGGCATGAGGGGAATGCCCTTTAAAATGGCCTCTTCAAGCTGGGCGCACCAGGCGGCAAGGCGGGGGCATTCCGTGGCAAAGAGGGCCGCACGCAGGTCGGGGCCTTGGAAGGGCATTTGCCTGAAGGGCAGATCCCGGATGGGGCCTTTAAAGTCACGGGCCTTTTCGGCAAGATCCCGGCAGGCGCGGATCAGTTCTTCCTTTGAGCTGGCCCAGAGGGGAAAAAGCCGGATTCCGGGATCGGGCCGCATTTTTTCCAAAGAAGGCTCCCCTTCTTCCAGGACGAGCTGGGGGCCCTTTTCCATGAAAAGGCTCAGGCTGCGGGGTTTTTGGGGAAGTGTCCGGGTCAGGGGCCGGAGGGGAAGGCTTTCCTCTTCGGGCAGAAGGCCGGTTTGAAGGGAAAAGGTCGCCCGGACAAGGTGGAAGAGCACATCCACGGGGCCTGGGGGCTGGGGGGCTTCCCGAAGATTTTCGTGAAAGGCTGTGATTTTCCGGCTGTGGCCTTCGTCTGAAGGCGGGGTGTTCCGTTCCGGCCAGAGCTTTTCAAGGAGCTTTTCTCCGGGAATCCGGGCGAGGATGGGCTCTCCTGCGGCAAGGGCATCCTCTTCTTTTCGCAGCACAAGGCAGAGGGCGGCCTGGGGGGAAGAGATCCCAAGGCTTTGTTCCAGCAGACTTTTCAGGGGATGCTTTCCCGCGTCCGAGGCGGCCAGAAGAAAGGCCTTCTTTTCTCCTGAAAGCAGGCTTCGGGCACCGTGAAAAAGGGCGAGAAGGGCGGCGTTGCCGTCTCCGGAAAGGGCGATGGACGCTCCGCCGAAGCCAAAAACCTTGGCGATACGGCTTGCGGCCATGCTGGTGAGAGATCCTGTGACATGATCCGCATCGAGGGGCGGGAGGGTGCCGGGGGCGTTGTCCGGATCTGAAGACCAGCGCAGGCAGAAGTCCGTGGCGTTTGCATCAAAGGAGACGAGGGCGCAGAGACCTGTTTCCGCCAGGAGCTCCTTTTTCCACTGAAGGGGACGCAGGGCCTCTTCCACGGAGAGGAGGAGGGCCCTGTGGTCGGAAAGCATGGCCCCCATTTCTTTTGGCGGGATGGGAAAACGGCCCGCAGGAATGGAAAAATCCATATTTTTTTCAAGGGGGTTTCCGGAGAGAAGATGGTCGAAAAAGGCCCTTGCCCCTTCAAGCTTTCCTGCCCGAAGCCCCAGGGAGACAAGGGCAAGACTGGGGAGCGGTTCTTTTCTGGAGGGGATGAAAGGCCGTGGTTCCGGCCCTTTCTCAAAGGCTTCCACCAGAAGGTGGGCGTTGATGCCCCCGAAGCCAAAGGCGTTCACCCCAAAGGCCCGCGCCCTGTTTTTTTTCTTCTCCCAGGGTGCCGGGGCGGAAAGGATGGAAAAGGGGCTTTTGTGCAGGGGGCTGTCTTCGGGGGCGTTCTCAAAGGTGGGGGTTGCGGGAAGGGTCTGGGTTTCAAGGGAGAGCAGCATACGGCTTAAGCCCGCAGCTCCCGCAGCGGTGAGGAGATGGCCGGTCATGGATTTCACGGAGGCCAGTACCGGCCCTTTTCCCCTATGTCCGGCAAAGAGGGTGGCAAGGCTTTGCAGTTCTACGGGATCCCCCGTGGGGGTGCCTGTGCCATGGCACTCCACGGCATCCAGATGCTCAGGAGTCATGCCCGCCATGGCAAAGGCTGCGCTTATGGCCCGGATCTGGCCTTCGGATTTTGGGGCCAGCACATTGCCGCCGATGTCGTTGGAAAGGCCGACGCCCCGGATCAGGCCCAGAATGGGATCCTGATCCTTCAGGGCATCTTCCAGACGCTTTAAGGCGAAAAGGCCGCAGCCTTCACCCACCACGAGGCCGTCGGCTTCCGCGTCAAAGGGACGGCAGCAGCCCGAAGGGGAGAGGGCTTTCAACTGGGTAAAGCCCACCTGAAGAAAGCGGATTTCCGCGCGGGAAAGTCCGCCCGCCAGCATGAGATCGGCCCGTTTTTCCTGGAGAAGCTCACAGGCCAGACGGATGGCCACAAGGGAGGAGGCGCAGGCTGCATCCAGAGTGAAGACCGGGCCATGAAGCCCCAGAGCCTGGGCCGTGAGCAGGGCCGGGGTTCCTGTAACGAGAGCGCCGAGGGCTCTGTTGCGTGAAAGGGGAATTCTCCCCTCTTTTTTCTGGAAAAAGGCCAGGGCCAGATCCGTGACCGTATCCGAGGGCAGTCCCAGAAGTCCTGTGATGAGGCCTGTGCGTCTGGCTGTGGCTTCAGAGACTTTGCAGGCCTTCAAAAGCGCGGCACTGTTGTGGAGAAGAAGACGGCTTGCCGGGTCGGAAAAAAGTTCGGGCTGGAAGTTTTCTGAATGGGAGGAGGGAAAGGTTTCCGGAAGGGGTGCGATGCCTGCCATGGCGGAAATCGTCCTGTTCGCTCCTTTACCCAAAAAACTTTCCTTTCCCTGAAACCAGCGGTTTTCCGGAATGGTACGGATCGCTATGTGGCCCTGGAGAAGCTTGGTTTTGAACGTCTGGACATCCGGTGCATCGGGAAAGGTTCCGGCCTGGGCGATGATGGCAATGGGTGCAAAAGAGGACATGATATTTGAAATCTCGGGCTAAAGTTAGAAGAAAAACGGATCCAGGGATCAGCTATGGAGGCTGCCGGGAAAAGAACATCAGCGACGCGGATCTGAAAGCCGCATCGCCGATATCCGTTTTTTGGTATCAAAAATCAGGCTCTGTTTTCCGGGAAGCCTTTATTGTCTATTGCCTTAACCACAGGTATCAGTTCCCAAAATATTTGTTGAAAATCTGCTTGTATGCCGCTGTGCCCTTGAAGGTTTTCAACTCTGCTGAAAAACGATCCACAAACTCTTTTTCCACGGTGTTTCTGCTGAAAACGGCATAAAGGGATGTCATTTCAAGGGGCTTTTTCAGGGGGACAATTTTACCGGAAAAACCCATCTGCTGGATCAGGTAAAGGCCGTTGCCATAATCCATGACCGTGCAGTCGATTCTGCCAGCCATGAGTTTCTGAATATTGAAGTTATCGTTGGTGACTTCTTCAAAATTTTTTTCCGCTTTCATGAAATCCCAGAGTTCCGGTGTATAGGTATAGCCCCGTACCACGCCGATTTTTTTGCCTTTGAAGTCCTGGAGATCCTTGTAGGTAATTTTACCCTCGTCTTCCTTGCGGATGAAAAAGGACCAGGAAGAGTCCATGAGAGTTTCTGTTGCATAATGGGTGACTTCGGCTCTTTTGGCACTGTAGGTGGCGGTGTAGAGCAGATCCGCTGCCCCGTCAATGACCATGCGTTCGGATCTGGCCCAGGGATGCTGCATAATGCGCCCATCAATCCCCACATTCATGTTTTTCAGAACGGCAAGAATAACTTCCGTTGCAAAGCCTGAGACATATTCATTGCCGGGTTCTCCTGCCTTGAATTCATAGGGTGGCCATTCGTCCGTGACGATTTTCAGGCTTTTTCCCGTTGCAGCTGCAAGACCGGAGAGGAAAAAAAGGGATAAGACGAGTACAAGAAGGCGTTTCATGGGAAACCTCCGATGGGATGGGAGTGAAAAAAAGGGCTTCTTTTCAGGAAAGGGAAGCCCGGGCAGGCTGGGAAGATTTGATGGGCGGGACGGTCTGAAAAATTTTAAACTGTACGCTTTGGATTTTTCTATGAACGCTGTTTTTTGTCAATTAAAATTCTGATTACCACCCTGACTCAGCCATTCAGTCGCAGATTTTGCCCATGCAGCACTAAACTCATCGTTCCCACGCTCCAGCGTGGGAATGCATCTTAAGACGCTCCAGCGTCTTGAATCCCGGAACACTGTCATGCCCTCAAAGCCTGTAGGAAGTCCAGAAACCGGATACACTCCATGTTTTGATCTGGATTGTCCCTGCGCTTCATCAATATCCATTTCCTGGAAAATGAATTCCCGAGGATACTGGCTCTGGGCGCAGGAGCGCCCGGTATGGCGTTCCCACGCTGGAGCATGGGAACGATAGCTGAAGAAAGATAGTAATCAGTATTAAAATTCTGCCATGGCAAGACAGGGCGGTGTCGATGTCCCAAAAAGGGGAGATCACTCGTATCTCCCCTTTCCTGGATTCAGTCTTTTTTCTTGTTCTTTCTTTTTTTCCCGGCCTCAAAAGCTTCCTGGCTGGCAATGAGTTCTTCAAGGGATTTTTCATGGGAAAACAGGAGGGTTTCGGCGTAGGTTCCCTTGTCCATGGAAAGCTGGGGCACGGGTTTTCCGATGAGGGCTTCAATGGCTGCCAGCATTTCCTTTTCCTCCGTGCTGCAAAAGGAAAGGGCCAGGCCCTTGTTGACTCCTCTGCCCGTACGGCCCACCCGGTGTACATAATTTTCTGCCACATCCGGGAGGTCGTAATTGATGACCACCTGCACATCGGGAATATCGATACCCCGTGCAGACACATCCGTTGCAATGAGGAGACGGCAGCGCCCCGTTCTGAAAGCGTAGAGGGCATCGAGACGCTCCTGCTGATCCTTGTCTCCGTGGATGAAAAGCGTGGGAATGTCCACCCTGTCCATGGCTTTGGCCACCCGTTCCGCCCGGACTTTTGTGCGGACAAAGACCATGATCTTGTCTTTCGGATGTTCTTTTACGTAGCGTTCCAGGAAAAAACGTTTGTCATCCATTTCCACAAACATCACATGGTGGGACACATTTTTGGAAACCGGGTCTTCCGGGGAAATCTGGATGCGGATGGCAGAGCTTTTTACCTGAGAAAAGGCCAGTTTCTTGATTTCCGGATTGATGGTGGCGGAAAAGAAAAGGGTCTGGTGTTTCTGGCTGAGTTTTTTCTTGATGGCTTCAATGTCGCCAATGAAGCCGAGATCCAGCATACGATCCGCCTCATCCAGCACCAGAATCCGGATGCGCTCCAGACGGAGAACCCCCTGTTTGATGAGATCAAACATACGGCCTGGTGTGGCCACGAGAATGTCGATGCCATCCTGAAGTTTTTGGATCTGGCTGTCCTGCTCCACCCCGCCGTACAGGGCAAAGGTTTTCACCTTGGTATGGCGGGAGAGTCTGGTAAAGACCTCTCCGATCTGGGCTGCCAGCTCCCGGGTGGGCACCAGTATCAGGCAGTGGATGCCATAGCTGCGTTTGCTGGACTTTTCCCTGTGAATGCGGTCAATGACAGGAATGGCGAAGGCTGCGGTTTTGCCCGTTCCCGTCTGGGCGATGGCCAGCACGTCTTCTCCCTTCTGAATGGAAGGGATGGCCTTGAACTGGATGTCCGTGGGCCTTTTGAATCCTAAGGATTCAAGGTTGGCCTTGATTTCATCGGAGATGAAGTACTGCTCGAATTTCATGAAATATCCTTGGGATGCATAGCAGAAAATGGGGGAATGTCCCCTGACACAGGCAAGAAGGGATGCCACGTTCAGGCTTTGATGACAAGTTTTTTATCCGTACTGCCCATCAGCGTCCGGAATTCCGCTGCTGGCAGGGGACGGGAAAAAAGATAGCCCTGCCCTTCCGTGCACCCCATCTGCAAGAGGGCTTCACGCTGGGTCTCGTCTTCAATCCCTTCTCCCACCGTTTCAAGGGAAAGTTTTTCCGCAAGCTGGAGAACGGTGGCCGCAATACCACAGGCGTCCAGCTGACAGTCCCGGCCGCTGACAAAGGCGCGGTCAATCTTGATCCGGTTGATGTGGAGCTGGTGGAGTACACTCAGGGAGGAGTAGCCTGTTCCAAAATCATCGAGGGAAATGGAAACCCCAACATGGCGCAGGGCATTGAGGGTGGGGCGGATTTTTTCGAGACTGTCAATGGCCACGGATTCCGTCAGTTCAAGCTCCACCTGACCGGGTTTTACCCCGCAGTCCTCCATCACCTGAAACAGTCTTGTGGCAAAATCCGGTTCCCGGAACTGGATGTGGGAGACATTGATGGCCATTCTGAAATCCGGTGGTGCCAGATCCTCAAGATCCTTGAGAAAGCGGAAGGCTGTGCGCATCACCCATTCGCCGATGGCAACCATGAGTCCCGACTGTTCTGCCAGGGGAATGAAGCGATCCGGTGGTATGAAGTCCCCTGCGTCATTGCGCCAGCGCAACAGAGCTTCAGCAGCGGCGATTCTTCCGGTTTTAAGATCCACAATGGGCTGGTAAACGAGAAAGAGCCGTTCCGCTGTAAAGGCCTGACGCAACTGGCTGAGCATCTGCATACGATCCCGTGCGGCACTGACATCCCTGGGGTCAAAATTCACCACCTTGCCTCGGGAAAAGCGTTTGGCCTGTTTCAGGGAGCCCCCCGCATTTTTGAGAAGGGAGGCGGCGGAAAGCCTGTTTTCCCTGAGGGACACCAGACTGGCCGTTGCCGAAATCCTTAAGGATTCCTGCCCTATGGTCAACGGTGGTGCAAAGGTTTTGAGGATGCGATCCGCCTGAATTTCCTCTTCCGGGCCGAGCAGTCCAAAAACATCGCTGCTGATCCGGGCAATGAAAACCTTTTGGGAAAACTGACTGCGCAGCCGTTCTCCCACAGCCTGCAATACGGCGTCTCCGAAATTTTCATCGAGAATACTGTTGATGTCCGCAAAACCATCAATGTCCAGAAGGGCCAGCACGGTGTTTTCCGGGTGCTGACGTTCCAGCTCCAGGAGAAAACGGGTTCGGTTGGGAATGGCCAGGAGGGGATCTTCAAAGGCTGTCTGCCGGATTTTCTGGTACAGGCGGGCATTTTCAAATCCTGCCCGGATATGCTGACAGAGGATGTCCAGAAGCTGGTTTTCGATTTTTTCCGGAGGAAGTGCCTTGTCGATGAAAACAGCGATGGAGCGGTGCGGGTCATCGCTGAGGTAAAGGCAGATTCCCGTATCCAGCTGGTGTTTCTGCTGCTGGAGGGTGGTTTCAAGAACCAGACGGATGCGTGTATCCTGAAGCTCGGAAAGCGTGCATCCGGTGAGGTTCTCATGAGATCCCAGTGCCGCCAGTATGCGGATATGGCCGTCCTTCAGGGTGCAGACCAGACCTTCTCCGGGGATGGAAAGCATGGTGCAGATTTCCCGGATCACATCCCGGGCAAAACCATCCTGGCCCTGGGAGGGTTCCCAGCGGGCCGTGGCATTGAGGATGAGTCCCAGACAGTGGCGATGGATTTCCAGTTGCTGAATCTGCTGAAAGGCCCGCAGGGCCGAGGTGATGGAGGTGAAAAGACGGGTACGGGTCAGTTCTGCCTTGGTCTTGTAGTCATTGATGTCGTAGCGGAGAATGGTTTCAATTTCAGGGGCATACCCCGGCTGTCCCGTACGCAGGATGATGCGGATACAGGTATTCTGAAGCTCTTCGCGGATATGATGTACCAGATCCAGACCGGCATGATCCGTTTCCATGACCACATCCAGAAGGATAACGGCGATATCTTTTTCTTTCAGGAGGAGAATACGGGCCTCTTTACTGGAATAGGCATGGAAAAATTTCAGGCTCCGGCCTTCAATTTTCATGTCTTTCAGGGCAAGCAGGGTCACCTGATGCACATCGGGCTCGTCATCCACAATCAGGATGGCCCAGTACAGGGAAGCGGAGAGTTCCCTGTCTTCCGGATCATCGAGAAAGGTGAGCATTTCGTTTTTGTCAGGCGAAGACGGAGGCATGGGGATTCCTTTTCAAGACAGAAGATCCATTTTCTGATGCTGCATCTGTTTTCCGGCTGTGTATCTTCCCTTTCATGGAAGTCTCAGGAGGGAGCCTTAAGGGGCAGGCGGATGTCAAAGCAACTGCCCTTTTCCATTCTTTCATGCAGCAGAATCTGTCCACCCAGAAGGTCCTGCACCAGATTGAAAACAATGTGCAGTCCCAGTCCGGAACCACCCTGACCGAGGCGGGTGGTAAAGAAGGGGTCAAAGATCCGGTTTCTGTTTTCTTCGGGGATGCCGCAGCCATTGTCTTTCACCTGAAGGAGAATTCCGTTTTCCTCCTTGCGCCCACGGATGGTGATCAGCCCTGCTTCTCCGGGGTCAAAGGCATGAACCAGCGCATTGGAAATGAGGTTCATCAGGATCTGGCCCAGGGGGCCGGGATAGCTGTCCATGGCAATGCCCGATGGGATATCTATACTAAGGCTATGGGGGGTTCTGCGGATACTGGGTGCCATGGTCAGACGGATTTCTTCCACCACTTCCTTCAGATCAAAGGTTCGGCGCTGGTAGCTGGATTGATCCACAGCCACCTGTTTGAAGCTGCTCACAAGATCCACCGCTTTGTCCAGGTTGCGGTTGAGCAGGGTACCCGCTTCCTCCACCGTTTCCAGGAAATTATCAAGATCCGCCCGTGTCAGCCCCTTTTCCATCTTCCGGGTGAAGTGAGACTGGGCATCCATGAGAGTACTGGATACGGTGACGGCGTTACCAATGGGCGTGTTCAGTTCATGGGCGATGCCTGCCACAAGGGCCCCCAGGGCGGAAAGTTTTTCCGAACGCAGCAGCTTGTCCTGGGTTCTTTTCAGATTTTCCAGGGCGGCATGAAGATCCCGGGTGCGCTCTTCCACACGCATTTCCAGAGAAAGGTTGAGCTGGGCCAGACGGCTGCGTTCTTCAGCCAGGGCCAGTTCCGCCTTTTTTCTGTCCGTGATGTCCACACCGGAAACCAGAATCTGGCGTTTGCCCCCGATTTCCATGGGAGTTGCTGTCACGAGAACGGTGAGGTTCTGGCCATTGGCCATTTTCTGATGGGCTTCAAAACGATCTTCAATACCGGAAAAGGCAAATCGCAAAGCCATGAGCAGACGCTCCCGGTCTTCGACGCGCTGCCACCAGGGCGTTTCCACCAGGAATTTTCCTGTGACATCTTCAGCCTTCATCCCCATGGCATCCAGGGCACGCTGGTTGACAAGTTCCACAACTCCATAGGGAGAGACGAGGCCTGCCTGAAAATACCCGTGGTCAAAGATCAGGCGGAAACGGGCTTCATTTTTCCGGATTTCCCGAACCAGGGCATTGAAGGCCTCCACCAGCGTATTGAGTTCATCATAGCCTTGTCCTCCCGGTATTTCAAGCCAGCCGTCCTTTTGATGCGCAAGGGTCTGTACCTGACGGGAAAGGAGGTTCAGAGGGGCCGCGACCTGCCTCAGGAGAAGAAAGAGAAGCAGGAGCAGGGACAGCGCCATGCTGCCGCCAAAGGTGAAAAGGATACGTGCGGTATTGCCTGTCTGGCTGCTTCGGGAAGAAATGGCAAGAATAATGGAAAGGCCTGTACTGCTGCCTTCCAGGGGGCGTCGGGCATAGTGAAGTGCCGGATCGTTCTGCGTCAGGGGTGACCAGGGGAGGGCATCCTCCCTGGCTGTCAGGAGAATGTTGTCATTCCAGACCAGAGCAAGGCCCTGGAGTCCGGCATTCCGCCGCCACTCATGGATCAGGACGGGGTTTTCCGTCAGACGGACACCGCCCCTGAGAAAGGCCGCCACCCTGCCGGTGACCGGATCAAGAAGGTGCAGGGTATAGATGAGATAATGATAGGTTTTTTCCGCTTCCTTCAGGGTCACCATGACCCATTCCCGGTGGGAAAAGGCAGAGGTTTCCTGGATGGCGGCATCTCTGGCTTCCTGAAAGAGATCCATGCTCACATCCACCCAGCGGGAATTCTGGGGTCTGGAAATGAAAAGCAGTTCCAGAAAACCGCTGGTATCCTGGCGTCGGGCGGAGAGCAGAAGGGATTCGGCCGTAAGGGCATCGGATTCCTTCAGGGCTTTAAGCAGGCCGGGATGCAGGCTGAGATCCAGCAGTCTGTCTTCTATCAGACGGCGCTGCAGATCCATGAAATGGCTGACCATCTGGGCACTCTGGTCAAAGGTGCGTTCCCGTTCCAGCAGTTCATTTTTTTTCCCCAGCGCAATGGCAAGATACAGATTTAAGGAACCGGTAATGACAAGAATCAGTCCCACCAGCAGAAGAATTCTGTAGGAAATACCGGAAAGATGGAAAAAGGCAGCAGATTTTGAAAGCGGGTTCGGGATTTTCATTCAGAGCCTCCTGGAATTCCGGAGTAGCGGAAGGCCTGACGGGTCAGGGCCTTAATGCTTTCGGGGGACGCAGAGGCCTCCACAAGGTGCATGGCTCCGGAATAAATGCGGGGTACCTGATGTCCGAACCCCTGGATATCCAGGGCAATGGCTTCGGCCATGGCGACACCGTTGTCATCGTTCATGCGCATGAGGGTAAAATCAAGATCCCCCCGCTTAAGGGCTTCAAGCTCCGCCTTGCCCCCTCCCCAGCCGTTCAGGACAATGCGGTCTTTCATGTTTTTTTTTCGCAGGGCATCGGCGGCTCCCAGGGCAATATCCGTTGTGGTGGCATAGATGTGGGTGAGATCCGGGTGTCTTTCCAGGGCGTCAAGGCTGGCAATACGGGCGCGTTCCCTGTCAATTCCCGTATAAAAGACATCCTTGAGCCTCAGTCCCTGTTTTTCGGCAAGGCGGATAAAAAAATCGCCCCGAACGGCACTGAGATATCCTTCTTCCGGGTTGAGGATCACATAACTCTTCCGGGGAGGGCTGCCTATGTGTTCTGCAAGGATACGGGTGCCTTCCATATGGTCAAAGCCTACATAGAAAAAGGGCTGGCAGCCGTCCCAGCGGCGCAGGGGGGTGGTGATGTTCTGTAACAGAATCCGGGGTTTTGAGCGCGACAGAAGACGATCCAGTATTTTGTGATGCTCCGGGGAGGCCAGGGTGCAGACCAGATAATCCACGTCCTGCTGTATCGCTTCCCGGATCTGATCCATGTCTTCAAGGGAGACGTAGGGGGTATTGCTCCGGCGCAGCCAGAGGTGGAGAATATGGTGGATTTTCAGTTCCTGAAGGCGTTTCTGGAAGGCCGTCACACTTCTTGCCCAGTAGTCGGAGTTTTCAAAGCCCGGATAAATGATGGCAATGCGTACCGGAGACCGGATGTCATGGGAAAGAGGGTGGGGATTGGCCGCCTCCTGTACCCGTTTGGAAAAAACCTTCAGTTTTCTTCTTTCTCCGGGATGTTTGTCCATGAAGGCGTTCATGGTCCAATGGTCAGAGAGCCTGTCCGCAGAAAGGGAAAAAGCAGGGGACAGCAGAAAAAAGACCATAAAGATCCAGAATATTCCCACAGCCTTGTGTCCGTTCAGGGGGCTTCCAGAACATCTGACAAAACCGGAAGGTTCCATGGGGGGCCTTTCTTCAGTCGTTTCAGAGCCAGTCTGTCAAGAGGATGCCCATGCCGATGCGGTTGACAGAGCTGTTGTAGTCCAGCAGGCTTTCTCCGTATCCGTTGAAATACTGCACATAGAGCTTGAGACGATCGTGCAGCAGAAAGGTCCAGTCTGCCTGAAAGGCTCCTTTGTTGCCATTTCCCCGGAGATTGTTGCGGAACATAAGGGAAAAACTCTGATCGTTGCGGAGTTTCCAGACAAGGCGCAGATCGCCGTACCCCATGAAGTGATGGATATCGGGATTGTCGTCTCCGTCGGGATCTTCCGCATATTTTTTCCTGGCTTCCGGAATACGGTACCAGGGACGGATGGAAAAGGCCAGACGATCCCCATAACTCCAGAGGCTGCTCAGAAGGATGCGATTCCAGCTTCTGGATTTCAGACCGCTTTGCCCGTTGGACTGGTGATTGAGGGCCAGCACCACCTGGGAAAGCTGCAATCTGCCAAAATCTTTGTCGAGGTCATAGGAAAGCAGGAATTCCGGTTCATGGTTGGTTTCCCGAAAGGGGCTGGAGGCATCTTTATTATAGGCCTGCCACCAGGATCGGTTGGTGTAGGCAAAGGCGAGATTCCCCCGATTCTGCCAGAAATTCCTGAAAAGATAGGTTTTGATGCTGAGCTGAAAATGAACCTCAGCCTCTTCCACATCCGTTCCCGGTGCTGCAAAGGCTTCGTTGGGAGAACTGTTCCAGGTGATGGGAAGCAGGTAATTGGTTTTATGGGGCACCATGGCAAAGGGATTGGTGGCACTGCTGTTTTCCAGCCTTCTGCGTTCTTCCAGAGCTGTTTGCTTTTCCTGGGGGTCTGAGGGAGAACCGGCATTCGAAGACCAGGGCATGGCACAGAAAAGAAGACAGAACAGGAGCAGGAAGGATGAAGATCTCATGTGCAAAGTTCCATTCAGGGGGTTTTGGGTTATGGCGTCAGGCTTGTGTCGGACTGTCGGATAGTATGGGAAAAAAAAGACGGAAGAGGCTTCCGGCTCCGGGGGTACTGACAACGGCAATACTGCCCTGATGGGCACGCACCATCCCCAGAACGGCGGGAAGACCCATTCCCCGGCCCAGCAGGTTGGTGGAAAAAAAAGGGTCAAATATTTTTTCAATATCCCTGGGCTGAATGCCGCAGCCCCTGTCCTGTATTTCCACACAGGCGTATGTTGCTGCCGTATCCGGTTTGAAATCCAGGGGGAAACGGTGGTTTCTGGGAAGGGCGGTGGCACTGACACGGTCAAGCCCCAGAACAATATGTCCCTTTTCTCCGGAAGCTTCCAGGGCGTTCAGAAAAAGTTCCTGGAGAATCTGTCGTATTTTCTGGCAGTCTCCCTGAATCAGGGGGCCTTCAGGAGGCAGGTGACTTTCAAGGCGGATCTCTTTTTCAGGAGGGATGCTCATTTCTGCAAGGGCAGCACGACAGCAGGATGCCAGATCCATCCGTTCTTTGGAGACGGGGTTTTTACCCGTATAGGTGAGGATAAGGCCGCTCAGTCGGGCAGCCTCATCGGCAGATTGCATGGCGGTTTCAATGGAACGGATGGTCAGGGGCTGTCCGCAGGCGTGGATTTTTGCCATTTCGAGATTTCCGAGAATGGCATGGAGATGGTTGTTGAATTTGTGAGCAATGGCGGCGGACATGCGGAGCAGGCCTTCTGCCTTGAAGAGCTGGCGGTTCAGGGCCTCGCTTTCCTTCAGTCTCTCCTTGGCCTGGATGAGGGCCAGATGGGTGCGGATGCGGGCCAGTACTTCGGCTTCATGGAAGGGTTTGGTGATGTAATCCACAGCACCTGCGGAAAAAGCCTTCAGCTTTTCTTCCAAAGCATCCAGGGCACTGATGAAGATGAGGGGGATGTCCTGGGTCTGGATTTCTCCCCTGATGGCCGCACAGACTTCGAAACCATCCATTTCCGGCATCATGATATCCATAAGGATGAGGGCCGGAGGCCGGGCAGCAATGACTTTCAGCGCCATGGAGCCGCTGTTCACGGGCCTTGCTTCATATCCACCTGCCTTGAGAATCCCCGAAAGAACCCGTAGGTTGTCCGTGTTGTCATCCACAATGAGAATATCCCTTGGCAGTGCCATACGTTTCCTTTCACGTCAGAGGACTGGATTCCAGAAGCAGGAGCATGGGTTCATAGGCAAAGGTACTGGCCAGAGTCTCCAGTTCGCTGGCCAGAGCAGGGTCATGATGGGTTACCTCAAGGATAAAGTTCTGAATGCGTTCAATTTCCGCCTTGTGGATGGCTTCCGTAAGATTTTCCATGAGGTTCCGGGGAATGGGTCTTCCCGTGGATGCCCTGAATCCGCGATCCGGAGGACGGACAGGAAAGGGGCCCGGTATGGAAGGTGGAAAGTCCATTTGTCGCACTGTATCCGGAATCAGGGGCAGGGAAAAGGAAAAGATGCTGCCTTTGCCCATTTCACTGTGAACGTCCAGTTTTCCCTTCATGAGGGAGATAAGATTTTTACAGATGGAAAGCCCCAGCCCTGCGCCACCTTCCTTCCGGGTTCCCACACGGTTGAAGGGTTGAAAAAGACCGGGGAGTTCTTCTTTCGGAATGCCGCTTCCCGTATCCTGAACCGTAAAGCGGACGAAAAGAGGCGTGTTTTCCGGAAAAGGCTGAATATACAGGCCAATATTCCCAGAGGATGTGTATTTGAAGGCATTTTCCATGAGATTGATCAACACCTGGCGCAATCTCAGACCATCCACAGTGATGTGAGGGGGAAGACCAGGGGAAATCCGGGTTTCCAGCGAAAGTCCTTTGGTTTCGATCCGGGGACGGAACATGGTTTGTATATCGTTGATGAGACTGACAAGATCTGTTTTCTTTTCGTCAAGATAGACCCTTCCCGTTTCCAGGCCGACGGTGGTCAGAACCTGATTGATCAGATTCAGCAGGTGTTCTCCATTGCGGAGGATGGCGGCAAGCTGTTGCTGCTGTTCGGAAGCCAGTTGGGAATTTTTGGCCACAAGACGGGAAAAACCGATGATGGCGTTGAGGGGGGTTCGGAATTCATGGCTCATGCTGGCCAGGAAAAGTCCTTTGGCCCTGCTGGCGGCTTCGGCGGTTTCCTTTGCCAGGAAAAGCTCCTGCATTTTTTCATGCAGGGCTTCGTGCATGGCTTTGAGATTGTCCGATGTACGGTTGATGGCCCGGCAGATCTCTGCCAGTTCGTCTTTTCCATGGTCTGGAATTTTTTCAGGAAACTCTCCCTTTCCCATTTCGGTCATGGCCTGTCTCCAGGTGTCGAGATAACGGCTGAGTTTGCCGAGAAAAAGGATAAGCAGAAGACAGACAAAGAGGGAGATTGAGAAACTTACCAGCACAATGGAACGTATGGTGCTCTGGATTCGGGCTTCTGTTTCTTCTTTCACCATGGCGATGAGTTCGGAAAGTTTGCCCTCAAACTCCGAGGACAGGTAGAGGCTTGCGGCATCCACGCTTTTTTTTGCCTTTTGTACGGCATAGCTTCTGGACTGAAGAGCCTGATAGAGGAGTCCATCCCGGGATACCGGTGGATTTTGAAAAAGAAAGGCAATATCCGTATCTGCCCGCTCCATCCATTGTCGTGTTTTTTCCCAGAAAGCCATGAGGCTTCGGGGAGTGGCCCTTTGGGCTTCGGTTTTCAGCAGACTCTGGAGGTGAACAGACTTTTCAACCCTGTGGAGTTTTTCGTTTAATTTTTTATCCGCACTGCGCCATGCTGCAAAACTGTGATCCAGGGTCTCGGAAATCAGCAACTCCACGGTGAGACGTCTTAAATCCATGAGAGCTTCCATGGCAGCATCACACTCTGTTCTGGCCTGATGCAGGCCATGGGTTTTAAAGATAAAAAAGGCAGACAGTCCGGATATGAGCATGAACCCGGACATGACAATACCAAGAACCATTAGCAGACGGAATTTGAGTTTCATGCATAAGGCCTATTCGTCGGGCTGAATGGAGGGCAGGTGGCTCAGGTTTTCCAGGGTTACCTCCAGGCTGTCCGGGTGGAGTATGAAACGGGAAAGAATCTCCGTTACCGGCTGGAGCAGGTGTCCCGGTGCCGCTTCCCAGAACCGGGGCAGCATACGGATATTCCCGTTTTCCATATGGATGAGCAGGGCCTTTCTGAACTCCGGAAGGTGGCTTGTGTCAATGTCCTGGTTGGCGGAAAAGGTTTCAAGGGATCGGGAAAAGAGCAGGCTGCCTTCAGATCCCATCCACCAGTCCGCAAGGTGTTCCGCCCTTTCCCGTTCCGGCGCATGGGCTGCGATGAAGAGCGCTCCCGTTTCCATCATCAGGTTTTTTTGGGTCAGAGGGTTGTGGGAGGGTAACAGAAACACACCAATCTCCTTTTCTTCCACCCCCTGATCCATGAGAATGGCCGAGGGGTACCAGGAGCCGCAAAGTACCATGGCAAAGGCCTCTTCCCGCCACAGGTGGCCGCCGTTGGTGAACATACGGGTGGAAGGCGGAGTGAAATATTCTTTTTGCAGCATATCCTGCCAGAGGGACATGATCTTTTCGATTCTGGGATCGCTGTAGCATTCTTTCTCATGACAGAGCTGCATATAAAATTCAGGATCCTCATTCATGAGAAGCTGGGAAAACCAGATGGTGGCATACCAGGACAGTTGCAGGGAGGAGAGAAGGGGAGGAATCCCTTCCTTTTTCAGGATCTCACAGATTTCGATAAAGGCTTCCCAGCTTTGGGGTGGACGGAGGTTCAGGCGTTCAAAAATGGCCTTGTTGTACCATACGGGCCAGTATTCCACGCTGTAGGGAAAACCATAGATTCTGTCTTCTTGTGTGTAACTCAGACGTATGGCAGCGGGGTAGCTGTCCTTGTGTCTGTCCCAGAGCTGGGTCAGATCCTGCACCAGTCCTTTTTCCACCAGATCCGCCACCCTGCTGCCTGACCACCAGGTAAACAGGGCCGGAGCCTTCTGTGTGGGCAGGTTGGCCCCCATCTGGCTGATAAAAAGATCTGTGGTCTGGGAAGAAACGGGAATAAAAATCTGACCCGTCGCCATTTTGGCTCCGCTTGCCTGGTTTTCAAAGGCTTTTTGAAATCTGGGAAGGCTACCTTTATCATGGGCCAGGATCAGGGGGGATTCCTTTTTTTCCTTAACCGGTGTTTGAAAAAAGAAAAGAGAAGCCCCAAAGAAGATGAAGAGAAGAGTGGCGGGGATGAGCATATGTTTCATCATGGACGCCTCTTGGACAACGCATTTTTCCATGGAAAAGGATCGGGCGGAGGACTGAAACAAAGCAGGGGGTAGCTTCTGAAAGCTAACCCCCCTGGATGTGATTGTCTCTTGCGGAAGTGCATGGCATCAGAATTTTTTTGTAGGATACTGTTTGTATTTTTAATAAAACAAGCTTTTCATTACGGCCACAGCATGACCACTTTTTTGAGAACTTGTCACCTCTGCGTCTGTTTTAACCCTGCCACAAGGTTTACCCAGTGTATCCGGACTCACATAAAAAAGAAAAGCCTTTATTCTTCCTCTTCATCCCTCCCCACCATTTTCCTCTCCCTCTCCACCACCAGATCCTTTTTCTTCTCCCTGGCCCTTTCCCATCCCCTCTGCTCCAGAATGCTTTCCCAGTCCGCAGAGCCGCCGCGCACCTCGGCAATGGCTTCCCCAAGGGTCATGATGTTGCTGTTCATGGCATCGATGATGGCAGAAATCTCCTTTGCCGGATCCACATGCCCGCGCCGGGGCGGTATCCAGCGGCAGTGGGTGTACAGCCTCCTTGCCGCTCACCAGCCACTGCTGGTAGAGGCCAAAGAGGTTCCAGGCTTCCAGCAGGGCGGCCCGTCTCCTGATATTCCTCGCCCCTCTGGGCCATCTCGTTTTTATCCAGAAACTGTTCCGCCATTTCATTGGGATAGGGCGTTTCGATCCACACGGGAAAGGAGGCCGTCACAATGGCGCCCACCACCACCTGTTCAGCAAAAAAGGAGATCCTTTTATATGTCTCTTTTTCCCAGTCCTTTCCAACTCCATTGTAATCTGTTTTTTTCGGCTTTATAGTAAGACCAGTCTTAAAGGCCTTTAAGTGGTCTTATTTTTCATAAGGAGACAGCCATGGAAACCCTTCCTGCACCATTTTCCGTCAGTATCTCAGAACTCAAAAGAAATCCAGGGACATTGATCCAGAAGGCCGACGGCAATCCTTTGACCATACTGAACCGCAACAAGCCCGCAGCCTGTCTTGTTCCTGCGGCAACCTGTGAAGCCCTGCTGGAAAAGCTCGAAGATCATGAGCTGGGTCAATCCTCCTTAAGCGCAGGGCTGAGAGGAATCAGGCTGTCGAGGTCTTCATTGATGACCTATAATCTCAAATTTCTCCCGATTGCGCTGAAGCAGTGGAAAAAACCTGATTCATGGAGATCCTGGCTGCTGTCCCCGCACGTCAGCGCGAAAGGCGCGGATTTGGATAATCCGGAGACTTCATGGCCATGACGGGGATTCAATGGCTACTGTTCATATGGCTTAGCGGGTGGCTTGTCTGCTCATTCGCATACATCTCTTCATCTGTGTTTAAAGGAAAACGGACTGCAACGCAGTGGCGCGAGCATATCGTCTGGTCTTGCATTTTTCTCTTTGTTCTCACATGGCCCATCGTTTGCATGGTCTATATATGGTTCATAGTCTGGGGTAAAAGGGGGCAGTAACGGAAAAAGGGTCTGATCCAATTCCCGGAACACACGAAAGGATAAAAAGAGATGGTACTTTTCAGGATGTATAAAAAAGTATTGTGGGGCGTTGTGGCCGGATGGATTTTCATCATGGTGTTTGCTTCTTCCGGGGCCAGGGCGGACGGATCCACCTGCTTTTGCAGATGTCTCGGAACCATTGGGGATCCTACGAAGTGTATGATATTTTGCAATGGGGGGGGAGGAGATTGCTCCTGGTTATTTCCCCCCGACCCTGATCCGCAAGATAAGACCCGGTGCGACACCTATTTTAACAGATGTATTCATCAGGCAGACCACGACCCTGATGTTGAGCGCATGTGTCATGAAGCCCGGGATCGGTGCAAGAAATAAGGGGCAGCCTCCTTCCCCATCAACTGAAATCCCTCATCGTCACAAAAAACTGCAACAGGCTCCGGACTTTCATGGGCAGAAAATTCAGCCCGTGCTGTCTTCTTTCCGGAGGCGGAGCATGGAGCTAAAAGGGGTCAGACACCTTTACTAAGAATAGAAGCAAAAAGCCCCGCACCGGAACCGATGCAGGGGCTTTTTTATGGAATCAGGAAAGGCTTGCTTCCCGCCGCCCTGACTCCTGAGGGACTGGAGAAAGGTTTCGTGGTGGACTTCCGGGTTCAGCACACAGACCGTCCGGAGTACTTTGTTCGTGGGCACCACCAGATTCTGGTGAAGCTGGTTCAGGGAGCTTAAGTGTGCCAGCATACCATTCATCTTCCGGACAAGGTGCTGTGCAAGGAGAATCAGACCCTCATCGCCATGGGTTATGGTCACGGGAGCGGCAGCGCCGTAGCGGCCTGTTTTACGGATGGCGGGGAGAGCTTCCGGGGTCACCCAGTTGGTGAAGTCTTCGGCGGAGGCTTAGCCCGGTGCTACGGCCCTGATCGTAAAGCATGATTTTTGAAAAAAGATAATGTATAACCGGCTAATATTTATTGCAAATATTGGAAGCTTGACTTTTTGGCGAAAACATGGCATTCAACAAAATGAATTTTTCCATAATTTGTGCAGTTTGAATTTAACTACTTGAATTTATTTGATGTGGCAAAATCATGCACTCAATAAAATCAACAGGTTATTTTTCAACTGTGTAACTCCCATATTCTCAACTTTACTCATAGGGAATGGATACTAAAATGATCGAAGACGGAAAGCTCCGCAAATACGATGTCCAGCGAGGCCGGAGTTCGATTTCCGGTCTCTCGTCCGGAGCCTTCATGACGGTGCAGATGCATGTGGCGCATTCGGCAAGTTTCGCTGGCGCGGGAATCATCGCTGGTGGCCCCTACCGATGCGCCGAGTCCTATCGGGCTGCGGCAATGGGGAAGGAAGATTCCAACGTGCTGAATTCTCTTTTTATCTGCATGAGTCCCCTGATTCCTGAGACCACGCCCAAAGCAGACCAGCTCGTCCAGCTTGCTGTCAAAACGGCCAAAGATGGCAAAATCGATCCGGTTGAGAACCTTGCCGATGACCGGCTTTATATCTTTACGGGCAGCAGGGACAAGGTCGTGTTTTCGGATGTGGTTTTGCGAACCAGGCAATTTTATGAACTGCTCGGTGTTCAACAAAAGAATATCTCCTATCGCGATGACGTGCCCGCAGGACACTCAATCATTACGGATAACCCGGAAGACTTACCTCTGGAGTCCAATCAGCCGCCATATATCAATCAGGGTGGTTTCATGCAGTCCTATGATATCCTGCGCCATATCTACCCCGATTTAAAACCTCCTGCAAAGAAACTGAGCGGATCCATCGTCCGGTTTGACCAAAGAGAATTTTTCAATCACGAAGAGCGCGCCAGCATGAGCCGCTTCGGGTATGCATATATTCCCCAGTCGGTGGAAAAAGACGGGGTTCCTGCCAGGGTTCACATTGCCCTTCACGGCTGTAAGCAGGGGTATAACTACATACAGTATACCAACGGGAAGGCGGATGTTCAGAACTGTCCGCCCTATGGCAACCGGTATTTTACCACCACGGGTTACAATCATATTGCAGACACGAATGATATCATCGTTCTTTACCCTCAGGCCGAAGGCAGGGATGATGAAGAAACACAGAATCCGGAAGGTTGTTGGGACTGGTGGGGCTATTCGTGCCTGAATCCCGAACAGCCGGACTACTACACAAAAAATGCTATTCAAATAAAGGCGATTCACTCAATGCTGGAATGCCTGGGTGGATGACGAAGAAAGGGAGGTGTAACCATGAGCAGTCAGCAGGCATTGCAGACAAAACACAAGGCAGCGGACATTCCCGCGTATCCGCCATACGTGCTGCGGATCAACAAAGCAGTGGATATGTTCCAGAAACAGGTAAGCTCCATGATTACCAGCAATGTTAACGAAGCTGTCCTGTTTTCAACTTGTTTTGACAATGAGATATTTCAAGAACGTTTGCAGTTCCAGCAGGCAGTTTTCAACCGCATCCTTGAGAATCAAAAAAGCTGGTTCACGGAAAATGCTGCAATCATGCAAGAATATAAGGAGATGAAAAGAGCAAACACTCTCTCCAAGTACGTTGAGCAAGAGTGCAATATCATAGGTCAATGGAGTGCCTTGATTACCCAGCAGGCTGCAAACTGGACAGAAATGGTGGAGAACATCCAGACGGATTACGAATACTGGGTCTCGCAGAAGAAACAAGCCGGGGCTAAGGTTGTATGAAAATCCGGCTGTCGCAGTTTCTGCAATGTGGAGTCCAGATACCACTTAAAAACGGGGCGATTCCGAGAAGCCTCATCATCGGGTTCAATCAAACTCAGGAGAAACACGATGGCATTACTTTCTGGAACAACTTGGAATGCTACAGGCGAGAAGATGGGCACTCAAACATGGAAATTTAATACGGACGGAACTGTTACGACTACATATCCTAACAGCCAGGTGTCTACCGGTTATTTTGCAGAGTTGCCCGACGGTGCGTTTGTTATTCAATATCCAAAATCATCAACCAACCCGAACATAAATAACGTTTTCACGGGTACACACAAAGCCGGAGCAGGTGTGGGTGACTGGTTACACTACGAGGGGAATGGCAATCAGTCTGTTTTATTGCCATTTAGTATGGTAAAAGCGTAACAGATAAGGACAGACCGTGGTTCGTTCTTTACACGATCTGTCCTTGTTTGTTACGCAGAAAAGGGGACAGACCCCTTAATGTTTCCATTTCCAAATGGAAGAGGGGCTGGTGGGGGGGGGGAGGGGATCACCGCAATTCTCCGGCAGGGCAGCACCCAGAGCACCGTATTCTTGCTCACAGTGTTTTTCGCCCCTGTCCCGAAGACCGTGCCATGGCGTCAAAACTGGAGTTTTTCGCAGAGTTCCGGAAGCACCGCTCCGTGCCGCCGTCAATGGTCGCCCGCGCCCATCGCTGCAAGGCCATTTTATCCTCCCTGCCTCAGGTCAAAGCCCATGTTTTTAAGCTGGAACATGACCCCTTCCGTTACGGTGATATTCTCCCCAAAGGCAATATGCCCGATGATCCTGCTGTCTCCGGGGACGGATTCATTGAACTGCATGATCATGGCCCCCGCAGCAGGGCCGAGGCTCCCCCCTGAGCCGTTCACACCGCATCCTGCCAGGAGATGGTGGCTATCGAAATTGATTTGCAGCGCCCATGAGCCTCAAAACAGCTCCGCGCTGCATCATGGAAGATCAGGAAGCAGGAGAAGGAGGCCCCGGTGGGACAGCATAAAAGCGTTATGGAAATAACCGGGCTGGATGAAGAGATTCTCTCTCCGGAAACCTTCATCCGCCTGTCTCCGGAACAGCGGCGGAACATCCTGAAGGCAACTCCCCTTGTGAGGCCCATCGGAACAACGGCTCTGGGGGATTCCGACTTTGCGGCCATTCATGTGAAATGGAAAACTCCAAAGTACAAGGTTTTTTTTGAATGAAAAGCAAAGGAACGCCTGCCCCGGTGCAGAACCGGCCCTTTTTTCCTCCTGTATCAGACAGAAAAGCCCCCGCACCGGAAAGATGCAAGGGCTTTCTTTGTGGAATCAGAAAAGGCTTACTTTCCGCCGCCCTGACTCCGGAGGGATCGGACAAAAGCCTCGTGGTGAAGTTCCGGGTTCAGCACACAGACCGTCCGCAGGACATTGTTTACGGATACCACCATATTCTGATGAAGCTGGCTCAGGGTGCTTAAGTGTGCCAGCATACCATTATCCTCCGGACAAGGTGCTGTGCAAGGAGAATCAGACCCTCATCGCCATGGGTTATGGTCACGGGAGCGGCAGCGCCGTAGCGGCCCGTTTTGCGGATGGCAACAAAAATGGAAAAATACGGGAAATGTAACTGGCGCTTGTCAGGCTGGGGTGGGTGGGGTATGAAAAAGGTCGTTTTTAGAGGTGCAGTGAGGGGGACAGCGTAATTTTTTCAGTTTGTAAATTATACAGAATTGAAAGCAGGCCCTAAAGTTGATTCTGCTGTATGAGGACAATAAAAATGATATTTGAGCTTTTTCCTCTATGTCCAGAGGATATGCAAGTGTTTAAAAAAGATATGCAGGAAGCATTCCAAACGGGAGCTGCCTCTGAATTCTCGGATTTGGATGGTCAAATTCTACCAGAAAAGGATATTGACAGTTCTTTCTCAAAAAAGGGTGCTGCCGCATATAAAGCAGTTATTGATGGGCAGATTGTCGGTGGCGCAATTGTCGTTATTGATGATTCTACAAGACATAATCATCTCGATTTTCTATATGTAAAAAATGGTGCCCATTCTCGAGGTATTGGTAAAATGATTTGGTCTGCAATTGAGAAAAGGTATCCTGATACAAAGGCATGGGAAACGATTACTCCATATTTTGAAAAACGGAATATTCATTTTTATATTAATCGTTGTGGTTTTGCAGCTGTTGAGTTCTTCAATCATCACCATAAAGATCCAAAAATACAAGATGATATGATAGGCGGAGATTACTTCTTTCGTTTTGAAAAAATGATGGCGTAAAGGAGGCCAGATTATTTTTACGCCGCCCATTGACCATAAAAAAGAGAAAAAATGGATATTGAAATCGAAGTAAACGGTACAGTCGATGAGCTTGAAGTTATTAATTTATATCGTTTAAATCATTGGTCATCTGCTGAAAAACCAGAACTGCTTTTACCTGCATTAAGGAATTCACATACCTTGGTTACGGCTAGAATTTCAGGTGCATTGGTTGGTATTGCGAATGCCATTTCTGATGGTTACCTGGTTGTCTACTATCCGCATATGCTCGTTCATCCTGAATATCAAAGGCAGGGGGTGGGTAGAAAGATGATCGAAGCCATGCACTCTATTTACGGAAATTTTCATCAGCAAATGCTGACTGCCGACGGTGAGGCCATAGCATTTTACCAGTCCGTAGGTTTTGTTCGTGCAGGAAAAACAGAACCTATGTGGGTGTATGCTGGAACCGAGCACTAATGCTAAAAGAAGTCAGCTCCCCCCTTTTTTTCCAGAAGACCCAGAATTTGGGCGGAGGAATACCCGCTCACACCACAGACAGCGGCCCGGAAGTTGGGGGACACGGCCTCGGCAATGAGAAGAAAGACGAGGATGCCCACAAAAGCGCTCATGAGCAGCCCGCCGAAAAACCAGCACCACGAAAAGGCTTTTGGGTTTTGCAGCATCCTCACCATCCCTCCCAGCATGGCCAGCAGAACAGCGGGTGCGACTTCCATGCAGGCTTTAAAAAGTTCTTCCGGTATCCGCACGCCGCGTCTCCTTTGTTGTCTGGCCCTCACCCCGATCCTCACCAAGAGGGCTATTTGATTCCGCATGGATCTGCAACACGCCGATGCTGCCCAGTAACGCCGTGGCCGGGGCGGCGACTTCATCGCAGACTGATGAAAGCCACAGAGCCGCAGACATGCAGGCCCCGTCCACATAGCCCACGACCCGTTTACCCGATGCGGTTTTAGCGGCAGCCATGTGATCCACCAGCTCTTTGCAGCCCTGCACCGTGCCGCCGGGGGAGTTGAAACAGAGCAGCAGGGTATGTATGCCGGGGTCTGCCATGGCGAGATCAAACTGCTGGCGCAGGCCCCTGTACCCCGTGCGAAGGGGGGCAAAGGCCCCGGCATAGCCGTAATCCGGAGACAGGATTCCCGTGACTGGCAGCAAAGCAATACCGCCGGAGCGGGTGAAAGGCTCCGGATCGGGGGCCTGGGAAAAAGAGGCAAGAGTAGGGGGACGCAGAGCCGAAGCCAGGGCATCTAAAGCCGAAGGCGCAGCGGCCCAGATTTCTGTTTTGAGAAGTTCCAGCATCTGGAAGGGCATAACGGCCTTGCCTTGGGGATAGGCGGGGAGTATAGGGCCGGGATGGGGGGCGTTTTTTACAGGGTGCTCAGATGGGCGTGGATGGGGGGCTTTTTTGCTGAATGGGGCCTGATTTTGCTTGACGGGGGGGCATCAGCCTACTTTTTCAGGTTTTGCAGATACTCCACAAGCAGATGCACCTCCGTAAAGGTTTCCCAGCTTTGGGACTGTTCACAAAGGGCCAGCACTTCCCTGGCGTTTTTCATGGCCTGGGGCAGGCGGTCTTTCAGGTGGGAACAGGCATCCCCACGGCCCTTGGCATAGTCCGGATACAGGCGCGGTTTTCTGAGGGCGGCAATGACATTTTCGCAGACGGAGCCGCTTCCCTTTGTATCAAAATTCCTTGTGGTTTTTTCAAAATGCAGCAGCAGCCAGAATTCAAAACAGGGCGCTGAAACAATGGCCCGGATTTTCGGAAGTTTTTTCCCCTTCAGCCTGTCCAGAGCAGGCTGGTAGCTTCCGTGCCGGTCTTTATCGAAAACGCAAAAAACCCTGTCATAGTTTTTGTGGTGCTCAAGGCCGTAATTCACCACACGGATGGGAGCGGAACCCGAATCTCCCGTCACACGGATATTGGCGCTGCTCAGCCTCAGATCCTTCCGCATGGCCTCAAAATACGCAGGCTCCGTTTTCTCGCCTTCACAGACAATCAGCACGCTTTCGTAGGGGGCGCGTTTTGCCCTTTCCCTGGCAAGGGAGGAAAGCCGTCTTTCCTTTCTTTTATGATGCAGATCGTCCGTTCCCATCAGAACCTCACCTCGCCGATAAAGGGAATGGCCCCGTACCGGCCCTGAAGATAGCCCTTTTCCAGTGCTTCCGTATTGCGGGGTTTGAAATCGGAAAGGGGGTAGAGACGGCTGCCATTATGCCTGTCCTTTTCCATGAACCAGATCTGATCCCGCCGCATGATTTCCTGATCCAGAAGGGTGGTGTCATGGGTGGTGAAAATGAGCTGGGCATTCTCACGGTTCAGCGCCGCATTGTGAAAAAGCCCCAGAATAAACCGCAGAATATGGGGATGAAGGCTGTTGTTCAGTTCATCCACCATAAAGATACGCCCATTCTTCAGGCCATCTAACCATGGGCCTGCATAGTCGAAAAGTTTCTGGGTACCGTCCGATTCCTCTTCCAGAGGCAGCCAGACAATGGCATCGGAATTCTCCATCTGGTGGCCCAGAAAGACCCGGACAACCTTTCCTCCCGGAAAATCAGAAAGAAATTTATCCCGAAGTTCTCTGGGCATACCCGGCGGCAGGTCTTCTTTTTCCAGTTCCTTTTTTTCACACCGGATATCCCTGATGCTGAGATCCGCCGCATTCAGCAGTTCAAGGAGGGCCTGTTTATGCGCTTCATTCTGGCAGTGCTCAACGGAAAAGGCCCGGTGCATGATGGCATTGTGGGGAATGATGGAAATTTTCCGGAACCAGTGGAAAACCGGCTTCATCTGCTCATTGTTGAGCTGGATGGCGGTGGAAAGAAAAAGGGCATTGGCGCGGGTGGCCTCCTGCCAGAGCTTTCTGGTGCCTGTGAAACTGGTGCTGAATTTCCAGTCGTAAGCCAGAGCCTTTTCATTCCAGGAACGCTCAAACCAGCGCTGCGCCCTGCTCTGGGGATAGGCCAGCAGCCATTCATGCACAATCCTCTGGCGGTTCACGGCAAAGCCATATTGATAGCGCACCCCGTCCACAATAAAGATCACCTCAAATTCACCGGGCAGGCTGTCTCCGCTTTCATGGAAAAGGAAGGGAGAGGCATCGATGGCGTCTCCTTCCTGACCCTGAGCAGAATGCAGCACCATTTCCCGCATAAAGGAAAGGGCTTTGATCAGGTTACTTTTGCCGGAGGCATTTGGCCCGTAGACCACCGCAGACCGCAGAAGCCGCAGCGTTTCTTTGGAGGCAGGCGCGAAGGTATGGCTTTCCTTCAGCTCCGCTGCGGTGCTGGCTGTCATCTGGAGGTGCTGGGACTCCCAGAAGGAACGGTAGTTGGCAACATTGAATTCGATGAGCATACGGCCTCCGGGTCGGGTGAAACATAATTTAAAACTGATTTCTGCATAAAGTTTGCAGAAAATGCAATATGATTCTTTTTTTAGGACATAAAAAGCCCCCATACCGAACGATGCAGGGGCTTTTTTCATTGGAAAGGCAGTCCGGAGAAGACGCTGCGCTTTTTTAGTCTGCGGATCTTCTGTGTGCAGGCATAAATGTCCCCCTCAAAACCGTATGGGACAACATGCCGTCAATCATTTCCTTGGCCGCCACATGGGCAAAGTTCATGAAAAACCAGGAGCTTTCAGACAGGGCCTCTTCATCCATGCTGAAATCTCTTCCCAGCTCAAACCGCAGCAGAAAGCGCAGGCCAATGGTAAAGACCTCCCTTTCTGCTTCAAGGCCCTTTACCGTGGCCGTCATGGGGATGGTGAGATGCCGGACAGGGCTGTCGGTGCCTTCCTCATCCTCTGCCACCTCATCGATGACGACGGAATCGTGGGCCTCTATGGCATAGCTGTACTGGCCATCATTGTCCGGTTCCTGAAGAAGCCGGAAGGTGCTTGCCGTCAGTTCATGCCCCAGATATTTCACATGGTGCAGCATTCAGTTTGCCCTCCTTTGAAAATTCAGGACATTCTTACGGGAAGACGTCTCCCTGCCGGATCTGGAAGAAAAGGTGCTTGTCTGCTCATGTTTCCAGTGAAAATGCATGTGCAGTTCCGGCTTTTTTTCCAGCTTTTCGGCAAGGGTTTTCTTTATATAGTCGTTGAGGCTCATGCCCGAACCCTTTGCGGCAAGGGAGACCTTTTTGTGCAGCTCTTCCCCGATGCGCACGTTAAAGGTTCCGGACATGGGACGCTCCGGCTCCCTGCCAAGCATTTTGCAGGTTTCCAGATAATCCTCCACCGCTTCCTCAAAGGCATGACGCAGTGCTTCCACCGTTTCCCCCTCGTAGGTGACCAGATCATGGATGCACTCAATTTTTCCATGCAGTACATTGTCTTCATGGCTTATTTCTGAAGAGCCATAAAACCCCTTGTACTTAAAAAGACCTTTCATCGGATTCACCCATATCGGATAATTTTTCAATTACCTGATCCATTACATACATTTTCAGTTCATTGCCCGGATGTGGCTTGTGAAGACTGATGATGGTTTGTGTTTCTTTATGGACAAACTTACACTGGGAACCGCTGCCCTGAAGGATCTCAAAACCAAGGGCTTTCAGAAGGGAAACCAGTTCATCCCATGTAAAATTTCTGGGTCTGGAAAAGAGTCTTTTCAGAAGTTTTTCTTTTTTTCCCATATGCAGGAGAGACCTTTGTATTCGGTTCCACTTTTTGCAACTGTAATTCAGTTGCGGCTTATCTGGCAATGGTTTTTTACGCCCTCACCCGATGGAAAAGGGGAAAAAGATCACTCCCGGACAAGACAAAGCCCCGGCACCGAAAAAGGATGCAGGGGCTTTGTTTATGGATCAGTGCCGGGGTTTTGCTGCGGTATCATGATTCAGGAGGGACTGAAGATAGGCTTCGTGGTGGATGTCCGGGCTGAGGACGCAGAGGGTGCGGAGGGTGCGGAGGACATCGTTCACGGCAATGCCCAGATCCTGATACAGGCGGCTGAGGGCGGGCATATCCCGGAGGATG
Organism: Desulfobotulus sapovorans DSM 2055; assembly: GCF_059569355.1. NCBI lineage: Bacteria > Pseudomonadati > Thermodesulfobacteriota > Desulfobacteria > Desulfobacterales > Desulfobacteraceae > Desulfobotulus > Desulfobotulus sapovorans. The sequence goes on along the minus strand of NZ_JCANVJ010000022.1, from coordinate 5,534 downwards.
ACGTTCATCTACGTCACGAGCTTGCGGGCAAGGCGGATCGGGTCTTCCCTGTCCGGGGCTTCCGTGGCAAGGGCCGGAGCCGTCACCGAGAAACGGCCTGTTTTGCGGATGGCGGGAAGCACTTCCGAGACCACCCAGTTGGTGAACTCTTCGGCGGCGGGTTTGTTGGATCGGAAGGCCAGCTTGTACAGGGCGGGTTCGTTGATGAGGATGACATCTTTTTCCGTTACGCCGGATTCCCCGTGCTGGTTTTTCTGCCTAGTAGGGAAACTCCCGACCTGGCACCATATCTCCGGGATGCTGGCAAGGGTTTTTTTGCCCATCCATGAAATTTCCAAAGCTTCGCAGACGTCCCGTGCAACAAACCAAATGGTGCCATCGGGATTGGTGATTGTCCGGACGGATTTTTCCTGAAAATCAAAACTGGCGGGAGCGTTTTCCATGGTGTACCTCCGTGAGAAAAGAAAGGGATGGAATCCGCCGCTCTGGTGCTAAACAGGGGCGGCGGAACTGTACAGGTTAGCACTACCGGTCTCACGGCTCCCGGCCCTTCCGAGGAAGGCCTGTACAGCTCCGCCATAAGGGTAAGCGAGAGCGCAAAAAATGCGCCTGCATTTCTTATATGGGGGGCGCTGAACGCCGTGGATGTTCGGGGTGCTAATCCCGACTACGGTTTTTTGCCGCAGCATGAAAACAGTACCCAGACCGGAATGGAATGTCAAGACGCTGTTGCGGATAGGGGAAAAAGGCGGAAAACTACGGAAAAAGGACGCGGGGGCTTGTCAGGATCGGATGGGTGGAGTAGAAATGAGCATTTTTTTGAGGGTGTAGTGGGCTGTATAATGTCACTTTCTGCATGTTATACGGATCTGTATAATATTTTGATGGCGCGGACGCTTCGCGCCGCGCCATCGGGGCGCCGGATACCATCCGCATGCTGCCCGGCGCTCCGCGCCGACCATCACGCGGATTCAGCAGACAAATCCTCCGGCAAGCAAGCTTGCCTACGGCTTTGCAGCTGATCCGCCGCCCCGTTATGCCGCTAAAATGGAGTCATTCAAATGAACGTCGTCGGCACCCTTGAGCAGATAAAAAGTAATATTGCTGAGTTGGAACGAGGACGGAGATCAAGTGACGAGACACAAGTGGAATACCGTGCACTGATTAAGCGCGGGACCTGCTTCTTGCCATACGAATCTCAAGCCGGGCTTTCATTCGCACCATCAAGATTTATTGGATACATCAACAACAAGTTGGCAACCCATGCAAGCAATCCAATCAGAGATGGGCGCATTACAAACGCCGCAATAAATCAGGTGCTTGGAGTTAGGCCGCATACAAACGCTACACTAGAAAAAGCGTACATTGAATTCTGTGGATCAGTTGGGGTTAATCCATCCAAGACGGGAACATTTGGCGTCGAAAGAAAATATTGGGTGACCCAAGATGTTTTCGACTATCTTGAGCGCAATGCTGAGAACGATATTTCTCGAGATCCCGACCTAACCGAGACAGAAAAAAAGCAGTTGGTAAAGGCTCGCATCGGACAGGGCTCGTTTCGTGAAAGCCTTATTGCCATGTGGGGCAAATGCTGCGTTTCTGGCTGTGACTACGTCAATATTCTTCGTGCGTCACACATCAAGCCATGGCGAGACTCTACGAACGCTGAGCGCCTCGACAAGTTTAATGGCCTTCTTCTATCACCAAACTTTGATGCTCTATTTGACAAAGGACTGATCTCTTTCACAGATGAGGGTTATGTTCTGATATCAAAATCGTTGCCAGACTCCGTCTACAAAGCGCTTGGATGCTCCAATGAGGCTAAGGCACACCTCACGTCAGCTCATGCGAAGTACATGAAATGGCACAGAGAGTATGTGTTTGTAGATGCTGCGACATAACTCAAACGATGGCGCCAGAAAAATCATGAAGAAACGAATTGAAAAAATCACTGAGTACGTGTCGATTGTGAGGAAAAAACTACTCTATGCTTTTGAACAACAGGCCTTGTTAGAAAAGTTATTGTTTGATGAAGACGTTGTTTCGAAACGAGACAATTGCTTTGGTGCTGAAGGATTAGACATCGTTAGAAATACTTTGTATGAATCACTTGCAGTAAATATTGCATCTCTCACATCCGACGCTCATGAAAAGGTTGCCAGTCTACGTTGTATCATCGGTCAAATAAGTGATAGTTCTGTCAGAAAGGAACTGCATTCAAGATTCTGTATTTTAGAAAATTATCAATATTTGGGACAAGACGGGAAGCATGATGAAGCATTGACAGAAATATTCGAAACAATTCAGGTTTCGGAAAAAATAAAATTATTTGAAGATAAATATAACGAAGTCATCAAAAATTTTGAAAATCTTCTCAATAGCAATCACTTTAAATGTCTTCAATCAGCGCGAGACAAAATGATTGCTCATAATCAAGTAAAATTAGATCATAAAGAAAGAAGAACATTCAATAACGAGGACTTCAAGTTGAAATGGAATGATACTTTGCAGTCTCTGAAGGAAGCAAAAACTATTGTTGTTAATCTCGATTTGATCGTAGCCAAAACACATTTTAAGTATGAGTCGTCTGAAAGGCACTTTAAGAAAGTTGCTAAGCATTTTTGGTTGCCATAAACTCGCGGCGTTAGCCAAATAAAGGAAAATAAAAGATGATTGAATATCCAAATTGCCCAAGATGCAATTCTACCTATACATATGATGATGGAAGTTTATATGTTTGTCCTGAGTGTAGCCATGAATGGTCAAAATCGAACATAGATACAGATGTAGAGGGTATCATAGTTAAAGATGCGCATGGTAATATTCTGTTTCCCTTCATGCAGCGCCCCGCCCAATCCTCTCCCGCCGCCATTCATCCACCAGCTGCATGTCCGACTGCCACTCCGTTCCGATGATCTGCCGGGCAGGAAATCCATGCTCCTGAATGGCAATCTTCAGCCTCGGCGCACTCATCCGCGCATAGGCACAAATTTCTTTTAAGCCCACAAGGGCCGTAGGGCTGGGTTTCATGCTGCCTCCTTTATTCTGTCCGTTGTAAAAAATTCCATGGTTCACATCCTGTCCCGCCAGCCGGGAAGTTTGCGCCCCTTCTCCGGCCTTTCCCCCTTCGGTCTCCGGGGCGGAGGCGGCGGGGCGCTTTCTTCCACCACATTCACCCGATCCTGAAGAAGGTTCACGCCGCCGCCGGGCCATTCCCAGAGGGCCTGAGCCAGGGCGATGCACTCGCAATCCAGAAAATGATTGTCTTTTCTGAGCTGCACCCAGACCTGCCGCCCGGCCTCTTCCCGAAGCTCTTCCGCTGTGATCTGGCGCAGATAGTCCGATCCTTCAGCCACGCCCTCATGGAGATAGCCCGCATGGCCACGGCCCTGAATGGCGTTTTCCAGACGCTCGAAAAAGGAGGTCTTGAGCCGGTTGGGATCCAGCAGCATGAGGCGCGCGTCGGAGCGCAGCTTCTTGCCGGATCGGGTCTGACGCAGGGGGTTGCCCAGCTTGCTGAAGGTGGGAAGGCTGGTGGATGCGCCCTTGGTCACCCAGACCTGACACCCACGGCAGAGGCCCCAGCGGCTGTCCAGCCAGAGATAGGCCTCGTCCCGCATGGTCTGGCCCGTGTCGTAGGCATTGCCGCCGGAATCTCTGGCCGCCCGCCAGATTTTCATCCGCAGGCCCGGTTCTCCGTCGATGGGCCAGCTCCGCTCATAGAGAAGATGATCCAGATCCGCCTCGTCCGGCGAGAATCCGCTTTCCACCAGCCAGGAGTTGAAGTGCCTGTCCCAGCCGCGCACCATCCAGAAATAGCCCCCGTGCTGCTGATCGATACCGCAGGTGAGGGCCACGGCTTCATTGGCCACCATGCCGGGGGCAAGGGTGCAGCGGGCCTTGAGGGCTTCGGCCTCGGAGGTGGATTCTAAAACAATCTTCCAGGGTTCGGCGGCATAGTTGTTCCAGAAATCCCTTAAGGCGGATTTGCTGGTAAGCCCCCGGAGAAAGGAGGCCGCGCATTCCGAAAGGGTCACAAAGAGGGAATTCCATCCGGGAAAATGCACGCCCACACGGCTGGGGCGGGAAGATTGCAGGGCTGCGGCTATGGAAAGGCCCTTATCCCGTGAGCGCCATCTGCCGTGGCGCACGGCCATGTCCCGCTTTTCATCGTCCCAGTGGGAGGGGCAGTGGCTGCACTCGTACCATGCCAGATGCTGGGATTCCACCCGGGAGGCGTCCGCAGCGCTGCCTTCGGGCCATCGGATGCGGCTGAAGGCCATCTTCTGCTCCCTGCCGCAGTCCGGGCAGCGAACCTGCCAGTCAAAGATCAGCTCCGCCTCCTCTTCCATAAACTTCCAGATGGGGCCGTTCTCCGTGGTGGGGGTGGAGAGCATGAAGATCTTCGCCCGCTCCACAAGGGGCCCTTGCCGGATCAATTTCGGCCCAGCGCATATGCCGCAGTTCTCCAGGCCTGCAAAAAAGCATAGGCAAAAGCCGAAGGGCGGCCTTGATCACCGGACTCCCGGTGTAGCCGTCCATGGCCCGAAGCAGCGCACCCAGCTCCACCGGCTCCAGGATCGCTACAAAATGCTCAACCTTCCGGACAGGCAGCAGACCCCGGAGATCCTGCGTGGGGTCTCTCTCCGCCATGCCCTGTCCCACACAGTACCGGAACACCTGTCCCATCAGATTTTTAACCCTCTGGGCCGTGACAAGAAAACCAGCATCACAGATGACCTGAAGCCGGGCCAGAATCATGGGCGCAGTAATCTGGTCGGGCCGTTTTCCTTTGAAATATGGGTACGCATGCTTTTCCAGCAGCAGACGGTTTCTCTCCTGATGGCTCTCTCTCACCTCACGCCCATGGACATTGGCCAGCCACCTGGAGGCGATGGCCTCAAAGGTTTTTTCCTCTTCGGTTCGGGTTTCTTCCTTGGGGTTTTTGCCGTCGGCAATCAGTCTCCTGAGAGACAAGGCCCTGTCTCTGGCAGCCCTTATGCCCAGCCCAGGATATTCCCCCAACCTCATATCCTGCTGTTTTTTTTGAAACGAGTATCGGAAAAACCATATCTTTTTCCCGGATGGTTCCACCGCTAGGAAGAGGCCGTCCCCATCCCGGAGGGTGATTCGTTTTTCTGATGGTACGGCTGCATCGATTTTTGAATTATTTAAAAATCCCATGATGACAGTCCTTTGTACAATTAGTGACGGAGCATCCCACATGCCATTTCGTCACTATCTAGGGCGTGTCATCAGTTAAGCCATATGACGGAAGCTGCCAAGTGTATGGCACCCAAAAAAACGACGGCCCGCTTATCGTATCGAGTAGCAATGGCGCGGTATTGCTTGAGTCTGGCAAAAAAGTTTTCAATCAGGGCGCGTTCTTTGTACAATTTCTTGTCATATAAGCGCTTATCCGTGCGACTTCGTTTAGGAGGAATCACGGCTTCCACATCTGCTTTCTCCAGAACATCCAGGACTCGCCGGGCCGCGTCATATGCCTTGTCGGCCAGAAAAGCCTTGATCCGGTC